>NZ_JBEZND010000046.1:0-78760 GCF_040706415.1 Streptomyces sp. NPDC048106 | reverse complement strand
CCGTACAGGGCCCGCTCCCGCTCCACCAGCAGCGGCATCGGATCGGAGGCGGTGACCAGTTCCCGCAGCGGATGGCGGTCCAGCACGGTCCGCACCCGTGGGGACAGCGCGGGCCTGAGGCGCTCGTGGACCGAGAGGGAGTCGTCGCCGAGCGCGCGGGCGGCGGCCGCCACCAGGTCGCGCTCCGGGCCCTTGGGCACACCGGCGGCGGCACGCTCGTACAGCTCGGCGCCCTCCTCCAGGACCAGCCCGGTGTCGATCCCGGCCGGCACCTTGACGAGGGCGGTGTGCCGCCACGTCGCCAGCGGATGGCTCCACGCCTCCACCCGGAAGGTCCAACGGCCCGTCACGTCCGGGGTGACCTCGGCGCCCCACACGTCGCTGCCGGGGGACACCTCGCGCATCGGGGTCCAGGGGCCGCGCCGGCCCCTGGGATCGCGCAGGACCACATTGGCACCGATGGCATCGTGCCCCTCCCGGAACACGGTGGCGGTCACCTGGAAGGTCTCCCCGGCCACCGCCTTCGCCGGGCGCCTGCCGCACTCCACGGCCGGCCGGACGTCACGTACCGGTACACGGCCGATGGCCGGGGTCCTGCGCATGTATTTCACCTCCGCCGTGCGCGAAGCCGGGCACCGGCACGGCTTCGCGATCCGAGAGCGGGGCCGGCCCGTGCCGGTCCCCGAAGGGAACGCCTTGTACGGTGCCAGCTCAGGGGCTCGGCGCCGTGGAACGCCGCTCCGAAGCCGGCGCCCTTCGCACCGAACGGCGCGACATCGGCCCTCCGTCCTGCTCGCGCAGGTAGGTGACCGGACTCGTGCGCAGATAGCGCTCCGCCGCGTCCGCCGCCTCGCGGGCGCAGCGCTTGCCCATCAGAACGCACAAGGTGTACCCCGAGTCCTCGAACGTGGCCCGGACCCTGCGGTCGTACGGCGAGGCGAGCGCCACGCGCTCCCACGTCCGGTAACGCCGCAACTGCCGGGCCACTTCGGCCTTGGCGGGTAGCAGCATGGCCCTCTCCACCCTCCACGCTCTCGACTGGGCGCGTTCCCGACGGTCGGGTGGCGTTCGCGCAGGGGTGGGCGCGGCACCGTTACGGCGATCGAGGCTTTCACTCATGGTGCACGTGCGACGACGCAACGTCTTGTTGGATCTTCAACCATGAGGGGCGAGGTGTGATCGTGTTGCACGAATGGCGTAGTGGCCCCACCGTTGGAGATGACTCAGAAGCGATCACCGCTCACGCTGTGTGTCCGGGATCCCTCCCGGACAGGGCGAGGGGAGCGAGAGCTTCGCCGGTGAGGAGCAAGCGACGATGAAGACCGCAGTGCCCTGCTACTACCACCTCGACGTGGAAGTCAGCCCGGAACGGGTGGGACAGGTCAGCCGCATCCTGGCCGCCCACCTCCGCCACTGGGACCTCGACAATCTCGTGGTCCCCGTCTGCCGCGGCGCCGAACTGCTGCTGCGGGCGATCGACCAGCACGCCAGTGACAAGCACACGTCCATCGAGATGTGGTGGAACGGGCAGCACCTCATCACCGCCTTCGGCGACGACGACCCCGAACTGCGCCCGGACCAGGACCTGCGGGCCGCTCTCGTGGACATCGCCGCCATGAGCGACGGCTGGGGCTGCTGCGCCGCCGAGACCGGCAGCAAGATCATCTGGTTCTCGCAGCGCGCCCGCGCCGGCGAGCGCGTGCCCCTGGTGCCACTGCCGCCGGAGCCGTTCCTGAGCACGGGCCTGCAAGAGCCGCGCCGGCATCGGGTGGCCGTCCTGGCCGCGCCCGCGCCCGCCGGTGACGACACCCTGGAGGGCAGCCGGTGAGCGCCCGCACCCCCCGGAAAGGGCTGCCCGTCTGGAGCGGGCAGCCCTACCCGTTGGGCGCCTCCTTCGACGGGCAGGGCACCAATTTCGCGCTGTTCAGCGAGGTCGCCGAGCGGGTCGACCTGATCCTCGTGGACGAGACGGGCCGCAAGAAGTCCATGCGGTCCGTCCGGATGCAGGAGGTCGACGGCTTCGTCTGGCACGCCTATCTGCCCGGCGTCGGGCCCGGCCGGCGCTACGGCTACCGGGTGCACGGCCCCTGGCAGCCCTCGCTCGGCCACCGCTGCAACCCGAAGAAGCTGCTGCTCGACCCGTACGCGCGCGCGGTGGACGGCCAGATCGACAACCACGCCTCCCTGTACGAGCGTTCACCGGACGGGCCGGCCCCCGCCGACAGCGCCGGGCACTCCATGCTGGGCGTGGTCACCGACCCGTACTTCGACTGGGGCGACGACCGACCGCCGCGCACCCCGTACGCGGACTCCGTGATCTACGAAGCCCATGTGCGCGGGCTGACCCGCACCCACCCGGACGTCCCCGAACGGCTGCGCGGCACCTACGCCGGCCTCGCCCATCCCGCCGTCATCGAGCACCTGACCTCGCTCGGGGTGACGGCGGTGGAGCTGATGCCGGTGCACCAGTTCGTCCAGGACGGCGTGCTCCAGGACCGGGGCCTGTCCAACTACTGGGGTTACAACACGATCGGCTTCTTCGCCCCGCACAACGCCTACGCCGCCTTCGGCAGCCGGGGCCGGCAGGTCAACGAGTTCAAGGCCATGGTGAAGGCGCTGCACGCGGCCGGCCTCGAGGTCATCCTCGACGTGGTCTACAACCACACCGCCGAGGGCAACGAGTTCGGCCCCACCCTGTCCTTCCGGGGCATCGACAACGCCTCGTACTACCGGCTGGTGGACGGCGACTGGGCGCACTACTACGACACCACGGGCACCGGCAACAGCCTGCTGATGCGGCACCCCTATGTGCTCCAGCTGATCATGGACTCGCTGCGGTACTGGGTCACCGAGATGCACGTCGACGGCTTCCGGTTCGACCTCGCGGCCACGCTGGCCCGGCAGTTCCACGAGGTGGACCGGCTCTCGGCGTTCTTCGACCTGATCCAGCAGGACCCGGTGATCAGCCGCGTCAAGCTGATCGCCGAGCCCTGGGACGTGGGGGAGGGCGGCTACCAGGTCGGCAACTTCCCGCCGCTGTGGTCGGAGTGGAACGGCCGGTACCGGGACGCCGTACGGGACTTCTGGCGCGCCGAGCCCGGCTCCCTGGGCGAGTTCGCCTCCCGGCTGACCGGCTCCTCCGACCTGTACCAGCACAGCAGGCGCCGGCCGCGGGCGAGCGTCAACTTCGTCACCGCGCACGACGGGTTCACGCTGCGGGACCTGGTGTCGTACAACGACAAGCACAACGAGGCGAACGGGGAGGACAACCGGGACGGGGAGAGCCACAACCGGTCCTGGAACTGCGGCGTCGAGGGGGACACCACGGACCCCGCCGTGCTCGCACTGCGGGCCCGTCAGCAGCGCAACCTCATTGCCACCCTGCTGCTTTCCCAGGGCATCCCGATGCTGTGCCACGGTGACGAACTCGGACGCAGCCAGCGCGGCAACAACAACGCGTACTGCCAGGACAACGAGATCTCCTGGGTGGACTGGGACCTGACCCCCGAGCAGCGCGGCCTCGCGGACTTCACCCGGAACCTCATCGCGCTGCGCGCCGCCCATCCCGTGCTGCGCCGGCGCCGCTTCTTCCGGGGCGAGACCGTGACGAACGCGAAACAGCCGCTGCCGGACCTCATGTGGCTGCGGCCCGACGCCCGCGAGATGACGGACCGCGACTGGCAGCGCGGGGACGCGCACTCCGTCGGCGTGTTCCTCAACGGCGACGCGATCGCCGAACGGGACCCCTACGGGCGGCGGTTGGTGGACGACTCCTTCCTGCTCCTGCTCAACGGGTACTGGGAACCGGTGGACTTCCGCCTTCCCGACGACACCTTCGGCGAACGCTGGACGACACTGGTCGACACGGGTGCCGACGACCTCGTGGACGAACGGGAACACAAGGCGGGGACGCGGCTGCGCGCGGAGGCCCGGAGCCTGGTCCTGCTGACGCGTCCGTCGAAGGCGGGGCGGTAGGCGGGGGAGCAGCCGGGGAGTGAGGGCAGGATCAGCGTGGGCGCCTGGACATCACCGTGAACTGGGCGCCGTCCGCGTCCCGCAGGATCGCCTCCGTCTCGTCCTCCTTCAGGACGCTGCCCCCGTGCTTCTCCGCCGCCCGCGCGCACCCCGGCACGTCCGCCACCGCGAAGTGGATCTGCCAGTGCGGCCGTACGGAGGGGTCCGGCGCCGCCTCCACCGCGCCCGAGTCGATCCGCGCCACGGCGTCCCCCTGGCTGCGCAGCACGACCTCGTCGCCGTCGTACTCGACCTCGCAGCACCCCGGCTTCCCCGACGCCCAGTCGAGGATCTCGCCGTAGAACATCGCGGAGTCGAAGGCGTTGCGGGTGTGCAGCCGGATGAACGTGGGCGCCGCCCGCCGCCACGCCTCCCAGTTGGCGACCAGCTCCCCCTGCCAGATCCCGAAGGTGGCCCCGTCACGGTCGGCGAGCAGCGCGGCCCGGCCCGGCGAGAAGGAGAGCGGTCCGACCGCCGCCGTGCCGCCACGCTCCCGCGCCCGCGCCACCGCGACGTCCGCGTCCGGCACCGCGAAGTACGGCGTCCACGCCACCGCCATCTGCCACATCGAGGCCACGGCGGCGATGCCGGCCACCGGCACCCCGTCCGCGAGCGCGACCCGGAAGTGCTCGCCGAGCTTCGCGCCGCGCCAGCGCCAGCCCAGGACGGCCGTGTAGAAGTCCTGGGTGGCCTGGAGGTCACGGCTGGTCAGGCTCACCCAGCACGGTGCGCCGAAGACGGTGTGCGAGGAGACGACCTCCCGCCCGCGCGGCCCGTGTCGGTCGCCGCTCGCTCCGTCGCTCACAGGGGTTTCTCGGTTCATGGCGCTCGTGTCCTGCTCTCGGAAGCCGGGGGTCACCGGTCTGGCTCCAGTGTCCAACCGGAAACGGGTGGGGCGCCTGTCGAGTACCCCCGGTGGCACGGGGACAGGCCGGTGCGCACGATGGAGGAATGGGAGAGAGCGCGCCGGACAAGATCGCCGCACTGCGGGCCGAGGTCGACCAGCTGAAGCAGGCCGTGGCCTCCCACGCCGTCGTGGACCAGGCGATCGGGATGATGGTGGCCCTCGGCCGCGTCACCCCCGAGCAGGGCTGGCAGGTGCTGCGGGACGTCTCCCAGCACACCAACATCAGGCTGCGCTACATCGCCGAGCTGGTCCTGATCTGGGGCCGCCGGGGCGAGATCCCGCCCGAGATCAGCGCGGAACTGGAAGAGGCGCTGGACCGGCACGGCCCCGCCCAGACACCCGGCGGTGACACGGAACCCGTACCGGGCCCGCCCGCCCCGGGCCGGCCGGGCTCCGCCTGACACGGAGCCCGCACCCGGAGAGGCTCACAGGGATCGGCCGAGCGCCCGGCCCTCACCGCGCCTCCGACAGCAGTTCCTCCCGCAGCCGGTCGAAGCACCCGCTGAGCAGCCGCGACACGTGCATCTGCGAGATACCGAGCTGCTGGGCGATCCGGCTCTGCGTCATCCCGCGGAAGAACCGCAGGTAGAGAATGGTCCGCTCGCGCTCGGGCAGCGCCGCGAGACACGGCTTGACGGCGGCCCGGTCCACCACGAGGTCGTAGCCGGGATCCGGCCCGCCCAGCGAGTCCCCGAGGGCGTAGCCGTCCGTGCCCGCCACCTCGGCGTCCAGCGACAGCGCGGAGAAGCACTCCAGCGCCTCCATCCCGGTGCGCACCTCGTCCTCGTCCAGCTCGGTGTACGCGGCGATCTCGGCCACGGTGGGCGGCCGTCCCGGCGTGGACTGGGACAGTTCCTTCACGGCGGTACGCACGCGGTTGCGCAGGTCCTGGACCCGGCGGGGCACGTGCAGGGTCCACATGTGGTCCCGGAAGTGCCGCTTTATCTCACCGGTGATGGTCGGCACCGCGTACGCCTCGAAGGCGCGGCCGCGCGCCGGGTCGTAATGGTCGACGGCCTTCACCAGGCCCAGCGCGGCCACCTGGTACAGATCCTCCAGGGACTCCCCGCGACCGCGGAACCGTACGGCGATCCGCTCGGCCATGGGCAGCCACAGCCGGACCAGTTCGTCCCGCAGCGCCCGGCGCTCGGGGCCGTCGGGCAGTTCCGCGAGCCGCTCGAAGGACTTGCCCGTGTCCGGCGCGTCGTCGTGCGGATGGGGGTGGGACCTGGGCTTGGTGCTGCCGTTGACAGGCATTGCGCGCACCTCTCTCGCCGGTGCCGGATGGACAGACACCGTGGGAGGCGCGCTTGGTCATGGAAGGACACTGGGGCGTCCGGCCGCCCGGCGGTCGGCTCCCACGGAAGTGCCTCCTGTCCGAAGCACAAGGTGGGTTTTCCCCCTGACGGACACCACGAAACAATTCACCCGATATCAGGCAAATCGCCAGTCATCTTGACCGCCTTTTGGGGTCGCTCGACGGGTGATTACCTCTGTAGCAGAGGTAATCTTCGGGCGTGGAAGACGAAGCGATACGAGGGCCCGGCGGCGAGGTTCCGCCCGTGGCGCCCGAGACCTTCCCGGCGGAACTGACCGACGCGCTCGTCGGCATCCAGCGGCTGATCCGGCGACGGCTGCGCGGCGGCCTGACCGGGCCCCGGCTGCGCGGTGCCGAGGTGGAGCTGCTGCGCCTGGTCGAGTCCCGGCCGGGGATCGGCGTCTCGGAGGCGGCCAGGGAACTGCACCTGGCGGGCAACTCCGTCTCGACGCTGGTCAACCAGCTCGTGCGGGAGGAGTACCTGGTCCGGGAGACGGACCCGGCCGACCGGCGGGCCGCGCGGCTGCGGCTGACCGGGGCCGCCGAGAAGCGCCTGGAGGACTGGCACCGCCGCCGCGCCGAGCTGGTCGGCCGGCACCTCGACGGCCTCGACGCGGCCGACCTCACGGCCCTGCGCGCGGCCCTCCCGGCCCTGCGCAGACTCGCGGGCCGGCTGCACGCGGAGACCGAGGAACCCGTGACCACGCCGGCCGGGGCACGGCCCGCTCCGGAGGGACCCTGGACGGAGGGCACGCCATCATGACGACCGACCCGGCGGACACGTCCGCCACCCCGGCACCGGCAGCCGCCGACCCGGCGGGGGTCCCCGCCCCCGCGGACGCCGTCAGCTGCACCGGGCTCACCTACGCCTTCGGCGAGACCAAGGCCGTCGACGGCCTCGACCTGGCCGTCCGCGAGGGCGAGGTCTTCGGGCTGCTCGGGCCGAACGGCGCGGGCAAGACCACCGCCATCCGCTGCCTCACCACCCTGCTGCCGGTCCCCGCCGGCATGGTCCGCGTCTTCGGGCACGACGCCGCCCGGGAACGCATGGAAGTGCGCCGCCTGCTCGGCTATGTCCCGCAGCAGCTGTCCGCCGACAGCGGGCTCACCGGGCGCGAGAACGTCGCCCTGTTCGCCCGCGTGTTCGACGTGCCGCGCCGGGAGCGTGCCGCGCGCGTCGACCAGGCGCTCGCCGCCGTGGATCTCTCCGAGGCCGCCGACCGGCTCGCCGGCACCTACTCCGGCGGCATGGTCCGCCGCCTCGAACTCGCCCAGGCCCTGGTCAGCGCCCCCCGGCTGCTGATCCTGGACGAGCCGACCATCGGCCTGGACCCGATCGCCCGCACCGGCGTGTGGGAGCACATCACCGCCGTACGCGAAGCGACCGGCATGACGGTCCTCGTCACCACCCACTACATGGACGAGGCCGACCAGTACTGCGACCGGGTCGGCCTGATGCACCGCGGCCGCGTCCGCGCCCTCGGCACCCCCGAGGAACTGCGCCGGGGCCTCGCCGAACGCGAGGGCACCGAGACCCTGCCCACGCTGGAGGACGTCTTCCGTGACGTCGCCGGCAGCGGCCTCGACGACAACACCGGAGGAGGTTTCCGTGAAGTCCGAAGCACCCGCCGCACCGCGCGCCGCGTCGGCTGACCGCACCCTCGGCAAGGACACCGCACTGCTGCTCAGCCCCCCGGTGCCCCGCGCCGGCTGGCGGCTGCTGCCCGCCCGGGTGGTCGCCATGTGCACCGTGGAACTGCAGAAGCTGCGCCACGACCGCACCGAGCTGTACACCCGCGCGGTCCAGCCGGCCCTGTGGCTGCTGATCTTCGGTCAGACCTTCACCCGCATCCGGGCGATCCCCACCGGCGGCATCCCCTACATCGACTACATGGCGCCCGGCATCATCGCCCAGTCCGCCATGTTCATCGCGATCTTCTACGGCATCCAGATCATCTGGGAGCGGGACGCGGGCATCCTGAACAAGCTGCTCGTCACCCCGACCCCGCGCTCGGCGCTGATCACCGGCAAGGCGTTCGCGGCCGGCGTGAAGTCCCTGGTGCAGGCGATCGTCGTGATCGTCATCGCCGCCGTGCTCGGCGTCGCCCTCACCTGGAACCCGCTGAAACTGCTCGGCGTCGCCCTCGCGGTGATCCTCGCCTCCGTGTTCTTCTCCTGCCTCTCGATGACCATCGCGGGCATCGTGCTCAGCCGCGACCGGCTGATGGGCTTCGGGCAGGCGATCACCATGCCGCTCTTCTTCGGCTCCAACGCCCTGTATCCCGTCTCCGTGATGCCGGGCTGGCTCCAGGCCGTCAGCAAGTTCAACCCGCTGAGCTACCAAGTCGACGCGCTGCGCGGGCTGCTGCTCGGCACCCCGGCGCATCTCGGCGCCGACTTCGGGGTGCTGGTGATCGCCGCCGCGCTCGGCATCACCGCGGCGTCCTCACTGCTCGGCCGGCTGGCCCGGTGATCTTGCCGGGAACGTGATGTGCGGCACGCGCCGTAGGCCGCCGGAAAAGGGCCCGGAGGGATTCTTCCTGGGCAGCGCTTGATCAACGATCAAAGCGGGCGAACCCTGCGGGCACGGCGTATTCCGCTCATTTGACAGTCCGCTGAGCCCACAGATAGACACTCGGGGGTCGAGAGGGGCACTGTGTACGAGCCGAACGTGGTCGGTGACTGGCAGGAGTACGAGGAGCATGCCGGTCTGCGGGTCCGCGTCCACCGCCTGGAGGCCGCCGAACCGCCTCGCGGACGCGACGACGCCGCGGCCGGGCTGACGTACTTCAGTATCCGGGTGACGATCGAGAACCGCGGCACGCGGCACTTCGGCGTCCATCTGGAGGACGGACAGGTCGACGTCAGGGTCGGTCCGGACGGCGAGGGCGCGTTCATCGACTGGCGCAACTCGCAGTTCATCGAGGGCTTCGACGTCTATCCGCTGCGCCGGGCCACCGCAGTCGTCTACGCCGCCGCCCCCGAGGCCGCGCTCAGCCATGTGGACGTCCAGGTGCAGCTACGGGTGGACGAGGAGTGGACCGACCGCCGGCTGTGGGCCGGCGGCACCGGCGTCCAGGAGGCGACCACGCAGGCCACCCCCGTGGGCCCCGGGCAGGGCGACCTGGCCCACCAGGTCAGCGCCTTCCTGAAGGAGCAGACGGAGCCCGGCACCGCCTGAGCGCCCTCCGGGCCCTGCTCCCGCGCCCCGCTCAGTGCGGGATGCCGTCGATGATCTCCCGCGCGCCCTGCCGCAGCAGCGCCACCGCGACCGAGGTGCCGAGCGTGGCCGGGTCGAGCCGGCCCGCCCACTCGTGGGCGTGCAGCCGGGTCTTGCCGTCGGGCGTGAACACGCAGGCCCGCAGGGAGAGTTCACCGCCGCCGTCCACGCGCGCGTACCCGGAGATCGGGCTGTTGCAGTGCCCTTGCAGCACATGCAGGAACATCCGTTCGGCCGTCGCCTCCCGGTAGGTGTCCGGGTCGCCGAGCCCGCTGATCACGTCGATCAGACCGGCGTCGTCCTCCCGGCACTGCAGGGCGAGGATGCCCGCGCCGATCGGCGGCATCATCGTCTCCGGGGACAGGATCTCGCTGATCACGTCGGTCCGCCCGATGCGCTCCAGCCCGGCCGCCGCGAGCAGCAGCGCGTCCGCCTCGCCGTCGGCGAGCTTCTGGAGCCTGCGGTTGGCGTTCCCGCGGAACGGCACGCACTCCAGATGCGGGTGGCTCGCGGCCAGTTGGGCGACCCGGCGCACCGAGGAGGTGCCGACGCGGGTGCCGTCCGGCAGCTCGTCCAGGGTGAGCCCGCCCGGGTGCACCAGCGCGTCCCGGATGTCGTCCCGCTTCAGGAACGCGGCGAACACCGTCCCGGCGGGCAGCGGCCGGTCGGCGGGCACGTCCTTCACACAGTGCACCGCGAGATCCGCGGCCCCGGCCAGCAGCGCCGCGTCCACCTCCTTGGTGAACGCCCCCTTGCCCTCCACGTGGGCCAGATCGCCGAGCCACTTGTCGCCGGTGGTCTTCACCGGGACGACCTCGGTGCGCAGCCGCGGGTGCAGGGCGGCCAACTCGGCACGGACCCGCGCGACTTGGGCCAGGGCCATGGGCGAGTCACGGGAGACGATTCGGATCAGTTCGGGAACCGGCATGCGCACACGATAGACCTTCGGACCTCATCCCGGCTCCGCGGGGAGGTCCGCCGCCGAGTCCTTTGGGGCGAGATCCGGACGCAGCCGCAGCCAGGACGGCTGACGCAGCATCCCGGACCGGGTACGGGTGCTGTAGCTGACCTCGCCGACGAGCCGGGGCAGCACCCAGCGGGCGCCCGGCAGGCGGGGCGCCGGCTCGAAGGGGCAGTGCCCGCTCGCCGCGTCCGCGAGCAGTTCCGCGAGCCGGGTCCGCTCCGCCTCGCTCCAGCCGGTGCCCACCCCGCCGACGTAGCGCAGCCGGCCGGCCGTGTCCCGCTGGCCCACCAGCACCGCGCCGGGCAGCCCGGTCAGCCGCCCCTTGCCGGGCAGCCAGCCGCCCACGATCACGTCCTCGGCGCGCAGGTTGCGGATCTTGATCCAGGCGCGCGAGCGCACCCCGGGCTCGTACACCGAGTCGAGCCGCTTGCACACCAGGCCCTCCAGTCCGTGCTCCCGGGTGGCCGCGAGCGCCTGGGCGCCGTGCCCGGTCACCGCGCCGGGCGTCGACCAGTACGGCCCGGACAGCTCCAGCTCCAGCAGCCGGGCCCGGCGTCGCGCGTACGGCTGCCGCAGCAGCGGCTCGGCCAGGTACGGCACGTCGAACACCACCAGGTGCACCGGCACCCGCGCGGCCCGGCGCACGGCCCGCGCGGGCGCGTGGGCGAGGCCCATCCGGCTCTGCAGGAGCTGGAAGTCGGCCCGGCCGTCCGGGTCCAGGGCCAGCACCTCGCCGTCGAGGACCGCGGGGGTGCCGCCGAGCGCGCCGCCGAGCGGCGCCAGTTCGGGATACGCCCCGGTGATCACCTCACCCGAACGGGCGCGCAGCACCAGGGTGCCGTCCCCGGGCAGGTAGACCATCACCCGCTGCCCGTCCTGCTTGGTCTCGTACGCCCAGCGCGCGTCCTGCGCGGCGGGCGGCAGCGAGCCGGGGGTGGCGAGCATCGGCGCGATGAACGGCAGGGTCACGGCGGTCACGGCAGAAGGTGTCGACCGTTCCCGGCCCCCGCACGCGCCTTCGGCCACCGGTTCCCCTGAACGGGGTGCCCGCCGGCTCCCGCCGGTCCTCCGGCACCGCTCCCGCTCCCGGTCAGTCCCCGGTGGCCGGCGGCCCGTCCGCGTCCAGGCCGGTGCACGCCACCTTCCCGCCCACCTCGGCACACGCCTCCACGCCCCGGGGCGAACCCACCGACAGCATCGGGCTGTTGACGCCGGTGACGTCACCGGCCGGATAGCGCGCGGAGAGGATGTCGTCGCCGGCCCGCACCGAGACCTCCCGGGCCCGCGGGCCGCGCACCCGCACCTCCGACCAGACGGTGCCGCAGGACGGCGAGTAGCGCAGCCGTACGGCATAGGCGCGGTCGGTGATCGAACTCCTGGTCTGCGCGTCCCGGGCGCACACGGAGCTGTCGGGCAGTTCTCCCTGGCAGGAGGCGCCGTGACAGTGCGGCACCCCGGTCAGGGACCGGGCCGTGGGCGTGACTGACGGGCGCCCGGACAGGGCCACGGCGGCGGCCACCGCCGTCGCCGCGCCGAACAGCGCGAGCGCCGACACCGAGATCCACAGCGGAAGCCGGGACGCGCGCCGGCCGCCGGGACCTTCCGCGGGCGGGCCCGGGGGAGCGGGGTCGTCGGCCGCCTCCCACAGCGCCAGTACGGCCGCGGCGTCGGCGTCGGCCAGCCGGCACAGGGCCTCCACGGCGGGCTTCGGCGGCCGCTTGCCGCCCGAAAGGTAGCGGTGCCAGGCGGACTTGCTGTAGGGGGTGCGCGCGGCCAGCGCCGCCAGGCTCAGCCCCGTACGGTCCTTCAGTTCGCGCAGTCTCACCACCAGCGACTCGTCCGGCGCGGTCGATCCTTGGGGGTGCCGCATCGTGCGTTCCTCGACTCCCATTCCCCTATGGGCGTTTCGCCCCTGTTGCCGGAATGGCTTCCCTGTCGGACGCTCGCTGCAACACCGGACGAGGTATGGGCCGGGTCAAGCACCCTCGTGCCGAAGGCCTGTTCGGGACGCGGCTCCCGGACAGGCCCTCGGCGGTCAGCGGATGGTGCGGTGGGTGCCGGTCAGCACCAGGGGACGTACCGGCCGGTGGTCACGTAGTGGGCGGAGACGTAGCCCCGGCGGTGCGGGAGCCGGTACCAGACGTGGTTGCCGTGCACCCGGGAGCCGTAGGTCTTGCAGCTGACCGAGACGAGCCCACGGGTGTGCCGGTGGCCGACCACCCGGTAGCCGGTGCCCGGACCGGAGCGGACGTTGAGCCGGACGCGATGGGTGGCGACCCGGCCGGTGAAGTAGGGATGCGTGCGGACGTGGTGCCGCGGGGCGGTGGCGGCGGCCGCCGCCGGGTGCGCGGCGACACCGCTCGCCGCGGCGGCACCGGCCGTCACGGGGAGCAGTACGAGCACCGCGGCCGCGGCCGGCAGAACGCTCTTGAGGGCCCGTCGGAACATGGAAACCTCCGGCTGTCGATCTCGTGACCACGAACCGTGATCACGCCGCCCAGCCTTGCCGTCACCGGCCCTCACCATGCCGTTTCCGTGTCCCCTGGCACGGCCCGGGACGTCCCGGAGACCGGGCGCCCGGCGTCTCGGCGCCCTGGCCTGCCGGGGGTGCGCCGGACCGCGCGGGCGTGCCGGAGCGGCTCGGATCGTGCCGCCGGACCCGCCGGGACGAAAAGGTTGAGTCGCGCAATGTCCGCGTAGACTCGGAGACATGCCCGCGCCCTCGCCGTCCGGCCCGCCCGCGGCCTCCCCGGAGGTCGCCGAGATCGAGCGCGCCCTCACCCGCATCACCTACCTCGGCACGCGCACCCGGCACCACGACCGGCTGCGCGCCCTGGCCGACGTGCCGCTGGACCGGGCCGCCGTGGCGCTGCTGCGGCAGATCGCCGACTGCGAGCCGCTGCGGCCGGGCGAGGTGGCCCACCGCCTCGGTGTGGAGGCCTCGCACGTGACCCGGACCGTGCAGCAGCTCCAGCGGGCCGGATACGTCACCCGGGTGCCCGACCCCGACGACGGGCGCGCCCAGCGGATCCGGCTCACCGACGCCGGCCGGCTGGCCGTCGGCCGGCTCCGGGAGGCCGGCGCCGGGGAGATGCAGCTCGCGCTGGACGGCTGGCGGCCCGAGGAACTGCGGCAGCTGGCCGCGCTGTTCCACCGGATGGTCGACGACTTCCTCGCGTACTCGGCCGCGGCCGAGGCGGGGCGGGAGGGGCAGGGCCCGGCCGAGGGCTGAGCGTCGGGGAGAAGCCGTGTGAAGGGCTCGTGCGAACGGGCCGCCCCGCGGTCTACCGCCCGGTAATATCCGGCGGCAGGCCCACCCGAGGAGGAACCTTGCCCCGCCGCGAACGCCCGCTCCCGCCGCCCGCCGCTCCGGTCCGCACCCTCGCAGTCGCGCAGGCCCGGCCATGAGCGGGCGCATCGGCGTCGGGGACAAGGCCGAGGACTTCGCCCTCCCCGACGAGACCGGAACCGTCCGCCGCCTCGGCGAACTGCTCGCCGACGGCCCCGTGGTCCTCTTCTTCTATCCCGCGGCCCTCACTCCGGGCTGCACCGCCGAGGCCTGTCACTTCCGTGATCTCGCCGCCGAGTTCGCCGCGCTCGGTGCCCGGCCCGTCGGCATCAGCGGCGACGAGGTCGACAAGCAGCGGGAGTTCGCCGGGCGGCACACGCTCGGCATGCCGCTGCTGTCCGACGCCGACGGCACGGTCCGCGAGCGGTTCGGGGTCAGGCGCGGCTTCTCCCTCGCGCCCACCAGACGCGTCACCTTCGTCATCGCCGAGGACCGCACCGTACTGGAGATCGTCCGCAGCGAGCTGCGCATGAACACCCACGCCGACAAGGCCCTCGCCGCCCTGCGCGCCCACCGGGCCTGAGCCGGGTCGCGGCCCCCGCGCTTGAGGAGCCGCGACAATCGGATCATTCTGGGCCTTATGGACCGTGTCGCCGCCATGGCGGTCATCGACATCCGGGGCAGGGTGACCGGGTGGAGCGAGGGCGCGCGGGTGCTCACCGGGCACCCGGCCGAGGAGGTGGTGGGCCGCCCGGCGGCCGACCTGCTCGCCGGGGAACTCCCCGGGGAAGCCCTCACCGCGCGGGCGGGGACGCGGTACGCCACCCTCGCCCTGCGCCACCGCGACGGCCACTGCGTCGAGGCGGCCGTCACCGTCTGCCCCGTCGACGGCGGCGACGGACGGCCCGCGGGCTATGCCGTCACGGCCGAACCACCCGGTGCCGCGCTCGCCGCGCAGGCTTTCGAACAGGCGTCCATGTCGATGTCCGTCTTCGACCTCCGGCAGCGCTACCTGCGCCTCAACGCCGCCGCGTGCCGGATCCTCGGCGTCCCCGAGACCGTGCTGACCGGCCGGTTCTTCCCCGACACCGTGGCCGACACCGAGGAGAACCGGGGCCTTCTGCGCCATCTCCGCGAAGTCGCCCGGACCGGCCGGCCCGTGCGCTACGAGCGCTTCGCCGCCGCGCCCGCGCTGAACCGGGAGCACTTCTGGAGCCTGGAGATGTGGCCGCTGCACGACGCCACCGGCACTCAGACCGCGGTCGCCATGGCCGCCTACGACAGCAGCGAGCAGTACTGGGCCCGACGCCGCCTCACCCTGCTCAACGAGGCGGCCACCCACATCGGCACCACCCTGGACGTGGTGCGCACCGCCGAGGAACTGATCGAGATCCTCGTGCCGCGCTACGCCGACTTCGCGACCGTCGACCTGCTCGACTGGGTGCTCGGCACGGACGAGCCCCTGATGCTCACCACCGACGACGCCGAGCTGCACCGCGTCGCCTACGGCTCCACCCGGCCGGTCGCCCTCGGGGTGGCCGTGCGGGTCGGCGAGACCCAGGTCTATCCGCTCCTCTCCCCGCCGGCCCGCGCGCTGCGCGAGGGCCGCGCGGTGCTCAGCCAGGCCGGCGAGCCCGGCTTCCGGGCCTGGCTCGCGGACCGCAACGAGCGCGCACCCGAGGGCCGACCCCACCGGGAGGGCGTCCACTCCATGATCGCCGTACCGCTGCGCGCCCGCGGCACCACCCTGGGTGTCGCGGTCTGCGTCCGCCTGGCCCACCCGGAGGACTACGGCCCCGACGACGCCGTCTTCGCCGAGGAACTGACCAGCCGCGCCGCCGTCTGCATCGACAACGCCCGCCGCTTCGCCCGCGAACGCACCACCGCGCTCGCCCTCCAGCACAGCCTGCTGCCGAGCGGACTGCCCGGACAGGCCGCGCTGGAGGTGGCCCACCGCTATCTGCCGTGCGGCTCGCAGGCCGGCATCGGCGGCGACTGGCTCGACGTCATCCCGCTCTCCGGCGGCCGGGTCGCACTGGTCGTCGGCGACGTGGTCGGCCACGGCATCAGTTCCTCGGCCACCATGGGCCGGCTGCGCACCGCCGTGCGCACCCTCGCCGACGTCGACCTGCCGCCCGACGAACTCCTCACCCACGTCGACGACCTGGTGACCCACCTGGCCGCCGAGAACGGCCGCGAGGAGGTCGAGGAGTTCGGCGCCACCTGCGTGTACGCCGTCTACGACCCCGTCTCGCGCCGGCTCACGCTCGCCGCCGCCGGCCACCCGGCCCCGGTCGTCGTCCTGCCCGGCGCCGGCGCCGAGTTCGTGCCCCTGGCCGCCGGGCCGCCGCTCGGCATCGGCGGACTGCCCTTCGAGGCGACGGAGCTGGAGCTGCCCGAGGGTTCCGTCGTGGCCCTCTTCACCGACGGCCTGGTCGGGCACCGCGACCGGGACCCGGCCGACGCCGACGAGGCGCTGCGCCGCGCCATCGGGGCACCGGCCGACTCCCTCGACGCACTCGCCGACGGTGTCCTCAAGGCCGTACTGCCCGACCAGCCCGGCGACGACGTCGCCCTGCTGCTGGTGCGCACCCGCGCGCTCGGCGCCGACCGCGTCGCCACCTGGGACGTCCCGGCCCACCCCGCCCAGGTCGCCGTCGTCCGGCAGGCCGCCGGCGAGCAACTGGCCGCCTGGGGGCTGGAGGAGAGCGCGTTCGTCACCGAACTCGTCGTCAGCGAACTCGTCACCAACGCCATCCGCTACGGCGAACCGCCCATCCAGGTACGGCTGATCCGCGACCGCGCCCTCATCTGCGAGGTGTCCGACACCAGTTCCACCTCCCCGCACCTGCGCCGGGCGCACGCCTACGACGAGGGCGGCCGGGGACTGCTGCTGGTCGCGCAGCTCACCCAGCGCTGGGGGAGCAGGCAGACGGCCGCGGGCAAGACCATCTGGGCCGAACAGCCGCTCCCCGACGCCTGACCGGCCGATTACTGGAAGGAGCAGCCGGGATTCGGCGCGTCCTCGGAGAACGGGGAGCCGTGCGGCAGCACGTACAGCACGTCGAGCACGACCGGGGTGTCACCCAGGTTGCGGCCTATGTGCACGTGCTCCGCCCCGGCCGGCTCCTGCACCGGCGCGCCCGTCCGGTACACCCCGTCCGGGGCGCAGGAGGAGTCGAAGTGGCTCAGCGTGCCCTGGCGCACCACGCCGTAGAGCGGGCCGTCGTGGAAGTGCCAGCCGGTGCTCTGGCCGGGCGGGATCGTTATCTCCCGCAGGGTGTAGTCGGTGCCCCCGACGGTCCGCTCACTGATCGTGCGGGCCGTCACGCCGGGGCCCGCGGGGGTCGCCCCGGCGCTCCCGCAGGTCAGTACGGTGGCGGCGGTCACGGCGCAGATCAGGGCGGCGCCGCGCAGTGCTGTGCGCATTCGGATGCCTCCAAGGCAGCGAAGGATGTCGGCGCGAACATAGGCTCCCCCGGCGCCCGGCGGGGCCGGAATCGGGGAATCCGGACCGTCAGCCCTCGCCGCCGTCCGCCGCGACCTGCGCGAGGGTGCGCCCGGTGCGCACCGAACGGGCGCGCCGCGGATCGGGGGTGCCGTGCCCGGCCTTCCCCGCCGGGCCCCTGCGCACCAGCAGCCAGGCGTCCTCCCCGTCCCTGCCCCGGAAGCGGGTCAGCGCGTACTCGCCGTGCAGCTTGGCGCCGTGCAGCCGGAACGTGGCGTGCCCGTGCGCCAGCGACTCGGCGAAGTCGACCGGCCGCCCCCGCCGGTCGTGGCTCAGCGGCTCGTACGTCCCCCGGTCCCACACGATCACCGTGCCGCCGCCGTACTCGCCCTTCGGGATCACGCCCTCGAAGTCCTCGTACGCCAGCGGGTGGTCCTCCGTCGGCACCGCGAGCCGCTTGTCGCCGGGCTCGGCGGACGGGCCCCTCGGCACGGACCAGGACTTCAGGACGTCGTCCACCTGGAGCCGGAAGTCGAAGTGCATCCGCCGCGCGTCGTGGATCTGCACCACGAACCGCGGCCGCTCGCCCTCCTCGGCCGGCTGTCCGCCCGAGGATTCCCGGGTGCCGCCCGCGGGCTCCCGGGTCCGCCCGAAGTCGCGCTTGCCGCGGTACGTCCGCAGCCGGTCCTCCGCTGCCACGTGCGGCTCCTTCCGTGCGTCCGCCTCACGGACCCCGGGTACCCCTCGCGCGGCGGTCTCAGAACTCCTCGTGCGTCTCCGGGTCCCCGCCGAGCCTGCGCGGGGCGTGCCGGGCGATCGCGGCCATCTGGTCCGAGCCCAGTTCGAAGCCGAAGACGTCCAGGTTGGCGCGCTGCCGCTCGGGGTCGGCGGACTTCGGGATGGGCAGCGCCCCCAGCTGGATGTGCCAGCGCAGCAGCACCTGTCCGGGGCTCACCCCGTGTTCCTGGGCGATCCGGGTGACCTCGGGGTCGGCCAGCAGATGGCCGCCCCGGCCCAGCGGGCTCCAGCTCTCGGTGAGGATGCCCCGGTCCGCGTGGAAGGCGCGCAGCTCCTCCTGCGGGAACAGCGGGTGCAGCTCGATCTGGTTCACCGACGGCAGCACCCCGGTCTCCTTCTCCAGGCGCACGACGTGCTCCGGGGTGAAGTTCGAGACGCCGATCGAGCGGACCAGACCGTCCTCCCGCAGCTTGATCATCGCCTTCCAGGAGTCGACGTACCTGTCGACCCGGGGGTTGGGCCAGTGGATCAGGTACAGGTCCACGTACTCCAGGCCGAGGCGCCGCCGGGACTCCTCGAAGGAGGCCAGGGTCTCCTCGTAGCCGTGGTGGCGCCCCGGGAGCTTGGTCGTCACCACCAGCTCCTCGCGGGGCACCGGGCCGTCCGCGAGGGCCCGGCCCACGCCGGTCTCGTTGCGGTAGTTCGTCGCGGTGTCCACCAGCCGGTAGCCGAGGCCCAGGGCGCCGCGTACGGCCTCCTCGGCCGCCGTGTCGTCCAGCGGCCAGGTACCGAGGCCGAGGGCGGGGATCGTCGTTCCGTCGTTGAGCGTGTGTACCGGTATGCCGTTCACGGGGGGACCTTCCACTGGGCGGTGTCGTCCTCCCAGCCTCACGGATAGGGCGAGCGGTGATCAACCGGAGGGGCGGCACGGGACGGGAGGCGGGCCGCTGGTGAGCCGGTACGGCGCAGTCCGCCGGCCGCCGGCCGAGCGCGGGACCCAGCTTCGTCGCCATGTCGGTCAGGATCTGTACGTAGTCCTCGTGCGCGAAGGTGAACGGCAGGGCGAAGGCCACCTCGTCGACCTCCTGGAACGCGACGTCCGCCCGCAGCCGCTCGGCCAGTTCCGCCGAGGTGCCGACCAGGTCCGGCGCGAACAGCAGCCGCGCCGGGCCCTGCGGGGCGGTGGTGCGCGGCAGCCGTGCGGCCGCGAACTCGGCGTACTTGGCGCGCTGCCGCGGGGTCGCCGAGTCGGTGGGTATCACCACCAGGCCCTGGGAGACCCGGGCCGTCTCCCCGTCGGGGTGGTGCGCCCGGAACTCCCGGATGAGGTTCCGCTGTGTCCGCGCGAAGTCGTAGGGCCCCTCCGGATCCTCCGCCTTGACGACGCTGCTGGTCAGGAAGTTCATCCCGTGCGCGCCCGCCCAGCGCGCGGAGCCGAGGCTGCCGCCGCCGTACCACAGCCGCCGGCCGAGCCCGGGGGAGTGGGGCTGCACCACGTCACTGAAGACCTCGAAGCCCTCGGTCCCGCTGAAGTCGCTGGCGGGCTTGCCGCGTACCAGGTCCAGGAGGCGCCGTACCCGGTCGTGGCCGAAGTCCTCGGCGTCGGCGGTGTCCGGGTACAGGGCCTCCTTCACCTGGTCGTAGTGCACCGGCGGGCCCACGCTGACGCCCGGGTTCAGCCGGCCGCCGGACAGGATGTCGACGGTCGCCAGGTCCTCGGCCAGGCGCAGCGGGTTCTCCCAGCCGAGCGGTATGACCGCGGTGCCCAGTTCGATGCGGCGGGTGCGCTGGGAGGCGGCGGCGAGGACGGCGACCGGGGACGAGATGCCGTACTGGAGGTGCCGGTGGCGGACCCAGGCGCTGTCGAAGCCGAGCCGCTCGCCCAGCTCGATGATCTCCAGGGTGGACTCGTGGCCCCGTGCCGGATCCGCCGGATCGAACAGGCCGATCGTGAGGAAGCCCAGCTTGCGCAGCGGGCGTGGGGTGGACGGCACGGGCTCCTCCAGCGGTCGTACACGGTTCTGCCTCGTCGAGTGTGGCACCCGAGTGTGACAACCGTGTGATCCGTTTCGGCGGTGGGGCCCGGGCCGTCCGGCGGGGTCACTTCAGGGGGACGACGACCTCGTCCTCCACCGGCGGGTCCAGCTCCTGCGCGCGGTTGCCGGTCGCCGCGAAGCAGCGGATCCGGATCTCCCGCGGGTCGACGTCCAGGCGCAGGAAGGACTTGAAGAAGGGCGGGGTGTAGGTGACGGAGGACGGCGAGAAGAGCTGGGTGTACATCTTCCGCACCGGCAGCCGCAGGCGTGCGGTGCGGTCGGGGCGGCCGCCGGCGCCGAGGAGGCTTGCGACCAGGCGGGCGCGCCGGGTGACGCGGGTGCCCGGACCCGGGGCACGGCCGGGTTCGGTGCCGAGGCGCTCGGCGATCACCGCCGTGGCCTCCGACTCGCTGAGCCCGAGGCGGCGAAGGCGCAGCCGGCGGGCGTACAGGTGGCTGTAGAACGCGAGCGAGTCCCCGCGCAGCGGATAGCAGCGGAAGTCGCGCTCGGTGACCCCGCCGACCGACACCCGCGGGATGGTGTGCGTGGCGTGCATGAACGCCCCGCCGCCGCCCGACACGACGTACTGGATGGTGCGGCCGTCCACCTGGACCGGGTACCGCTGGTAGTTGTGGATGTCGCCGCCGATCGCGGCCACGTAGTGGTGCTCCGGGTCCCGGACGACGTCGTCCACCGTGCCGCCGCCGTCGATGGGGCACGGGTGGTGCTCGCCGTCCACGTACAGCGGTGAGCCGGTCACCAGGATCTTCGGGCGCGGGCCCCGGGACACCTCGCGCAGCCAGGCGCCCTGTTCGGCGTCGAGGGTGCCCAGCAGCCCGGTGTCGATGCCGATGATCCGCACCGGCCCGGCGTCCAACGCCCAGTAAGGGCCGGGCTGCTCGGCCTGCTGTCCCGGCGCCGAGCGCAACCTGCGGGCCTTGTTCAGGCGTTGTCCGTCCGCCGGGCGCGGCCGGTGCCACAGCAGCGCCTGCCACCAGGCGCGGCCGAGCGGGCGGGGTTTCGGCGCGGGAGCGGGCGGCGGGGTGTCGGCGCAGAAGACGCGCATGAAGGCGCCGAGGTCCTCGTACCAGTCGTGGTTGCCGGGTATCGCGTAGATCGGCGCCGGGTAGTCCCGGTACGGGCGGAAGAACTTGTCCTCGTAGTCGTCGGCGCTGCCCACCGGGTAGATGACGTCGCTCGCGAGCACCGCGAACTCCGTGCCCCGGCCCGCCTTCAGGAACCCCGGCACGGCGGCGTACTGGGAGTCCCCGCCCTCGCCGGTGTCCCCGATGACCATGAAGGAGAACGTGTCCGGCACCTCCCGCCGGAACACCTTGTCGGCGGGCACCCCCGCGGCCTCCCGCCGGGCCACCCACCGGCCGCGGGTACGGCCGGTGGGGTCGCCGAACCAGGAGGCCAGCACGCCGTTGCGGGCGGCCCACAGCACTCTGGGGTTCAGCCACGACAGCTTCTCGACACGGGCCGGCATCAACTGTCGGTAGGCACCCGGCTCGGCCGAGCCCCAGCCGGCGCCCTGTGCGGTATCGCGAGAGGAGTCAGACACGCGGAGCACCGTAACAACGCGCCGACCAGCGGCCGGAGGCCGGGGTTCGGTTCAACGGCCCGCAGCGGAAGGCGCGTTCGGGGCCGGGGTGTGCCGGTCCGGCGATCCCCGCTTCAGCGGGGCAGTCCGGCCAGCCAGTCGAGGAGCAGGCGGTTGGTCTCCTCGGGGCGTTCCTGCTGGACCCAGTGGCCGCAGCCGTCGAGGAGATGCGAGGAGACCAGGCCCGGCAGGGTCGCCGGGAACGCCTTGACGGCGTCGGACAGCCAGGACATCGTGACGTCCAGGACACCGCCGATGAAGAGGGACGGCTGGGTGAGCGGGGCGCCGTCGTGGTCGGCGAGGTCAGCCCAGTCGCGGTCCATGTTCCGGTAGCGGTTGAGCGGTCCGGTCAGGCCGGTCCGCTCGAACTCCCCCGCGTAGAAGTCGAGGTCCGCCTCGCCGAGCCAGCCGGGCAGCCGGTCGGCGGGGCACCGCTCGCGCAGCGTGCCGCCGGGGCTGACGAAGTACGGGGCGGGCTCGTCGGGCCCGGGCATGGTCTCGGCGGACAGGGCCGCGTAGAGCCCCGCGAGCCAGCCGCGTACGTCCGGTTCGATCTCGGCCTCGGCGCGGCCCGGCTCCTGGAAGTAGGAGATGTAGAACTCGTCCTCCCCGCCCATGCGGGCGAAGAGTTCGGTGGGCCGGGGACCGCCGCGCGGGGTGTACGGCACGCTGAGCATGCCCACCGCCCGGAAGACGTCCGGCCTGAGCAGGCCCGAGCCCGAGGC
This sequence comes from Streptomyces sp. NPDC048106, assembly GCF_040706415.1. Classification (NCBI taxonomy): domain Bacteria; kingdom Bacillati; phylum Actinomycetota; class Actinomycetes; order Kitasatosporales; family Streptomycetaceae; genus Streptomyces; species Streptomyces sp. NPDC048106. Next base: position 56,498 of record NZ_JBEZND010000046.1, on the reverse strand, counting down.
GATGGGGGAGCCCCAGTCATGGCCGACGACCACCGCCGACTCCTCGCCGAGCGCGTGCACCACCGCGACGTTGTCGGCGACGAGTTCGGTCAGCCGGTAGGCGTCCGTCGCGGCCGGCTTGGAGGAACGGCCGTAGCCGCGCACGTCGATGGCCACCGCCCGGTACCCGGCCGCCGCGAGGACCGGCAACTGGTGGCGCCACGAGTACCAGGACTCCGGGAACCCGTGCACGAGCAGCACCAGTGGCCCGCTGCCCTGTTCCACGAGATGGATCCGGCCGCTCTCGGTGCGGACCAGCCGGTGCGTCGGTTCGGTGCCGTGCGTCATGCGCCCTCCCATGGGCGGTCGAGTGAAGTTGACGGGCCTTTTGACGGTGCGGGGGCGATGGCGCGAGCTCACGGCCTCCGGTGTGCGGATCCGGCCGGACGACCGTGTTCCACGGCCCGGGCCACGCGGCCGTCGTATCCGACGTCCCGACGCCCGGCCCGAGTTCCCCTTCGCCTTCCGGGAGTTGGCCGAGCGGCGCATCCACGCACCCTTGCCCGGTCGAAGATCGCCCGTGCCTCGTCATCCGCCATGAACCGATCTTCCCAGGGCGGAGCCCCGCGTCGCAGTCGCCCCAAACCTTGTTTCATGAACATGAATTGGCCACCGAGGGAGCGCACAGCAACATCATAGGGAAAACCCTCGATTGGCTTTTGATCTGGTGACATGGACGGGTCAAGGCTGTCATTCTCCCAGCGCACGCTGATCCCCCACGAAGCGCAATACGGATCACGGTCCCGCACAGCACAACCCACCGGACACCAGACCCGGCTGTCCGGTCTGTCACAGGCCGCGACCCGGCGGCCTACGCAGGAGGAGTAAGAGTGACACCCCACAGAGCCCTTTCTCGTGGACGTCTTCCCCAGGGACGTCTCTCCAAGCGGGCCACGGTCGGAGCCGCGCTGCTCTCCACCGCGGCCCTCTTCGCCGTTGGCATGCAGGCTGTCCCGGCGACCGCCGCGCCTGCCGCGCACCACCTCAGCCCCCTGCGCACCGGCGCTCTCGAGGCCAAGCTCAGCCCGGCCCAGCACAAGGCCCTGGTCCAGAGCGCCCAGGACAAGACGGCCGACACCGCCCGCACCCTCGGCCTCGGCGCCAAGGAGAAGCTGGTCGTCCGGGACGTCATCAAGGACGCCGACGGCACGCTGCACACCCGCTACGAGCGCACCTACGACGGCCTCCCCGTCCTCGGTGGCGACCTCGTCGTGCACACGCCCCCGGCCTCGCTGGCGGCCGGCACCGTGACCACCACGTACAACAACAAGAACAAGATCCAGGTCTCCTCGACCACGGCGACCTTCACCAAGGCGTCCGCCGAGAGCAAGGCGCTGAAGGCCGCCAAGGCCCTCGACGCCGCCAAGCCCTCCACCGACAGCGCCCGCAAGGTGATCTGGGCCGGCAACGGCACCCCGAAGCTCGCCTGGGAGACCGTGATCGGCGGCTTCCAGGACGACGGCACGCCGAGCCAGCTGCACGTCATCACCGATGCCACCACCGGCAAGGAGCTGTACCGGTACCAGGGCATCCAGACCGGCGTCGGCAACACCCACTACAGCGGCCAGGTCTCGCTGACCACGACCCAGTCGGGCTCGTCGTACACCCTGACCGACGGCACGCGCGGCGGCCACAAGACGTACAACCTGAACCACGGGACCTCCGGCACCGGCACCCTGTTCTCGCAGACCAGCGACACCTGGGGCGACGGCACCAACACCAACGCCGCCACCGCCGGCGCGGACGCCGCCTTCGGTGCCCAGGAGACCTGGGACTTCTACAAGAACACCTTCGGTCGCAACGGCATCAAGAACGACGGTGTCGGCGCCTACTCCCGCGCCCACTACGGCAACTCGTACGTGAACGCGTTCTGGGACGACAGCTGCTTCTGCATGACCTACGGCGACGGTTCGAGCAACAACGACCCGCTGACCTCGCTGGACGTCGCCGGCCACGAGATGAGCCACGGCGTCACCTCCAACACCGCGGGCCTGAACTACAGCGGTGAGTCCGGCGGTCTGAACGAGGCGACCTCCGACATCTTCGGTACCGGCGTGGAGTTCTACGCGAACACCAGCGCGGACCCCGGTGACTACCTCATCGGCGAGAAGATCAACATCAACGGCGACGGCACCCCGCTGCGCTACATGGACCAGCCGAGCAAGGACGGCGGGTCCGCGGACAGCTGGTACTCGGGCGTCGGCAACCTCGACGTGCACTACTCGTCGGGTCCGGCGAACCACATGTTCTACCTGCTCTCCGAGGGCAGCGGCACCAAGACGATCAACGGTGTCACGTACAACAGCCCGACCTCCGACGGTGTCGCCGTCACCGGTATCGGCCGGGCCGCCGCCCTGCAGATCTGGTACAAGGCGCTGACGTCGTACATGACGTCCAGCACCAACTACGCCGGTGCCCGCACCGCGGCCCTGAACGCGGCCGCCGCGCTGTACGGCACCAACTCGACGCAGTACGCGGGTGTCGGCAACGCCTTCGCGGGCATCAACGTCGGTGCCCACATCAACCCGCCGAGCAGCGGCGTGACGGTCACCAACCCGGGCAGCCAGTCCTCCAAGGTGGGTACGGCGGTCAGCCTCCAGGTCCAGGCGAGCAGCACCAACACCGGCGCCCTGACCTACAGCGCCTCCGGCCTGCCGACCGGCCTGTCGATCAACAGCTCCACCGGTGTGATCTCCGGTACGCCTTCCGCGGCCGGCACCTTCAGCACCACCGTCACGGTGAAGGACTCCACCGGCGCGACCGGTACCGCGACCTTCTCCTGGACCGTCAGCACCACCGGCGGTGGCGGCTGCTCCTCCTCGCAGCTGCTGTCGAACCCGGGCTTCGAGTCGGGTAACACCGGCTGGACCGCGAGCAGCGGCGTCATCACCAACGACACCGGCGCCCCGGCCCACGGCGGCTCGTACTACGCCTGGATGGACGGCTACGGCACCTCGCACACCGACAGCGTCTCCCAGTCGGTGACGATCCCCACGGGCTGCAAGGCGACCCTGTCCTTCTACCTGTACGTCGACACCGCCGAGACCAGCACGAGCACCGCGTACGACAAGCTGACGGTCACCGCCGGCTCCACCACCCTGGCGACCTACTCGAACCTGAACGCCAGCTCGGGCTACGTCCTCAAGAGCCTCGACCTCTCGTCCCTCGCGGGCCAGACGGTCACCCTGAAGTTCAACGGCGTCGAGGACTCCTCGCTGGCGACCAGCTTCCTCGTGGACGACACGTCCCTGACGACCAGCTGATCACCCGCACCACCTGAACCCGAGGGTCCCGCTTCCCGGCCGCAGGCCGGGGGCGGGACCTTCTCGTTGCGGGCCGGCGGTTCAGAAGGCGCGGTCGAGCAGAGCCAGCAGGGCCGACCAGTGGCGCTCGTCGGCCTGCCGGTCGTAGGCGGGGGTGTCGGCCTGGGTGAAGCCGTGCCGCGCGCCCGGATACACCTCGGACGTGTACCGCACGCCGGCCGCGTCCAGCGCCTGCTCCAGCTCCCGGATCTGCTCGGCCGGCATGGAGGCGTCCTGGTCGGCGAAGCCGAAGTACAGCTCCGCGGTGACGTCCCCGGCGCCGCGGTGCGGACTGTCCGGGGCGTCGGTGACCAGCTTGCCGCCGTGGAAACCGGCCGCCGCGGCCACCCGGCCGGGATGCGTGGCCGCCGTGCGCAGGGCGAGCCGGGCGCCCATGCAGTAGCCGGTCAGCGCGACCGGGCCGTCGGCGACGAACGGGTTGTCCGCGAGGAAGCGCAGATAGGCGTCCGCGTCCCGCCTGCACTGCTCGGGGGTGAGGGCGCTCATCACCGGGCCGATGCGCTGCCAGATGGTCGGGTCGGCGGCCGGGTCGATGAACTCCGGCAGCTCACCGATCGGGGTGCTGCCGTGCCGGTAGAAGACGTTAGGCACCAGGACCGTGTACCCGGCGGCCGCCAGCCGGTCGGCCATCGACCTCAGCTGGGGGCGCAGGCCGTAGGCGTCCTGGTAGAACAGGACGCCCGGGTGCGGCTCGCCGTCCGCGGGATGGGCGAGGTAGGCGTCGGCGGTGCCGTCCTCGGTGGTGATGTCGACGGATGCTCCCTGTACGTCGGTCATGGTGACAGGCCTCCTGGGGAAGGGTGGGCGGGCGGCGGGTGCCCCGCGGTGTCGCGGGTACGCCGGATGTCCTGCGAGAACGCGCGGGCCGCTGCGGGCGGCTCTCATGCTGCCACGCAAGATCCACTCCCTCGCGACCGGTCCGCCGTACCGGCCCCGCCGTCACCGTCGGCGGTACCGCCCCGCCGGTCACTCGAACCGTGCGGTGTCCCCCGCGCCGCGCCGGACGATCTCCGCCTCGCCGCCGGAGAAGTCGACCACCGTGGTCGGCTCGGTGCCGCAGTCCCCGGAGTCGACCACCGCGTCCACCACGTGGTCGAGGCGGTCCTTGATCTCCCAGCCCTGGGTCATCGGCTCCTCCTCGTCCGGCAGCAGCAGCGTGCTGGACAGCAGCGGCTCGCCCAGCTCGGCCAGCAGCGCCTGGGTGACCACGTGGTCCGGGATGCGCACGCCCACGGTCTTCTTCTTCGGGTGCATCAGCTTGCGCGGGACCTCGCGGGTGGCCGGGAGGATGAAGGTGTAGCTGCCGGGCGTGGACGCCTTCACGGCCCGGAAGACGTCGTTGTCCACCCGCACGAACTGCCCGAGCTGCGCGAAGTCCCGGCACATCAGCGTGAAGTGGTGCCGGTCGTCCAGCTGCCGGATGGCACGGATGCGGTCCATGCCGTCCCGGCTGCCCAGCCGGCAGCCGAGCGCGTAGCAGGAGTCGGTCGGGTATGCGATGAGTGCCCCCGACCGCACCGCGTCGGCGATCTGCGCGATGCTGCGGGCCTGCGGGTTCTCGGGGTGCACGTCGAAGTACTTCGCCATTCGCCGAGCTTATGCCGTACCCGGAGCCGACGCGGGCGGCGCCTCTGGCGCTCCCCGGAAAATTCCCTGGTGTACACCCGGGGATTCCGGGCACTCGAACCCTGAGCCGTTCGGAGCCTTTCCCCCGCTCCGGAGGCGTTGCCTCCGCCGGTGGCCCCACCCCCCCCGGGCCGCCGGCGGAGCCATGTCCGGCCCGAGGGGACGGGGAAGTGAACTGTCGGGTAACGTCCCGCTGCGAGCATCAAGACCGACATGGGATGACAGGAGAGGGACACGTGGCCCGCCGAGCGGACGAGGAGCCGGTGTCCCGGCAGCCGTATGGGACCGACAGCGCCTGGGAACGCGAGCTGCTCGACCAGCTGCGCCCCGCGGGCCGCGACCTGAACCGGCTGGTCGCCTGGCTCGCCCGCGGCACCGGGGCGTCCGTGCGCCTCCAGGACGCGCGGGGCGCCCTCCTCGCCGAGGCCGGGGCCGAGACGGGGGCCGGGGGGCGGCTGCCGCTGGACGCCGCCGTCGTCGCCGACGTGGCCGCGGGCCGGGTCTCCGCCGCCGCGCTGGAGGACGGCGCCCGGCACGTGCGCCTGGTCGGTATACGGCACCCCCGGCCCGACCCGGCCGCCTCGGCCGTACTGGCCGTGGCCCGCTCGGAGCCCTTCGACCGGCACACCACGGAGATCCTCGGCCACACCGCCGGAGTGCTCGAACTCCTCCTGCGCGAGCGCGAGCTGGCCCACGCCGGCTACCGGCTGCGGCAGGCCACCGCCGACCTGCGCCTCGCCATCCTGCAACTGCTGATGGTGGAGGACACCGTCTCCGCCCGCCGGGTCGCCGCGGGACTGTGGCCCGGACTGCTGGAGAACGACACCGCCCGCGTGTACGTCATCGAGGGCACCGTCGCCGAACGCGACCGGCTCGCCGACGAATGCGGGACGGCCACCAGCGGCGGCGCGCTCGTGGTGCGCTGCCCCGCGATGGACGAGCACGTCATCGTCCTCGGCCCGGACGCCGAGGTGGGGGAGCGGCTGCGCTCCCTGGTCGCCCGCCGGCCCGGCACCTACCTCGGCGGCAGCCCCCGCCAGCGCCTCGCCCTGACCGCCACCGCCTACGGACAGGCCGTCACCGCGCTCGCCGTGGCCCGCTTCAGCCCGGAACGGACCGCCGTCTACGCCGAACGCACCCGCCCCGCACGCCTGATGGACCCGGCCGCGCTGCACGCCTGGTCGGCCGCCGTGCTGCGCCCCCTCGACACGCTGCCGTACCACGTGCGCGCCGAACTGCTCGCCACCACCCGGCTGGGGCTGGAGTTCACCGCGGTGAGCGCGGCCAAGGTGCTCGGCGTCAGCCGCAACACGGTGCGCGCCCGTATGGACCGGGTCGCCGCGCTGCTCGGCGCCGACTTCTCCGCGCTGGCCGTCCGCGCCGTGGCGCACATCGCGCTCAACACCGAGGCGGCACACGGCCCGTACGACCCCGAGGGCCACGCCCCCGCCACGCCCGTGGCGTTCGCGGACCTGCTCGGCGGCGACGCGCTGCGCTCCTGGGCCGAGGGCCTGCTCGGGCGCCTCGACGACGACGGCCGGGATCTGCGCGGCACCCTGCGCGCCTGGCTGGCCGCCGACGCGAACGCCGGGCCCGCCGCGACGGCGCGGGGGGTGCACGCCCAGACCGTGCGGGAGCACGTGCGGGCCGCCGAACCCGTCCTGGAGCGGCGGCTGCTGGCCGGGGGCACCGATCTGTACGAGGTCGTCCTCGCCCATCTCGTCACCGGTGAACTCCCCGTCCCCGGCCTCGGCCCGGCGAACCCGGACCAAGCGGACGCGGCTGTGCACCGGTGAGTGCTACGCGCGTCGTGCCGGGCACCGGTGCGCTGGTACGGACCGCGCGTCGCACGTAGGTTCATTTCCCGCGGGGCACGACCGGGACGGGGGGCCGGTCGGGGCCCCGCGCGTTCTTTCCCCTACCCTTCCCGCTGCCCGCGCGGCGGCGCGGCGAGGACCGCCAGGGTGCCGTTGGCCTGCTGGAGCGCGTCCTCCAGGGTGCCGGGGGAGTGCAGGGTGCCGGTGCCGTCGGGCGGCACCAGCCACTCCAGCGAGCGGGCGGGCCGGTAGGGCGGCGGCACGGCGACCCAGGAGCCCCTGGTCGCATAGCGCAGCCCCGCGCCGATCCAGCCCCCGGCGGGGTCCGGCGGCAGGAAGAAGCCGACCCGGCCCGCCGTGAGGTCCACCAGGGTCGGACCCGGCACCGGCAGCGCGGGGCGCCACAGCAGATCAAGGGTGAGCAGTCCGAGCCGTTCGGGGACGCTGAGCACGTCCCAGAAGCGCCCCGCCTCCAGCAGCGCGATCCCCTCCCCGTGGTCCCACTCCCACTTGCACGCGCGTGGATCCGCCGCCGCTGCCGCCAGCCATTCCACTCCCCGCATCCACATCGTGTTCGTCATGCACTGCTCCGCACGTTCTCGGGCACTCGGTGCGTCCGCACCGCAACCCGGCATTTGCATGCTCGTAGATATTTCTATGCGGCGGAAGGGGTGGCGCGGCCTGGCGTTTGAGTCGACGTGTTCGCACCCCGTGCGCGGGTTCGTCGGCCGGCCGACGGGGGTGCGTCACCCTTCCGAGAGTTCCGGGCCAGAGAGTCGCGTGATACGAGCGTGACGGCAGTCGATTCACGCGCTGACTGTGGAGTTCGTCGCTGTCCCGGTCGATGTCTCGCGTCGTTCCGTCGTTCCGCTCCAGCGAGGTCTTCCAGGGATCGCACCCGCCCTCTGGCCCGCGAGAGCGCCGAGGCCGAGCGCGCGACCCGCGCTCGCGCGCCGCGTACGCCGGGGCCGAGCACAGCCGGGGATCAGGCGGGCGGGCCGCCCGGGTCCGGCGCCAGGGCCAGCATGGTGGCGTCGTCGCGGACCTCGTAGCGCAGCCGCGCGAGGTCCGCCCACACGGCGGCGGGCAGCGCGCCGGCAGCGGTGTCCGCGAGGGCGGCCAGCCGGTCCGGCAGCGGGTAGAAGCCCCCGGAGCGGTCGCGCGCCTCCCAGACGCCGTCGGAGGCCAGCAGCAGCCGGTCGCCCGGCTCCAGCGGCACCGTGACCTCCTTCGGCGGATCGGCCCCGACCAGGCCGATCCCCAGCGGGGTCCCCGGCGTCACGGTGATCTCCCGCGCGTCGCCCTCGCGCAGCAGGACCGGCGCCGGATGACCACAGGCCACCACCCGCATCGTGCGCGCGTCGGCCGGGAACTCCACCAGCACCGCGGTCGCGAACAGCTCACCGTCCGGCGCGCCCGCCGCGTCCACCGCGAGACGGCGGTCCAGCCGGCCCGCCAGCGACTCCAGGTCCTGCTGGTCCAGGACCGCCTCCCGGAACGCGCCCAGCAGGGACACCATGGTCACCACCGCCGTCAGCCCGTGCCCGCGCACATCGCCCATCAGCGCCCGTACGCCGTACGGGCCTTCGCGCACGTCGAAGAAGTCCCCGCCCACCAGCGTGCCGTCCTCGGCGGCCCGGTAGAAGCCCGCGCAGCCGACGCGCCCGACCCGCTCGGGCAGCGGCGGCATCACCGCCCGCTGCACGGCCTCGCCGATCGCCCGCTCCACCTTCAACTGGGCGTCGCGGCGGCTGCGCACGAACGACACGAACACACTGAGCAGCGCGACGAAGACGATGGTGAGCAGATCGGTGTTGCCGGGCCGATTCAGATGGGTCGCCGGCACGTTCACGGACACGACCACGAGGACACCCAGCAGGGCGGTGACGAGCGGCCCGTACGACAGGACGGCCAGCGGCGGGATCGCGCCCAGCAGGAAGCCCAGGTCGCTGGCGTGGGGGGTGACGGTCGCGGCGCCGGTCACCGCGACCAGCAGCAGCACCGGCAGCAGCCGGATCCACCACGGTGGCGGCGCGCCCCGCAACCAGCCGCGATCCTCCGGGCTCCCGCGCGACGACCAGCCGCGCACCGATGGCACAAGCCCACGCTACGCCGCGGACCGGAGGAGGGCGCCCGCTGACGGTCCCCGCCGGGGCGGCGGGGAAAACCGGTGGACACCCGTGCCGCGGCCCGCCTAGCGTGGGGCCGCACACCCGAGACGGACGAAGGAGGCGAGTGTCATGGCCGCTGTCATCATGCGCTCCCCCCTCCCCGTCACCCGGGTGTGCCAGGCCTGACCGGGAGCGCGTCCCGCCGCGAGGTCCTTCGCGGCACGTATCCCGGAGGATTCATGACCGACCTGGTCATGCGCACGCTCGACGCGAGCAGTGCGCACCTGTTCGACACCATGCCCGACCCGCTGGCCTTCGCCGAACGGCACCGGCTGGTCCGCTTCCGCCCCGAGTGGCAGCGCGTCGCCCTGCGCGGGGGCCGCACCGTGGCCCGCGCCGCCTGGTGGGGCCGCCCCGAGGACACCGAGCCGCTGCTGATCAACTGGCTGGACGTCGCCGAGGGCGAGGAGGCGGCCGGGGCCGAACTCCTGCGCAGCGCCCCCTGGCACCCCGAGGAACTCGAACTCGACCTGCCCGCCGGCTGGCGCGCCGAGCCCCGGCTGCGGGCCGAGGCCGACATCCGCACCGCGGTCGCGCGCGAGGCCGGCTACGCGCCCCTGGCCGAGCGCTTCATCTACCGCTGGACCCCGGACCTCGGCCTGCCCGCACGCCCCGGCCGGCTGGTCTTCACCCCGGAACCGGACGACGCCGTCTTCCTGGACCTGCTGCGCCGCATCCACTCCGACACCCTCGACGCGCACGCCCGCCGGGCCATCGCCCAGGGCGGGGTCGAGCAGGCCGCCCAGGAGGAACTCGACCTCTTCCACTGGCTGCCCTCGCCGCGCTCCTGGTGGCAGATCGCCCGCACCCGCGGCGGTGAACCGGTCGGCATCCACATACCCGGCCACAACCCCTCGGGCCCCTGCGTCGGCTTCATCGGCGTCGTCCCCGGCCGGCGCGGTCACGGCTACGCCTACGACCTCCTCGCCGAGTGCACCCACTTCCTGGCCGACCAGGGCGCCGAGTTCATCGCCGCCGCCACCGACCAGCCCAACTTCCCGATGGCCGCGCACTTCGCCACGGCGGGATATCCGGTCGTACGGGAGCGGATGAACTTCTGGGCCGAGGGGGTGGCCGGCGCCGGGTGACATCGGCCGCCGGAGGGCGTGAGGAGGAGACGGCGGCCGGGGCGCGATGGTTTCCAGGATCCGGGCGCTTCATGCCCCGGACGGAGGGAATTCCCCCGTTCGGGGGCACGTGGCCGGCTTCTCCTCTCCGGATGCCGGTGGCGAGCCGATAGTGGAGCGGCCGCCGGGCCCGGGCTCCGGTGGTGTTCTGGCGAACCGCATGACCGGAGGGGAAAACACACACCATGGCCACCACCGAGGCGAACAACCGTGTCGAGCTCGTCTTCTCCCTGTTCGACGCCAACGGCAACGGCGTGCTGGATCCCGGGGACTTCCAACTGATGGGCAGGCGGGTGGTCGAGGCCGTGCCCGAGGCCGGGGACAGCGTGAAGAGCAGGATGCTCAAGGCCTTCCAGGGCTACTGGGACACCCTGCGCACCGAACTGGACGCCGACGGCGACGGCCGGGTCAGCCCCGAGGAGTTCAACGCCATCGTGCTCGACCCCCAGCGGTTCGACGTCACCGTCAGCGAGTTCGCCGAGGCCCTCGCCGCGATGGGCGACCCGGACGGCGACGGCTATGTCGAACGCCCCCACTTCGTCGCCCTGATGACGGCCATCGGGTTCCAGCGCCCCAACATCGAGGCCCTGTTCGACGCCTTCGAACCGGTCCACGGCGACCGCGTCCCCGTGGTCACGTGGGCCGACGGCATCCGTGACTACTACCGCCCCGAGAAGTCCGGCATCCCCGGCGACCACCTCACCACGGGCGGCGCACGGTGACCCACGAGCCTGCCGCCCCCGCCATCGGACTGGCCGTGGGCCGGGGCACCGGACCCGAACTCGCGGACGTCTTCGAGCGGGTGCTCGGCGCGCTGACCGCCGGACGCCCGGGCGCCGTGACGGTCGAGCGCTCCCCGCGGCTCTACCACTCCTACGCCTCGCTGCGCGCCGAAGGGGACACCGAGCGGATCCGCGAGCTGACCGCCGAGGACGCCGACCACTACGAGCGGTTCTGCCGCACCCGCGCCGAGCAGGGCACGACGGCGGTCTTCCGGACCGCGGTCAACGCCCAGTCCCTGTACCTCGTCCGCCAGCGGCTGCGCGCCGTCAAGGTGGACCTGCTCGGCGCCGACGGCCGCTCCCTGCTGCTGGTGCGGGACCAGGCACAGGGGTTCTACACCGGCGAGAACCGGCATACGCCCGGCGAGATCACCCGCTCCATGACCTTCAGCCGGGAGATCACCGAGGCCGTGGTCGGCTACGCCCTGCGGCGGGCCCGGCAGGAGTGGCCGGACGGACGGATCGGCCGCGTCGTCATGGCGTACAAGTTCCACCTCCTGGACGGCGCGCTGGACGCCTGGGTGGCCGACCTCGCGGGCCGGCTCGGTGTGCGGATCGACCTGGTGCAGCCGGACACGGTCAACCGCAACCTCGTCACCCACGGCCTGCCGGACCGGGTGCTGCTGATCGCCGGTAACGAATGGGCCGACATCATGCACGTCATGCTGCTCGACCGGTTCGGCCACGGGCGGCAGGAGAACCGCTGCACCGAGAACGTCTTCCTCGCTCCCGGGCTGGCGGGCCTCACCGAGTACCAGACGGTGCACGGCTCCGCCGACGACCTCGCGGGCCGGGACCTCGTCAACCCGGTGGCGACCATCCGCGCGGCCGCGCGCGTCGCGGAAGCGCACGCCGGATGCGCCGGCGCGGTGGAGGCCGTCGAGAAGGCGCTGCGGCTCCTGGACGAGCGAGGCATATCCACGCCCGACCTCGGCGGACGGCACTCCACCACCGACGTGGCCGACGCCCTGCTCGATGCCCTCGGCGCGCCCGGAACCGGCGGGACACCGGCGGACGCCGCCCTGGTCGGCGGGTCATGACCGGTGCGGCGGGGGAGAGGACGGCCCTGGTCGTCGTGGACGTGCAGAACGACTTCTGCACCGGCCCGGCCGCCCTGGCCCGCTTCGGCGGCGACCCCACCGTCCTGGACGCGGCGGTCGCCGGCACCCTCCGGGCGGTGGCCGCGGCCCGGGCGCGCGACGTGGAGGTGATCTTCGTACGGTTCACCGGCGACCCCGAACACCAGGGCACCGCCTGGCGGTTGCGGGACCACGCCCTCGGCAAACGGCCGAAGTGCCTGGAGGGCTCCCGGGGCGCCGAGTTCCACCGGGTGGCCCCGGCACCGGGCGAGCGCGTCTTCACCAAGCGCGCCCGCTTCGACGCCTTCCTCGGCGAGGGCTTCGAGGACCACCTCGGCGCACACGGCGTCGGCCACCTGGTCCTCGCCGGGGTGTACGCCGACGTGTGCGTGGACACCACCGCCCGCACGGCGTTCCAGAAGGGCTTCCAGGTGACCGTACTGACGGACTGCACCGCCGCCCTGCACCTGCCGTACGACGACGTGCTGCGGTTCATGCGCGTGGTGTACGGCGCCCGGACCACGACCGCGGCCGACCCGGCGGCCTGGACCGCGCCCGTGCTCCAGTCCGAGGAGGTGCGGTGAGCCCGGCCGCCGGACCGGCCGCGGGGGTGGCGCGGGGCGTGGGCCGCACCGCCCTGCTGGTGGCCGCGGCCCGCGCGATCGAGACGCACCGCCCCGACGCGCTGGCCCGGGACCCGTTCGCGGAGCACTTCGTGCGCGCGGCGGCGGCCTCGGCGGGCTGGCCGGTACGCCCGGCTCAGGTGCCCGGCGGGGACGCCGACCCGCTGTGGGGCAGGCTCGGCCGGTACTTCGCCCTGCGCACCCGCGTCCTGGACGACCATCTGCTGCGCTCCGCGCACCTGGGCATCCGCCAGGTGGTGCTGCTGGGCGCGGGCCTGGACTGCCGGGCGTACCGGCTGGACTGGCCGCCGGGCTGCGTGGTGTACGAGGTGGACACGGCGGAGATGCTGGCCTTCAAGCAGACGGTGCTCGACCGGCTCCGGGCCACCCCCGCGACCGAGCGCCGCACGCTCGCCGCCGACCTCCGCGACGACTGGGCCGGCGCCCTGACGGCCGCGGGCTTCGACCCCGCCGAGCCCACCGCATGGCTCGCCGAGGGGCTGCTGCTCTATCTGCCGGCGGCGGCCGAACGACGACTCATCGCGACGATCGACCGGCTCAGCGCGGTGGACAGCACCCTGGCCTACGAGATCAAGGACCTCGTCGAGTCGCCCCAGGTCCGCTCCAGCCCCGTGTACACCACCACTCGCCACCGCATCGGCATCGACCTCCTCGCTCTCTTCGCCATCGAGCCCCGCCCCGACTCGGCGGCCGAACTCGCCCGCCAGGGCTGGACGGTGACGATCCGCACCCCCTACGACTTCACCCGCCGGCACGGCCGCGGCCCGCTGCCGGAACCGAACGACGCCCTGGCCGCCAACCGCTGGATCTTCGCGGCCGCGTCGCGGGACGCGCGCAGGCCGGTCCCGACGCCACGGGGGATGGCTCCGGGCTGAGATCCGCTCCGCTGGTGGCCCGGCCCGACGCCGCGTCGGCGGGCCGGGCACCCGGTGCTATTCCGCGTCCGCGGCCAGATGGGCCTCCGCCGCCGCCAGGATCTCCGTCACCCGTAGGCCGAACGCCGCGTCGCAGGGGTGCGGGCGGCCGGTCGCGGCGGCGGCCAGGAGGGCGTCCGCGGCCCGGGCGAGGGCGGTGGTGGCGTCCTCGGCGGCGGTCGGCATGACGGTGACGCCGGACTCGCCGCGCAGTTCGTACTCGGTCCCGGCGGCCGCGGGCGGCGCAGTCAGGCTGAGGGCCACGGTGCTGGAGGCTCCGGCGGCGTGGTCGAGGACCAGGTGCACGGTGTCTCCCGGGCCATGGCCCGCCGCTACCACCTGGGTGACGTCGCCGAGGACAGGCATCAGCACCGACAGCGCGTGCGGGCCCACGTCCCACAGCGCGCCCTTCTCCCGGCGCCACGGAGAGGCCGCGAAGGGGCTGTCGCTCGTGAACACCGCCCCCAGCCACTGCGCCCGCGCCGTGAACCAGCCCGCCACCGCGGCCTGTTCCTCGATCCAGGCCTCCTGTTCCTTCTGGAAGCGCGTGGTGAAGAACACCACCGACGCCACCCCCGCCCGCTCCACCGCCTCGGCCACGGCGCGCGCGTCGGCGACCGACAGCGCGAGCGGCTTGTCCAGCAGCAGATGCCGCCCGGCCCGTGCCGCCCGCACCGCCAACGGGGCCTGCACGGACGGCGGCAGGGCGACGGCGACCGCGTCCACGTCGGCCAGCAGCGCGTCCACGTCGGCGTACGGCGTGACGTCGTACGGCCGCGCGAGCGAGTCGGCCGCCTCGGGGCGGCGGCCCCACACCCCGGCGAACTCCAGGCCGGGGTGCCCGGCGAGGGCGGGGGCGTACACCGCCCGCGCCCAGGGACCCGTTCCCAGCAGTCCGATACGCATATGACGTTCCTCTCTCCGAGCCGGTCCCCGCGTCCTCAACAGGCTGCGCCCGGCGCGGTGTCCGCATACCTGTCTTGCGAAACCCCCTCCCCGGCGAGCCATTTGGCGATAGTGGCGGCGATCGGCTGCCCGGTGTCCATCTCCACGAACCCGAACTGGCCGGACTGGTTGCACTCCAGGAACCACCAGAGACCGTCGGCGTCCTCCGCGAAGTCGAACGCGCCGTAGGCCAGTCCGGCCCCACGGAGATAGCGCAGGACCCCCTCGGCGACCCCGGCGGGCACCGGCGCGGGCAGCCACGGCGACACGGACGGGGCGAACCGGACGTCCACGTCGTCGGGATGGGCGTCCGGGTCGACGGGCTTGCGGGCCGCCAGCAGGACGTCGCCGACGGCGGTGAGCCGGATGTCGGCCCGCTTCACCACGCGTTGTTGCAGCAGCGTCGGCCCGAAGGCGACCGCCGTGAAGTCCGCGTCCGGCGCGACCCGGCTGGTCGGCACGGCCCGCGGCGGCTCCTGCGGATGCGCCCCGGAGACCGGCTTGACCACTAAGTCCGGATAGCGTGCCGCGAACTCCCGCGCCGCCTGCGGGAACGTGGTGATCAGCGTGGCCGGCACCGGGAGCCCGGCGCGTTGGGCGTGGCGCAGTTGCCAGGGCTTGTACCGGGCGCGGCGGGCGGCGTCCGGATGGTTCATCCAGCGTGCGTCGGTGCAGCGGAGCATGCCGTACAGCGCCTGCGCGGACTCCTCGGTCAGCCAGGCGGACGGCTGGGCGGCGCGCGCGGCCGCCGCCCCGGGCCTGCGCACCCAGATGGAGCGCAGGCCGTCCATGTCCACCAGGCGCCCGCCGACGGACAGTTGCCCGTGGCAGGCGCCTCGCGCGTACTCGCCCGACAGAGCGACCCCGTCGGTCAGATCGGCGGGGTCGAGCCGGACGACGGGCACCTGGGCCTCGCGGAGGCGGAGGACCACCATGTCCGCCGTCACGTCCTCTTCACTGGTCAGGATGAGCACGGTCATCGTCTGCGGGTCCGTGGTTCAGTCGTCGAAGTGTGTCTTGGAGCCGGCGGTCGAGGTCGTGGTGCCCAGCGCACGCAGGGTCGCGTGGTCCGTCGCGGCGATCCGCCCGTCCGGGAGGACGTTCAACTGCAGTCCGGAGTCGTACGCGTACGGAACGGTTACTTCCAACTGCACAGCCGGGCGCGCGTAGTTGAGCGTGAACGGTTGCATGGTCTCTCCCTGGTTCGGCTTTCACGTCCTTATACGATTCGAACGGATGATTGGTTTCCTTACGCTGCGTGACCATGGCACGGACGGTCGCGTTCCGCCGCCGTGCCGGGCGCGGCGCTCATTTCGCGAGTGCCCCGCGCGCCACCGTCAGCGCCTGCTCCGCGTACCCGCGTCCGAACAGCACCGCGTGCACGAGAAGCGGGAAAAGCTGATGCACGCCGACGCGTTCGCGCCAGCCGTCGGCGAGCGGTGCCCTCTCCTGGTACCCCGCGAGGACGCGATCGAGATGGGGGCAGCCGAAGAGCTGGAGCATCGCCAGGTCGGTCTCCCGGTGACCGCCGTGCGCGGCCGGGTCGATGAGCCACACCTCGCCGTCGGCGCCCCACAGCACATTGCCGCTCCACAGGTCGCCGTGCAGCCGCGCGGGCGGCTCGGCGGGCCCCGCCAGCTCCGGCAGCCGCGCGCAGAGCCGCTCGAACACCGCCGCCTCGCCCGGCCGCAGCGTGCCGCGCTCGACCGCCCTGCGCACGTACGGCAGCACCCGGTGCTCGGCGTACCAGCCGGACCACTCGGCGCCCTCGGCGTTGCGCATGGGCGCGAGGCCGATGTACGCGTCCTCGGGCCCGCCGGGCGGCGGGGCCCCGAAGCGGGGCGCGCCCGAGGCGTGCAGGGCCGCCAGGGCGTGACCGAAACGGAGCGCCGCCTTCGCGTCGGGAGCACCGGCCGCCACCCGCTCGGTGACCATCCACCGCTCGTCGTGCCCGAGCACCGCCGGCAGCCGTACGGCGCCCGCAGCGGCCAGCCAGCGCAGCCCCGCCACCTCCGCGCGCACCGCCCCGGGGGCGTCGCCGCGCTTGACCATCACCGGTGTGCCGTCGTCCAGCAGCACCTCCACGGGCGACCCGGACAACCCCCGCGCCGCACCGGCCGGGCGCCCGGTGAGCCGGGACGCCGCCTGCCCAGGATCCTCGTCTCGCGTGACCACGGCTTCAGAGTACGGTGCACAACCCCAGGTCAGGAGAGGGTACTTCGACCGTTGCTACGACGCTTTTCGGCCGATCGGCGCTGCCGTGCGCCCGTGCCGCGACCGCACGGGCGGCGTGAGTGCGCCGAGTGGCCACGCGAGGCGCCCGCCGTACCGTCAGTCGCCGACCGGGGCCGAACGCGCGGGCAGGCCGACCGGATTGCCGGGCGGCAGCAGACCCGAGTCCTCCACCGCGCGG
Organism: Streptomyces sp. NPDC048106; assembly: GCF_040706415.1. Lineage (NCBI taxonomy): Bacteria > Bacillati > Actinomycetota > Actinomycetes > Kitasatosporales > Streptomycetaceae > Streptomyces > Streptomyces sp. NPDC048106. The sequence continues at coordinate 39,618 of NZ_JBEZND010000046.1, read as the reverse complement.
GCCAGCGGATCCAGCAGGGCGGCCAGGCGGGCGGCGCGGTCCGGGCCGAGGGCGGTCCAGGGGCTCTCGGCCGCCGCGTCGGTCAGCGTCTCGACCTCCGCGCGCACCACCGCCCCGGCCGCGGTGAGCGAGCCGTTCCCGGCGAGGAGCCCGAGGTCGCGCAGCCGGACACCGGCCGCGGTCCAGTCGCTCTGCTCCCACTTGCGGGTCTCCCGCAGGAACCCGCCGTCCGACTCGCCCGCGGCCGCCTTGAGCACCATGGCCTCGACCGGCCCGAGCCCCTGGCTGACCAGCACCGCGACATGCCCGTCACCCCGGTGCTCGCGCAGGGTCGTCAGTGCCTGCCACAGCCGGGCCGTGGGCCGGTGCGGACGCTCCAGCGCCTGGTTGGCGGCGGCCAGCACCCGGCCCGTGGTGTCGGCGGCCGCCGCGGCCTCCCAGGCGAGATCGGCGGCCTCGGCGAAGTCGGCGGAGCCGGTGACCCGTGGTCCGAACAGCTCGGTCATCGCCGCGTCCATCGCGTCCTCGCGGGCCGCGAGCACCCGCGCCGGCTCCGCGTACCCCCAGGCGTCCGGCAGCGCCCTGGCCACGCGGGCGGGGTGGAAGACGTAGAAGCAGCTCGTCACGACGGCGGGGGACACCGCGCCGAGCGGGGCGGCGCGCAGCGCGAAGTAGCCCATCCAGTAGCCGCGCAGACCCAGTGCCTTCGCCGCGCGGTGCGCCTGCGGGGCGAAGTACACGAGGTCGTGTACCGGTTCGTAGCGCTCCCACAGGGCCCGCGCCATCCCGTCCGCCACTGCCGCCTCCCACCGCCTCGGCCGTCGCCGGCCGTGTGCCGTCGTACCGTCCGGGACAAGACTGCGCTATGACCGCTGTCATAACAAGGGGGTGGTGAACTTCCCCTCGGCCCTCCCCTCGGCCTCCCCCCGGCTCTCCCCTCGGCAGGGTTCGCGGTGGTCCCCGATTGGCCCGGACGAGGGGCCCGGGGCCGGGCGCACTGGGGCAGACGGGTGGGCCGGTGACACGGCTGGGCGGCCCGGATGGTGGGAGCCGGGGGCCTCACTGACGGTGGTTCATGTCGAGACCGGGTCCATCCAGCTGATGAGGCGTCCGCTGCCCGGCCACGGCGGAAGGACAACACGATGCGTTCTGCCCGCACCCTCCTGGCCACGGCAGCCGCCGCGGCCGCCCTGGCCTTCGCCACGCCCGGCGCCGCGTTCGCGGCCCCGGCCGGGCACGACTCGGGCCGTGGCGACTCCTCGCACAGCAGTGACTCCGGCGGTGACCGCGACAAGGGCTCCGACCGGGACCAAGACAACGGCAGCGGAGGCGGCAACGACCGCGGACACGACCGGCCACGCGGTGGAATGCACACGGGTGGCGGAGCGCTGGCCACCGTGCTGCGCTCCGACAGCGGTGGCGACATCCGGTTCGACCCCGAGTCCTACCGGGAGGACAGCGGGGGCAAGGGAGGCAAGAGCGGCGACCAGGACAGCGGCGGCGGCCGGGGCAAGAGCGGTGACGAGGACAGCGGTGGCGGCGGCCGCGGCAAGGGCGGCGACGACAGCGGCGACGACTGGGGCGGCGGCTCGGACAGCGGCGGCGGCAAGCCGCGCGGCGGCATGCACACCGGCGGCGGCGCGCTCGCCGGCCCCGGCGTCACCACGGGTGGCCTCGCGGTCCTCGGCGTGGGCGCGGCGGGCATGTACGCCCTGCGCCGCAAGAAGGCCGCGCAACCGGCGTCCTGACGGTGTCGCGGACGCCGTCGGCGCGGCGAGAGCGCCGACGGCGCGTGCCCCTCGCGGGGCGGGCGGATGAGTGCCGGGCCGGTCAGGGTTTCCCGGCCGGTCCGCACCCGCGACCCCCGGCCCCGGCCCCACCCCCTCGTCCCCGTGCTGCCGTGTCCCAGTGAGGTGGTCTTTGATGGCACCGGATTCGTCCTCCGAACAGCCCCCCGAACCGGAGCCGGAGGCGGGCGGCGCCGGTCGTGGTGGGCGGCTGGTGCTCTGGGGGGTGGCGATCCTCTTCCTCGCCGTCAGCATGTTCGGGGGGCGTCACGGGTCGTTCCCGGCGCCGCGGGCGACCCCGGCCTCCGGGGCCAGCTCCACCGGGCGGTCCCCGGCGGGCGCCGCGCTGCCTCGCTCCGAGCCGGTCCGGCTGGTCATCCCGAAGATCGGCGTCGACGCGCCCTTCACGCGGCTGACGCTCGACCCCTCGGGGCAGCTCCAGCCGCCGCCCGCGGCGAACACCAATCTCGTCGGCTGGTACGCCAAGGGCGCCGCGCCCGGCGAGAGGGGCACCGCCGTCATCGCCGGGCACGTGGACACGAAGGTCTCCGCGGCCGTGTTCGTCAACCTCGACCAGCTGGACACCGGCGACCGGTTCTCCGTGGAGCGCGCCGACGGGCGGACCGCGGACTTCGTGGTGGACAGTGCCGAGACCTTCGCGAAGGACGACTTCCCGAGCGACCGGGTCTACGCCGACGCGGCACGCCCCGAGGCCCGCCTCATCACCTGCGCGGGCGACTACGACCACACGGCGAAGGACTACACCGACAACCTCGTGGTCTTCGCCCACCTGGTGTGAGCGGCCCCGTCGGCCCCGACCGGCCCGCCCCCGCCTCGGTCGGCCCGCGTCAGCCCCGCCGGTCCGCGAAGGCGCCGCCCGCGCCGAAGGCCAGCGCCGCGAACCGCTCGCCGATCCTGCGGTGCGCGGCCGCGTCCGGGTGCAGGCCGTCGGGCAGCGGCAGCTCGGCGAAGTCGGCCTCGCCGTACAGCTCGCGGCCGTCGGCGTAGAACAGCCGGTCGTCCTCGGCCGCCCGCTCGCGCACGATGCGCTCCAGCTCCGCCCGGACGACGCCGAGGGTGAGCTTCCCGGCCGCCGTCTCCGCCGGGTCCCCGGCGGCGCGGAAGGCGAGCCGGCCCTCGCCGAGCGCGTCGAGGTCCCAGGCGGTGGGGCCGGGCGTGTCCTCGTGTATCGGGCACAGGAGCGGCGAGACGACGAGCAGCGGGGTGTCCGGGTGTCCCTCGCGGATGGTGTCCAGGAATCCGTGCACCGCGGGGCCGAAGGCGCGCAGCCGCATCAGGTCGCTGTTGACGACGTTGATGCCGAGCTTGACGCTGATCAGGTCGGCCGGGGTGTCCCGCAGCGCCCGGGCGGTGAACGGGTCGAGCAGCGCGCTGCCGCCGAGGCCCAGGTTGACCAGCTCGGCCCCGCCGAGGGAGGCGGCGAGCGCCGGCCAGGTGGTGGTGGGGCTCGCGGCGTCGGAGCCGTGGCTGATCGAACTGCCGTGGTGCAGCCACACCTTGCGGCCCCGGTCCGGTACGGCCTCCACCGGGGCGTCGGTGCGCAGCGCGACCAGCTCGGTGGTCTCGTTGTGCGGCAGCCAGATCTCCACGTCCTTGGGCGTGTCCGGCAGCCCGGTGAAACGCACGGTGGCGACCGGGCCCGGCGTGTGCCGCGCGCTCCCCGTGGCCATGTCGATGGTGAGGGTGTCTCCCCCGGTGGCGGTGCCGCTGCCCGCCGGACGTCCGTCGACCAGCAGGTCGTACACCCCGTCGGGGCGCGGGGGAGCGCCGGTGTAGACCCGCTTGGTCGGCAGGGTGTCCAGCTCGACGACCGTGGCCCGGGTGCGCAGCGCCAGCCGTACGCCGGCGGGCTGGGACTCGGCCAGGGCAAGCGCCGGGTCGGCGCACTGGGCGCGGGCCCGGGCGGGCAGCCGGTGCGGCAGCAGCCCCCGCGCGGTGCGTTCGAGGTCGAGGGCGCCGCGTATGAGGTCGGGGGTGAGGGGAGTGGTCTGCATCATGTCGGCCTGTGTTTCGTGGGGAGATGTCGGCTCAGCGGGTGGGCCAGTTGCGCAGCAGGGAGTCCAGGGCGTCCACGACGCGGGTCCAGGACTCCTGGGAGTCGGGGGCGCTGTGGGCGAATCCGCCGGCCGCCTCCAGGCTCACGTAGCCGTGGAAGACGCTGCCCAGCAGGCGCACCGCGTGGGTCTGGTCGGGTTCGGGCAGGTCGTAGCCGCGCAGGATCGCGCGGGTCAGCTGGGCGTGCCGGGGGCCCGCGCTCGCGGCCGCCGTCTCGGGATCCAGCGGATACCGGGCCGCCGTGTAGCGGCCGGGGTGGGCGCGGGCGTAGTCGCGGTAGACGTCCGCGAAGGCGCCGAGCGCGTCCTTGCCGGACCGTCCGGCGAGCGCGTCGGCGGCGAGGTCGGCCATCTCCTCCAGGGCGAGCAGCGCGATCCGCGTCTTCAGGTCCTCGGAGTTCCTGAGGTGCGAGTACAGGCTCGCCGCCTTGACGTCGAACCGCCGGGCCAGCGCCGACACGGTCGCCTGTTCGAAGCCCACCTCGTCGGCCAGCTCCGCGCCCGCGCGGACCAGCCGCTCGGTGGTCAGTCCCGCACGAACCATCAGCTTCCTCCCTGTTGCCGATGACGATTATGGACTTGCCTAAAGCCTTTAGGCAAACGCCTGAGCTGTGAAGGTGCCGGAGGCCGCTGGGAAACGCGAACGGCCGCCGACCGGGGGATTCCGGTCGGCGGCCGTGAAGGCGCCGGGGGCTGGGCCGGGTCTGCGGGGTGTCAGACCGCCGTCGCCGGGAACGTCGGGTACTCCACGCCCGAGACGTACTGCACGACGCGGACGACCTGGCACGAGTAGCCGAACTCGTTGTCGTACCAGAGGTAGAGGATCGCGTTGTCGCCGTCGACCTTCAGCGCGCCGGCGTCCACGATCGAGGCGTGGCGCGAGCCGATGAAGTCGCTGGAGACCGCGTCGGGCGCCGTGGTGAAGTCGATCTGGCGCTTGAGCGGCGAGGTCAGCGACACGTCGCGCAGGTACTCGTGCACTTCCTCACGGGTGGCCTCGCGGGCCAGCTGGAGGTTGAGGATCGCGATCGAGACGTCCGGCACCGGGACGCGGATCGAGCTGCCGGAGATCTTCGCCTTGAGGTCGGGCAGCGCCTTCGCCACGGCGGAGGCGGCACCGGTCTCGGTGATCACCATGTTCAGCGGCGCGGACCGGCCGCGGCGCTCGGCCTTGTGGTAGTTGTCCAGCAGGTTCTGGTCGTTGGTGAACGAGTGGACCGTCTCCACGTGGCCGCGCAGCACGCCGTACTCGTCGTCCATGGCCTTCAGCGGCGGGACGATCGCGTTGGTGGTGCAGGAGGCGCAGGACAGGATCTGCTCGTCCGGCTTGATGGTGTCGTGGTTGACGCCGTGCACGATGTTCGGGACGTCGCCCTTGCCGGGCGCGGTCAGCACGACCTTCTCGATGCCGGGGCGCAGGTGCGTGGACAGGCCCTCGCGGTCACGCCACTTGCCGGTGTTGTCGATGAGGATGGCGTCGCGGATGCCGTACTCGGTGTAGTCCACGTGCGACGGGTCGTCGGCGTAGATCACCTTGATGGCGTTGCCGTTGGCGAGGATCGTGCTGTTGTCCTCGTCCACGGTGATGGTGCCCTGGAACTGGCCGTGGATCGAGTCGCGCCGCAGCAGCGAGGCGCGCTTGACGATGTCCTGGGCGCCGCCGCCGCGCACCACGATGGCCCGCAGGCGCAGACCGTTGCCGGAGCCGGCCTTCTCGATCAGCAGCCGGGCCACGAGCCGGCCGATGCGGCCGAAACCGTAGAGGACGACGTCGCGCGGCTCGCGCCGGTCGATCTTGTCGGCGCCGGTGGCACCCGCGACCGCCTCGGCGGTGAACTCCTCGATGCTCAGGCCGCGTTCGTCGGCCTGGTAGAGGGTGGCGAGCATGCCCAGGTCGATCTGGGAGGGCCCGAGGTCCAGGGTGGTCAGGGCCTGGAGGAAGGGCATGGTCTCGGTGACGGACAGCTCCGCGCCGGCGATCTGCCGGGCGAAGCGGTGCGTCTTGAGGATGCTGACCACCGACTTGTTCACCAGGGAGCGGCTGTGCAGCAGGACGGTCACGTCCCGCTCGCGGTGCAGCTTCCCGATGAGCGGGATCATCGACTCCGCGATCTCCTCGCGGTTCTTCCAGTTGGTGAACGAGTCGTCGTTGACAGTCACAACATCTATCTTTCGAGCTAGGCAGCGCTCATATGGTAGCCCCACCCTACTTCGAACGGGTGAGGCATCCGCACGGGGGTCCCCGAAGGCGGGTTCGACCGGGCGAAGTAAGGGACTTGTGGGCATTTCACGGTCGATTCCTGATTCAGGGTGGAAGTGTGTAAGAAACCCGAGTCGTGGATTGCACGTGCCACCCGGCGTGCCCAAGGTCAAAAGGGTGAGCACCTCCTCCGTTCCCCGGCCCGAGCCGGCCGCCCCGTCCCACCCCGTCGGCCGCTTCGACCTGCCCCGGATCGCCCGCCGCGGGATCCCCGAGGGAGCGGTGCCAGCCCTCGCCCTGTTCGCGGCCGTCCGGCTCGCCGGGATCCTCGCGGTGATCCTGACCAACGCCCTGCGCGGGCACCGCCTGGCCGGCACGCTCGCCCACTCCTGGGACTCCCGCTGGTACCTGCACATCGCCGCCCGGGGCTACGGCCACAAGATGTGGATCACCCCGGAAGGTGCCGTCCAGACCGACTGGGCCTTCTTCCCCCTCTACCCGGCGCTCATCAGGGCGCTCACCGCCGCCCTGCCGCTCACCCCGGGACAGGCCGCGCTGCTCGTCGCCTGGCTCGCGGCGGGCGTGGCCGCGTACGGCGTCTATGTCATCGGTCATCTGCTCTACGGCCGCGGGGTGGCCACCGCGCTGGTCGGCCTGTGGGCCGTCATGCCGCACGCCGTCGAACTGACCATCGCCTACACCGAGTCGCTGTTCGCCGCGCTCGCCGTCTGGTCCCTGTACTGCGTGCTCAAGGGCCGCTGGCTGTGGGCCGGGGCGCTGGCCGCGCTCGCGGGACTGGCCCGGCCCAGCGGTTTCGCGGTGGCCGTCGCCGTCGCCGTCGCGGCCGCCTGCGAGGCGGGGCGCCGGCGCGGCCGGGTCCCGGGGACCCTGTGGGCGGGCGCCGTCCTCGCCCCCCTGGGCTTCCTCGGCTATGTGCTGTGGGTGGGCAGCCGGGTCGGCGACCTGTTCGGCGGCTACTTCCGGGTGCAGAGCGCCTGGGGCTCCCGCTTCGACTTCGGCGTCGGCTCGGCCCGCTTCGTCAGGGCCCTGCTGCTGCACGGCGGCGGCGTCGTCTACACGGTCGCTCTGCTGGTCGTGGCCACCGGACTGCTGCTGTTCGCGCTGCTGTGCCTGGACCGCGCCCCGCTGGTCCTGGTCGTCTTCGCCGGGGTGCTGCTCCTGCTCGTGGTCGGCGGCTCGGGATCCTTCTCCTCCAAGCCGCGCTTCCTGCTGCCGGCCTTCCCCCTGCTCATCCCCGTGGCGCGCGCCCTCGCCCGGACCTGGCGGGCGCGACCGGTCCAGGCGGCCCTCGTCTACGGCGCCCTCACCCTGACGTCCGTGTTCGTCGGTGCCTACGTCACGGCGGTGGCCCACTCCCCGCTGTGACCGCGCGCCCCCGGTGCGGAGTCCCGAGGAGCCGACCGCGCCGGGAGCCCGTGCGAAGGCCGGGAAACGGGGTAGTCGTGGGGACGCCCGAGGAAAGGACCGTCATGACGACCTACCTGATCAGCGTCCCCGGCACCTTCACCGCCGGGGTCGGCGCGGACACCCGGACCCGGCTGACCCGGGCGCTGCGCCCCGCCGACCCGCACGGCACCCGGATGGGCAGCAGCGAGGACCTGGACGTGCTCAACGTCAACGACGACAACACCTTCACCCTCCGTCTCACCGTCGAGGCCGACACCGGCCGGCACGCCGAGGAGGCGGCCCGGCGGCTCGCGGACTCCGCGCTGCGCGGGGCGGGGCTCGACGAGCGCAGCGCGCCGCTGGGGCCCGCCGTGATCACCGGGATCGACTCCGACACCGGCTGAGGGGCCCGGGGCCCACCGGCCGGGCCGCGCCGAGTTCGGATTATTTAGGTAAAATCTAGGCGTTTGCCAATCATTCAGGCGCTGTCTTCTCCCCGGAAGGCGGCCGCCGCCCAGGGCACCTCCGCCGGAAGTGAACCGATGCCCCGCAAGCGCTCCACCGACGACGGCGACGAACTGCTGGCCAGACTCGGTTCGCTCACCGCCCAGGCGCGCGAGCGCGCGGAACTGCAGCGCACCCAGGTCGAACTGGCCATCGCGCTGCAGCGCGGCATGCTGCCCCGGGATCTGCCGACCGCCCCCGGACTCCACCTGGCGGTCCGCTACGCGCCCGCCTGCTACGGGCTCAACGTGGGCGGCGACTGGTACGACGCCTTCCCGCTGCCCGACGGCCGGATCGGGCTGGCCATCGGCGACGTGCAGGGGCACAACATCGAGGCCGCCGCCTTCATGGGCCAGGTCCGCGCCGGGCTGCGCGCCCTCGCCTTCGCCACCGGCGAGCCCGGCGAACTGCTCGCCCGGACCAACGACCTGCTCCTCTCGCTCGGCAGCGAACTCTTCGCCACCTGCACCTTCATGCGGCTCGACCCGGCCACCGGGGCGCTGGAGAGCGCCCGCGCAGGCCACATCCCGTTCGTCTGGGCCACGGCGGACGGCAAATCCGGCGTCGTCGACGACGAGGGCGGGCCGCCGCTCGGCATCCAGCGGGGCCTGGACTACCCGGTGACCCGGCACCGGCTGACCACCGGCGGGCTGTTCGTGCTGCTCACCGACGGCGTGGTGGAGGGACCCTCGCTGGCCGTCGAGGACGGCCTGGAACAGGTGACGCGGCTGGCGGGCATAGCCGCCGTCGCGGGCCTGGAGAGCCACGCGCTGGCCGCCGCCGTGATCAAGGGCGCCGAGAGCGTGGGCCACGAGGACGACGCCGCCGTACTCGTCGTGGGCCTCGACGGACCGGGACCGCGGCCGTAGCGTCCCCGCCTTTCAGCCAGAGGGGCGGACCCCGCCCGTCTCGCCTCGCCGAGCCGGGCCGGGCGGTGTGAGATGGCTGCTGTGGTGGGTATCGCGGAACTGCGCAGGCCGGGCGTGTACGTCGTCCAGGTGCTGGCCGTCGCGGCCCTCTACTACGGCTCCGGCCGGCTCGGCCTGCTGCGCGAGCTGTCCGTGGGGGGTGCCGTCTTCACCCCGGTCTTCCCGCCGACCGGCGTCTCCGTCGCCGCCCTGCTGATCCTCGGCATCGGCTGCTGGCCCGGCATCACCCTCGGCGCCTTCGGCGTCATCCTGAGCATCTCGCCGCCCGGCCTCGATCTCGTCGGCATCCTCTTCGGCAACACCGCCGCCCCCGTGTGCGCGGCGATCCTGCTGCACTGGGCGCGCTTCCGCATCGACCTCAGCCGCTTCCGGGACGGGGTCGCCCTGGTGTTCCTGGGCGCGCTGGCCGCCATGACGATCAGCGCGACCGTCGGCGTGGGCATGCTCGTGCTCACGGGCAAGCTGGCCGCGCACGCCTTCTGGCCGGTGTGGCTCGCCTGGTGGGTCGGCGACGCGATGGGCGTCCTGCTCGTCACCCCGCTGCTGCTCCTGCTGCGGGGCGTCCGCCGGCCGCTGTCCCTGCGCCGGTGGAAGGAGGCGATGGCGCTCGCCCTCATCGCCTGCGTGCTCGTCCCGGTGGCCGCGTACAGCTCGATCAGCCTGCTGTTCCTGGTCTATCCGCTGATCATCTGGGCGGCCCTGCGCTTCCAGCTCGCGGGCGCCCTGCTCTGCGCGCTGTTCACGTCCGTGATGGCCACCATCGCCGCCACGGACGCGAGCGGCGCCTTCCAGGGGCTGAACCCGGTCCAGATCATGGCCAAGCTCCAGGCGTTCAACGGCACGATGACGCTCACCGCGCTCCTGATGTCCGCCCTGATCACCGAGCAGCGCAACACCCGCCGCTCGGTGGAGCGGGCCTGCCAGGAACTGATGGAGGTCCTCGAACACCTGACCGCGGGCGCCGGTCCGGTGCCCCGCCCCCAGACGGAGGCGGACGAAACGGGCGCCGGCGACGACACCGGGGGCCGGTCACGGCCCACCCGGTGAGGCGCGCCGGCCGGTCAGTGCGGCCGGCGCGGCTCCTTGTCACCGCCTCGGTCCGCGGAGCCCCTGCTCCTGGAGCTGCGTTCCGCGATGTCGCGGGGGGTGGGTGTCGGCGTCGGCGAGTCGCCGGTCTCCTCGGCGGCGCGTCGGCGCTCCGTCTCGTGCCGGCGGTTCGCGGCCCGCTGGTCCTGTCGGCCCTGACGCTGGTCGTCGCGTTCGTTCATACGCCGCCGGGTACCCCCGCCCCGGCCGGCGCAACGTCCCTCCCGGCGTGTCGAACGGCCACCACGGGGCACCGGGAGACGATGGACGGACCCCGCCAGGGGCGGCGCGGGCCGGACCGGAGGGAAAGGGCGGCAAGGGCGGCATGGAACAGCGGGCGACCCCGCGGACGGCGGACGCGGGGGGCGGGAACACGGGGACCACGGGGACGGCGGAACCGGCGGACGCGGGGGACGGCGAGGGCAGCGCGGGACGTGCGGAGGCGGTCGGCGGTACGGCCGGCACCGCGCCCCCCGCCGGCCGGAGCCACCGCGCCCCCGACCCCCGCCGCCGGGTCCCCCGCACCGACGTACTCCTGCGCGACCCCCGGTTGGCCGAAGCCGCGGACCGGCTCGGAGCCGGGGTCGTCAAAGGGGCCGTGCGGGAGGCACAGCAACGGGCCAGGGAGGGGAAGGTCGCCCCCGAACACGTGCCGGAGACGGTCCTCGGCCTGCTCCCCGACGCCGCGAGCGGACTGCGCCCGGTGATCAACGCCACCGGGGTGCTGCTCCACACCAACCTCGGCCGCGCCCCCCTCTCGGACGCCGCCCGGCAGGCCGTGGCGGAGGCCGCGGGACCCACGGACGTGGAACTCGGGCTGGCGACCGGGGTCCGGGCCCGCCGGGGCCGTTCCGCCCTCGCCGCCCTGCGCGCCCGGGTGCCCGTCGCCGGGGACGTCCATGTCGTCAACAACGGCGCCGCCGCCCTCGTCCTCGCCGCCACCGCGCTCGCGGCCGGCCGGGAGATCGTGGTCAGCCGGGGCGAGATGGTGGAGATCGGCGACGGCTTCCGCCTGCCCGACCTGCTCGTCTCCACCGGCGCGCGGCTGCGCGAGGTCGGGACGACGAACCGGACGACCGCCGCCGACTACGCCGACGTGATCGGCCCCGAGACCGGGTTCGTGCTCAAGGTGCACCCGTCCAACTTCCGCGTCACCGGCTTCACCCGTGCGGCCCGCACCGGCGAACTCGCCGGTCTGGGCGTCCCGGTCGTCGTGGACATCGGCTCCGGGCTGCTCGCCCCGCACCCGGTACTGCCCGACGAGCCCGACGCGGACACCGAGCTGCGCGCGGGCGCCGCCCTCGTCACCGCGAGCGGCGACAAGCTGCTCGGCGGTCCCCAGTGCGGACTGCTGCTCGGCGACCGGGATCTGGTGCACACCCTGGCCCGGCATCCGCTGGCCCGCGCCCTGCGGGTGGACAAACTGACCCTGGCCGCCCTGGAGGCCACCCTCACCGGACCGCCCACCCCCACCGACCGCGCCCTGACCGCCGGTGCCGCCGGTCTCAAGGCCCGCGCCGGCCGGCTCGCCGCCGAACTGGGCGCCCACGGGATCGACGTACGCGCCGTCGACAGCACCGCCACGGTCGGCGGGGGCGGGGCGCCCGGGGTCGGGCTGCCCAGTGCGGCCCTCTCCCTGCCCGAGCCGTACGCCGCCGCGCTGCGCACCGGCCGGATCCCGGTCGTCGGACGCCTGGAGGCCGGCCGCTGCCTGCTGGACCTGCGCTCCGTGCCCCCCAAGGACGACGAGCGGCTCGCGGGGGCCGTGCGCTCGGTGCGCACGAGCGGCCGGCCGGCCGCCGGGGAAGGGCGGGCATGATGCGGGTCCTCGCCACTGCCGGCCATGTCGACCACGGCAAGTCCGCCCTGGTCCGGGCGCTCACCGGCATGGAACCCGACCGGTACGAGGAGGAGCGCCGCCGGGGCCTCACCCTCGACCTGGGCTTCGTGTGGACGCGGCTCGACGCGCTCGGCGACCACCTCGCCTTCGTGGACGTGCCCGGCCACGAACGGTTCGTGCCGACCATGCTCGCCGGGGTCGGACCCGTGCCCGCCGTGCTGTTCGTGGTCGCCGCCGACCAGGGCTGGCAGCCCCAGTCGCGGGAGCACCTGGCCGTCCTCGACGCGCTCGGGGTCCGGCACGCCGTCCTCGCGGTGACCCGCAGCGATCTCGCCGACCCCGAACCGGTGCGCGCGGACGCCGTGCGGCGGCTGGCGGACACCTCCCTCGGCAAGGTGACCTCGGTCGCGGTGAGTGCCGTGACCGGCACGGGACTTGACGAACTGCGGGTCGAACTCGCCCGGATGGCAGTGGAGTTGCCCGATCCCGACCCGGCCGCCGACGTACGCCTGTGGCTGGACCGGGCGTTCAGCGCCCGCGGCCACGGCACCGTGGTGACCGGCACGCTCGGCGCGGGCACCCTGCGCGTCGGCGACCGGCTGGTGACCGGGGACGGCGCCGCCGCGCTGCGGGTGCGCGGGCTGCAGAGCCTGCACCAGGACCGGGAGGCCGTCAGCGGAGTGGCCCGCGTCGCGGTGAACGTGCACGGGCCGGGGGACGCGGGACTGCGCCGCGGGCAGGTACTGCTGGCCCCGGACCGCTGGCGGACCACCGGGGTGATCGACGTCCGGGTGCACGGCGAGCCGGTGGCCGGCCTGCCCCGCCAGGTCACCCTGCACCTCGGGACCGCCGCCGTGCCGGTGACCGTCCGCCCGCTCGGCACCGACACCGCCCGGCTCACCCTCGCCCGCCCCCTGCCCCTGCGGACCGGCGACCGCGCGGTCCTGCGCGAACCCGGCGGCACCCGGACCCCCCAGGGGGTCACCGTCCTCGACGTACGGCCGCCCCGGCTGGTCCGGCGCGGCGCGGGGCGGGCCCGCGCCGCCGAACTCGCCGCCCTGACCGGCCACCCCGACGGAGCCGGCGAACTGCGCCGCCGCAAGCTGATCCGCCGCGCCGACCTCACCGCCATGGGCGTCCCGGCCCCCGCCGCCCCCGTCGCGGGGGACTGGCTGGCCGACGCGGCGTACTGGCGGGAACTGCGCGACCGGCTGGCCGCCGAGGTCGCACGGCACGCCCGCGCCCACCCCCTGGACCCCGGCCTGCCCGCCGAGGCCGCCCGCCGGCTGCTCGGCCTGCCCGACCGCGCCCTGGTCGACGCGCTGGCCGAGGCGTCCCCCGGACTCCACTGCGGCCAGGGCCGGTTGTACGCGTCGAGCGACGCCCGGCCGGACCTGCCGCCGGCCGTGGACGCCGTACGCCGGGACCTGGCCAGGGCGCCGTTCCGCGCGCCCGAGGCCGGGCGGCTCGCCGCACTGGGGCTCGACCGCAGGACGCTGGCCGCCGCCGTGACCGCCGGAGCCCTGCTGCGGATCGCCGACGGCATCGTGCTGCTGCCCGGCGCCGCCGCCGAGGCCGCCGCCGTACTGCGCGCCCTGCCCCAGCCCTTCACCCTCAGCGAGGCACGGCGCGCCCTGGACACCACCCGCCGGGTGGCCGTACCGCTGCTGGAGTTCCTGGACGCCCGGGGCTACACGGAACGCGTCGACGACCAGCGCAGACGCTGCCGTACCGGGCCCGGAAACGGGGGCGGGAGCGGAGGCGGACGGGAATCGAACCCGCCTGCCCGAGATCCTCGGGCACCTCGGTTTTGAAGACCGGGAGGGCCACCAGGCACCCACACGCCTCCACCGCTCGTCAGGCTAGTGCCCCAGGAGACCGCGATGACACCGACCCGCCAAGCGTCCGTCCGACTCACGCAGTTCGCCCACGGCGGCGGCTGCGCCTGCAAGATCCCGCCCGGCGAACTGGAGGAGGTGGTCAGCGGCCTGACCGTGCCCCGGCTCGCCGGGGGCGACACCCCGCTCCTGGTCGGCCTCGCCACCGGTGACGACGCGGCCGTCGTCACCGTGCCCGGCCGACCGGGCACGGCCATGGTGTGCACGGCCGACTTCTTCACCCCCGTGGTGGACGACCCCTACGACTGGGGGCGCATCGCCGCCGCCAACGCGCTGTCCGACGTGTACGCGATGGGCGGCCGGCCGGTGCTCGCCGTCAACCTGCTGGCCTGGCCGCGCGACCGGCTCCCCTTCGAGCTGGCCCGCGAGGTGCTGCGCGGCGGCCTCGACATCGCCACCGAGGCGGGCTGCCATGTCGGCGGCGGACACAGCGTGGACGACCCGGAGCCCAAGTACGGCATGGCCGTCACCGGCGTCGCCGACCCCGAGCGGCTGCTGCGCAACGACACCGGCCGGCCGGGTCTCCCGCTGTCCCTGACCAAGCCGCTCGGCCTCGGCGTGCTCAACAACCGGCACAAGGTCACCGGCGAGCGCTTCGAACAGGCCGTCGCCACCATGACCGCCCTCAACCGGGACGCGGCCGAGGCCGCGCTCGCCGCCGGGGCCACCTGCGCCACCGACGTCACCGGCTTCGGTCTCCTCGGCCACCTGCACAAGCTGGCCAAGGCATCCGGGGTGACCGCCGTGCTCGACACCGCCGCCGTGCCCTACCTGGACGGCGCCCGCGAGGCCGTGCGGGACGGCTACGTCAGCGGCGGCACCCGGCGCAACCTCGAATGGGTCGCCCCCTTCACCGAGTTCGGCACCACCGACGCCGACACCCGGCTGCTGCTGGCCGACGCCCAGACCTCCGGCGGGCTGCTGGTCGCCGGAGAGGTGCCGGGGGCGCCGGTGGTGGGGGAGCTGGTGCCGTACGACTCCCACACCATCGTGCTCGAATAGCGCGCCCGCGCCGGGGACTTCCGCGCCGGGGGCTCACGGCTCGGTGCCCGTGTGCTCGTCGATGCCCGCCCGCGCCCGGTAGCCCCGCACCAGCTCGACGGCCGCCGGGCCGCGCGGCCTGCGCCCCGGCCGGATGTCCACCGCGATCGCCTTGGCCTCCTGGATGTGGGTGTTCGGGTCCAGGGACAGATGCAGCAGCTCGTTGGCCGCGTCGCCGGTGGTGTAGCCGTTGGGGCCCCAGTGGTAGGGCAGGCCCACCTGGTGCAGCCGGCGGCCGTGCACGGTCAGCGGGGCCATCCGGTCGGTGACCAGCACCCGCGCCTCGATCACCCCGCGCGCGCTGACGATCGTCGCCCACCCGGTGTGCTCCAGGCTCCGCTCGGCGGCCAGCTCCGGGGAGACCTCGCAGAAGAACTCCGGTTGCAGCTCCGCCAGATACGGCTGCCAGCGGGACATGCCGCCCGCCGTGTGGTGCTCGGTGAGCCGGTAGGTCGTCGCCACGTACGGGTAGACCTGCGAGCCGCGCTCGTCCCCGCTCGGCTGATAGCGGTTGTCCGGCACCGTGGGCATCAAGTGCCGTACGGGGTTGCGCTGCTGATCGTAGAGCAGGTTCGGGAACGGCGAGTCCTGCGGCTCGTAGTGCGCGGGCAGCGGACCGTCCATGAGGCCGGACGGCACGTAGAGCCACGCCTTGCCGTCGGCCTGCATGATGAACGGGTCCCGACCGGTCAGCGCGGCCGGTCCGGTCGCGTCCTCGGGCGGCTCGTAGTCCGGCGCCTTGTCCTTCTTGAAGTCGGGGACGTCGTGCCCCGACCACTCGCCCTTGTCCGCGTCCCACCACACCAGCGCCTTGCGCTCGCTCCACGGCCGGCCCTCGGGGTCGGCCGAGGCGCGGTTGTACAGGACGCGGCGGTTGGCGGGCCACGCCCACGCCCACTCGGCCGCCACCCAGTCCTGCTCCCGGCCCGGCTTGCGGCGGGCGGCCTGGTTGACGCCGTCGGCGCGGACGCCGCAGTAGATCCAGCAGCCGCACGAGGTGGAGCCGTCCGGCTTCAGCTGCTCGTACGAGGAGAGCGGACCGCCGTCGGCGTCCTTGCCGTTGATCTCGGCGAGCACCGCCTCCGCGTCCGGCTCGGTCAGCGGGCCCTTCGTCGGGTAGTCCCAGGCGAGGTCCAGCACCGGCCGGTCCATCTCGTCCACCGACCCGGCGAGCTTCTCCCGGATGATCCGCCCCAGATGGAAGGCGAACCACAGGTCGCTGCGCGCCTCCCCGGGCGGCTCGACCGCCTGGTGGTGCCACTGGAGCAGCCGCTGGGTGTTGGTGAAACTGCCGTCCTTCTCGGTGTGCGCGGCGGCCGGCAGGAAGAACACCTCGGTGCGGATGTCCTCCGTGCGCAGCTCCCCGGTCTCGATCTCCGGGCCGTCCTTCCACCAGGTCGCCGACTCGATCAGCGAGAAGTCGCGCACCACCAGCCAGTCCAGGTTCGCCATGCCGAGCCGCATCAGCTTGGTGTTGGCGTTGCCCACCGCCGGGTTCTCGCCGAGCAGGAAGTAGCCCTTGCAGACGCCTTCCAGCTGGGCCATCGTCGTCTCGTACGTGGAGTGCGAACCGGTCAGCCGCGGCAGGTAGTCGAAGCAGAAGTCGTTCTCCTCCGTGGCCGCGTCGCCCCAGTATGCCTTGAGCAGGCTCACCAGGTACGAGCGCATGTTGCCCCAGTAGCCCTTGTGCGCCGCCTCCGCCTCGACGAACGCGTCCAGGTCCTGGTTCTGGTGCGCGTGCGGCATCGGGATGTAGCCCGGCAGCAGGTTGAACAGGGTCGGGATGTCCGTCGAACCCTGGATGGAGGCGTGACCGCGCAGCGCGAGGATGCCGCCGCCCGGCCGGCCGATGTTGCCGAGGAGCAGCTGAAGGATGCAGGCCGTGCGGATGTACTGCACGCCCACCGTGTGCTGCGTCCAGCCCACCGCGTAGGCGAAGGCCGTCGTCCGCTCCCGCCCGGAGTTCTCCGTGACCAGCTCGCACACCTGCCGGAACAGGTCCTGCGGCACCCCGCACACCTGCTCCACCATCTCCGGCGTGTAGCGGGCGAAATGCCGCTTGAGCACCTGGAAGACACAGCGCGGATGCGTCAGCGTCTCGTCCCGCTCCGGCTCGCCCTCGCCGATCACCGCACCGCCGGAGCCGTGCGCCTCGCCGCGCGCGGCCTCCGTCACCGACTTGCCGCCGCCGGTGCGCTCGTCGTACTCCTGGTCGCGCTCGCCCGAGGCGGCCTGCATCTCCGAACCCTCGTACTGCCAGCTTGAGTTGTCGTAGGAGCGGGTCTCGCTGTTCAGGCCGGAGAAGACGCCGGACAGATCCTCGGTGTCACAGAAGTCCTCGCGCAGGATCATCGACGCGTTGGTGTACGCCACGATGTAGTCGCGGAAGTACTTCTCCTGTTCCAGCACGTAGTTGACGATCGCGCCGAGGAACGCGATGTCCGAGCCCGCGCGCAGCGGCACGTGCAGATCGGCGAGCGCGCTGGTGCGGGTGAACCGCGGGTCGACGTGGATCACCTTCGCGCCCCGCGCCTTGGCCTCCATCACCCACTGGAACCCGACCGGATGGCACTCGGCCATGTTCGAGCCCTCGATGACGATGCAGTCCGCGTTCTGCAGGTCCTGCTGGAAGGTGGTCGCGCCGCCGCGTCCGAACGAGGTTCCCAGACTGGGAACGGTGGAGGAGTGTCAAATACGTGCCTGGTTCTCGATCTGGATCGCGCCGAGCGCCGTGAACAACTTCTTGAGGAGGTAGTTCTCCTCGTTGTCCAGCGTGGCCCCGCCGAGGCTCGCGAAGCCCAGGGTGCGCCGGGTGCGGGTCTGGTCGACCTCCCACTCCCAGCCCGCCCGGCGGGCCGTGATCACCCGGTCGGCGATCATGTCCATCGCGGTGTCGAGGTCCAAGTGCTCCCACTCGGTGCCGCCCGGACGCCGGTAGAGCACCTGGTGCTCACGGGCGTCGCCGGTGGTCAGCTGGAGGCTCGCCGAGCCCTTGGGGCACAGCCGGCCGCGGGAGACGGGGGAGTCGGGGTCGCCCTCGATCTGGGTGACCTTCTCGTCCTGCACGTACACGTTCTGGCCGCAGCCCACCGCGCAGTACGGGCAGACGGACTTCACCACCCGGTCGGCCGAGGCCACCCGGGGCGTGAGCCGTTCGCTCGGGCCGCTCTTCGCGGCGGCACCCCGGCCCAGCGGGTCCGTCCCGGTGAGCTGGCGGTAGACCGGCCAGGAGTCGATCCAGGTGCGTACGCCCACGGCCACTCCTCCCACTCGTCGTCCCGATTCTCGCGCGGTGGCGCGGGGACGGCATCTTCTGCGGCGCCGGGGTACCCCGGTCGGCCGAGGACAAACGGCGCGGCGGCCCGGCTCAGGCCCGACTCCCGCGCGCCGTGAGCCGTTCCCGCTGCGGCACGACCGTGTACCGCGGGTCCTCCGCGGAGGCCACCCCGGCATGGAAGACGCCGAAGCGCAGGGCCGCCGAACCGGTGAGCAGGGCGGCGCCGGCCGCCATCGCCACGCGGCGGTCGCGCAGCCGGCCGGAGAGGAGGGCCAGGGCGGCGCCGGCGACGGTCAGGGTCTCGGAGGCGCGGAGCAGGATCCGGGGCCTGCCCCGGCCGAAGGGCTCGGCGGTGAGCCCCATCCGGCGCCTCATCAGCTCGAAGGCGCCCAGCTCCAGCGCGGCGCCGAGCAGCGCCACCCGGCGCGCCGGGCCCGCCTGCGCGGCCGGGGCCGTGACCAGGGCCAGACCGGACGCGGCCGTCGCGGCGGAGCCCGCGAAGACGAACGGGAGCTGGCGGTAGCCCTCGTGCCAGGAGGGGACCGCCGTGTCGGAGAGCAGCACCGCGGTGTACGTGGCCACGGCGGGGCCGAGCACGGCCGCCGCCACGGTGGCGGCGGAGCCCACCAGCCGGTAGCGGCCCGCCACTTCGGTGGCCGCGGCGGCCATGGTCAGCGGCGCGTATCCCACCAGGATCCAGGAGCCCACGCTCATCGGCGAGGTCGGCTTGAACACCCGCAGCATGTTCAGGAACCGGGCCGGGCGGCCCAGGTCGTGCACCAGCGCGGCGAGGGAGAGGGAGATCGCGCCGGCCGCGCCGAGCTTCGCCGGTGCCGCGAGCCCCGGCCGGCCGGTCAGCTGGCCTCCCGCCGCCAGCAGCGAGGAGGCCCCCGCCAGCCCGCCGAGGTACAGGTACCCGGCGATGTCCAGCGGCTTCCAGGTCGGCTTGTTCAGCACGGGTTTGCCGTAGTACGACGAGAACGACGCGTCCGGCACCATCGGCTGTTCGCCCCGCCCGCGCCGTCGGCGCCGCCGCCCCGCGTGCGCCCCGGTCGGCGCCTCCCGGCCGGGCCGCTCGCCCCCGGTACCGCCGCGAGTGACATCCGATCCGCTCATCGCACCCTCCTCGGCCGACCGGCGAAACCGCCCACCGCGAGCCCCATCAGCGTCACCGCCGCCAGCGCCGCGTGCCGCCACATGTCCGGCAGGTCCCGGGTGGTGACCACCGGGTCCGGCGGCAGGCCGTAGACCTCGGGCTCGTCGAGGAGCAGGAAGAACGCGCCGTCGCCGCCGACGCCGTCCCCCGGGTCCTCCCCGTACAGCCGCGCGTCCGCCACCCCGGCCGCGTGCAGCTGCGCCACCCGGCCCCGGGCCCGCTCGCGCAGCTCCTCCAGCGGCCCGAACTGGATGGAGTCCGTCGGGCAGGCCTTGGCGCAGGCGGGCTCCATGCCGACGCCCAGCCGGTCGTAGCAGAGCGTGCACTTCCACACCCGGCCGTCGTCCTTGCGCTGGTCGATGACGCCGTAGGGGCAGGCGGGCACGCAGTACCCGCAGCCGTTGCAGACGTCCTCCTGCACGACGACCGTGCCGAACTCGGTGCGGAACAGCGCCCCGGTGGGGCACACGTCCAGACAGGCCGCGTGCGTGCAGTGCTTGCACACGTCCGAGGCCATCAGCCAGCGCAGCTCGGTGCGGCCGTCGGGGGAGAGCGGGGAGATCCGCCCGGCGGGGGCGCCCTCGGGGGCCTTGCCGGGCGGGGGGGCGGTGGCGCCGGGGCCGGGGGAGGAGGCGCCGGTGCCGAGCAGGGACGCGGCCGTGAAGACGTCCGTGTCCTCGTGGACGACGCCGGGTTCCTGCCCGCCGAAGGGCTTGCGCTGCTCGATGAAGGCCACGTGCCGCCAGGTGTCGGCACCCAGGCCCTGCGTGTTGTCGTAGGACATGCCGGTCAGTTCGAGGCCGTCCTCCGGGACCGCGTTCCACTCCTTGCAGGCCACCTCGCACGCCTTGCAGCCGATGCACACCGAGGTGTCGGTGAAGAACCCCATCCGCGGTGGCGCGTCGGGATAGCCGGACGCGCCGGCCACGTTCGGCTGGGGGCCGTACCACTGGTTCCCGTGGACCTCGGCGCCGTCGCTCATGGCATGCCTCCTCGCTCGCGACCTCCGCGACTCCTCGCGGGTGCTCGCCTTCCGCCCGGTGCCGGGTCGTTCACTCTGGGTGCTCTCGTTCGAGCGTGGCACGGGTGCCCGCGCTCCGCGCGTCCGAAACGGCGCCGTCCGCCGCCCGGGTGCCGTTCGCGCGGGGCCACCGGGGGCCGACGAATGGGCCGGGTGCGAGGAGATGGCGGAGCCGCCGGAGCGGCTTTCGTCCGGGCCGACGTGCTCAGCCGGCCGCTCAGTCGCCGTGGGGTGAGCCGGCGCCCTCGGCGACGAGCGGCACCGTCGCGGTGACCCGCTTGCCCTCGGGCAGCACCGCCACCTCCAGGTTCCGCGCGAGCATCGTCACCAGGTGCAGCCCATGGCCGCCGACCCGCCCGGGATCGGGCGGGCGGGGGCGTGGCGGCTCGGTGGAGGTGTCCGTCACGCAGATGCGCAGCGCGCGGCCGCCGGGCCCCAGCTCCAGGCTGAGGGCGCAGGGGCCGGGTGCGTGCTTCTCCGCGTTGGTGACCAGCTCGCTCACGACGAGCTGCGCGTCCTGCACCGAGCGCCGCACCGGCGCCGGCCATGCCTCGGCGAGCAGGGCGGCCACGGCGTCGCGCGCGTCGGCGCTGCTGCACGTGCCGGTGTCCCAGGTCCGGGTGTAGCGCAGGTCCTGCGTCCTCGGGTGCGTCCTCAGCGGGATGTCCATACCTCGTCGCCCTTTTCCCTCCGGGTTCGGAGTCCCTTCCTGCGAGCGTGGGGGGAACGTGCCGTCTCTGCCCGGTTACCCGCTGGTCCGTCGGTCAAGGGGACGCGCACCGGGAATCCTCCGGTTGCGCACGAATCCCTGACCGGAGCGGGCGCCGGACGCGACAACGGGCCCCGGGAATCCGCTGAGCGGTTTCCCGGGACCCGCTGAGATCGGTCGTCCGGGTCAGCGTCATGGCCGACGGCGGGCCTCAGTGTTTGAAGGTGTCCTTGGCCTTCTCCTTGGCCTGCCGGGCATCCCCGCGCGCGCCTTCCGCGCGGCCCTCGGCCTCCATGCGCTCATTGCCGACGGCGCGGCCCATGGCCTCCTTGGCCTTGCCCTTGGCCTGCTCCGTCTTGCCCTTCGCCTTCTGGCTGCCAGCCATCGGAGTCTCACATCCCTACGTCTCGTGATGTCCGGTTGCCATCCGGTTTGCCACTGCGACGCCCCTCAAACCGATTACCCGCCCTTGATTGTTCAGTTCAAACTGATAAACCTATTGTTACTAATCATGGATGTGACGACAGACGAAGTGACGGAGACGGCCGCCGAGACCGGCGGGACTCCGGAGACCGCCGCGCTCGCGGGCGCGCTCAAGCTGGCCATGGGACGGATCGTGCGCAGGCTGCGCCAGGCGCACGCGGTGGGCGACCTCACTCTCTCCGGTGCCTCGGTGCTGGCCCGGCTGTCGCGCGGCGGCCCGGACTCGCCGGGTGCGCTCGCCGAGCTGGAACGGGTACGGCCGCAGGCGATGGCCGGCACCCTCGCCGGTCTGGAGCAGCGGGGCCTGGTGAGCCGCGCGCCCGATCCGGCCGACCGGCGCCGGGCCGTCATCGCGATCACCGAGGAGGGCAGGACCGTGCTGGAACGGCGCCGCTCCGAGTCCGCCGACCGCCTCGCCCACGCCCTGGACGGGTTCACCCCCGGCGAGCGGCAGGCCCTGAACGACATCCTGCCCCTGCTCGACCGACTGGCGGAACAGCTGTGAACGGCACGCCCGATACCGGCGGCGGCACCCCCGGGACCGGCATACGTGCCCGGCTGCTCGCCCGCTCGGCCCGGCAGCGGGCCACGCCGCCCGGCCCCGGCTACAAGTGGGTCGCCCTCTCCAACACCACGCTCGGTGTCCTGATCGCCACGATGGACGCCTCCATCGTGATCATCTCGCTGCCGGCGATCTTCCGCGGCATCGGCCTGGACCCGCTCGCCGCGGGCAACATCGGCTATCTGCTGTGGATGATCCTCGGCTATCTGCTGGTCTCGGCCGTCCTGGTGGTGGTGCTCGGCCGGCTCGGCGACATGTTCGGCCGGGTGCGGATCTACAACCTGGGCTTCCTCGTCTTCGCCGTCGCCTCCATCGCCCTGTCCCTGGATCCGTTCCGGGCGGGGGCGGGCGCGCTGTGGCTGATCCTGTGGCGCGTCGTGCAGGCCTTCGGCGGCTCCATGCTCACCGCCAACTCGGCCGCGATCCTCACCGACGCCTTCCCGTCCCGGCAGCGCGGGATGGCGCTCGGCATCAACCAGATCACCGCGCTCGCCGGGCAGTTCCTCGGCCTGCTCGCCGGTGGTCTGCTGGCCGCCGTGGACTGGCGGGCCGTGTTCTGGGTGAGCGTCCCGGTCAGCGTCACCGGCACCGTCTGGTCGTACCTGAGCCTGCGCGAGACCGCGGCCGGCGGGCGGGGCCGCGTCGACTGGCTCGGCAACCTCACCTTCGCCTCGGGCGCCGGCATCCTGCTCGCGGGCATCACCTACGGCATCCAGCCCTACGGCGGCCACCCCACCGGCTGGACCAACCCCTGGGTCCTCAGCGGGCTGATCGGCGGCGTCTTCCTGCTGCTCGTCTTCTGCGTGGTGGAGAGCAGGGTCGCCGAACCGATGTTCCGGCTGTCGCTGTTCAGGGTGCGGGCGTTCGCGGCGGGCAACCTCGCCGCCCTGCTCACCGCGATTGCCCGCGGCGGCCTCCAGTTCATGCTGATCATCTGGCTCCAGGGCATCTGGCTGCCGCTGCACGGCTACGACTTCGAGGACACCCCGCTGTGGGCGGGCATCTTCATGCTGCCGCTCACCCTGGGCTTCCTGCTCGCCGGTCCCGTCTCCGGCTATCTCTCCGACCGGTTCGGCGCCCGGATCTTCTCCACCGCGGGGCTGCTCGTGGTCGCCGGGTCCTTCCTCGGGCTGCTGGCCCTTCCCGTGGACTTCGACTACGGACCGTTCGCCGCGCTGCTGCTGCTCAACGGGCTGGGCCAGGGCATGTTCTCCTCGCCCAACACCTCCTCGATCATGGGCAGCGTGCCGGCGAAGTACCGGGGCGTCGCCTCCGGGATGCGCTCCACCTTCCAGAACTCGGGCACGGCCCTGTCCATCGGCGTCTTCTTCTCGCTGATGGTCTCCGGCCTCGCCGCCACCCTGCCGAAGACGCTGAGCAGCGGCCTCACGGCGCACGGCGTGCCCGCCGCGACCGCGCACCAGGTGGCCTCGCTGCCACCGGTGAGCACCCTGTTCGCGACGTTCCTCGGCAACAACCCCATCGCCCATCTGCTGGGCAGCGGCGGCACCCTGGACCAGCTGACCGCCGCCCAGCGCGCCACCCTGACCGGCCACTCCTTCTTCCCGGAGCTGGTCTCCGGTCCCTTCCACCACGGTCTGGCCATCGTGTTCAGCGTGGCCGCGGGCATGGCCCTGGTCTCCGCCGTGGCCTCCGCGCTGCGCGGCGGCCACGAACGCGCCGACGAGGCGCCGGCGGGCGGAGCGGAGCGGGCCGAGCCGAAGAAGCCCGGGGCGACGCGCTCCTCGTGAGGGGTGGGTTCCCGGCCCTCAGCGCTCGTGGCGCCGTCGCACGACATGGCGGGCCACGAGCGCGAGGACCAGGACCGCGAGGGCCGCGAGGAAGTAGAGCTCGTAGCGCTTGATGTCCTCGTAGACCGTGTTGATGTGGCTGCCCGCCAGGTAGGCCAGCGTGGACCACAGGCCCACCCACAGGGCCGCGCCGAGGGCGTTGAAGGCGAGGAAGCGGCGCCAGCGCATGCCCGAGGTGCCCGCGATGATGCCGTTGGCCTGGCGCAGGCCCTCGACGAACCGGGCGACGGTCACGATCTTGCCGCCGTGCCGGGTGAAGAACGCCTCGGCGGCCGCGAACCGCTTCGGCGTCAGAAAGACGTACCGGCCCCAGCGGTGGACGAAGGCGCGCCCGCCGAAGTGGCCGATCAGATAGCCGATGTTGTCCCCGACCACGGCGGCGGCGAACGCGATGAGCGCCACCTTCACGATGTCCAGCTCACCCGCGCCCGCGTACACCCCCGCCGCGAGCAGGATCGTCTCACCGGGCGCCGGGACGCCGAAGTCCTCCACGAGGATCACGGCACCCACGGCCCAGTAGCCGTAGTGGCCGAGCAGCGGCGCCAGATGGGCCAGCGGTCCCGGCAGCGGAGGGGCGGCCATGCCTCCACCGTACGTCCCCGGCGCCGCGCTCGGTGTCCGGACCGCTGCGCTGGGCGACCCCTGGGCGATCCCCTAGGGGAGGCCGCCGGAGTCGGGGCCGGGGGCGGGCTGGCAGTCGGGGCACAGTTCGTGCTGCCCGTCGAGGGTGACGACGGTCCCCCAGCCGAGGCAGCGCTCGCAGTCGCGGGCGCTGCCCAGGTCGGGATGGGGCGGCGGGACGTGGCTGGGGTGGGCTCCGGGCACCATGCGGTGAGGGGCTCCTTGCGGTCGTGAGGAACGTAAGGATGCGGAATGTCCGCATTGCCCATATTAAGTCTTATTTATCCCGTACGGATGTGATGTACGTCACAGCTCTGATGTCGGGCCGGTCCCCGCCGGATCAGCGGAGATTGCCCAGCCGGGCCTCCCGCCACAGGTCGACGCCGCCGTCGGTGGCGTACGTGTCGATCTCGGCCAGCTCCTCGTCGGTGAAGTCGAGGTTCTCCAGCGCGGCCACGTTCTGCTCCAGCTGCTCGGTGCGGGAGGCACCGATGACCAGGGACGTCACCCGCTCGTCGCGCAGCGCCCAGGCGAGCGCGAGCTGGGCCAGGGTCTGCCCGCGCCGGGCGGCGATGCCGTTGAGGGCGCGCAGGCGGCGCAGCACGTCGTCGGTCAGCCAGGAGCGGTCGAACGACGTGCCCTGCGCGGCGCGCGAGTCGCCCGGTACCCCCTCCAGGTAGCGGCCGGTCAGCAGGCCCTGGGCGAGCGCCGTGAAGCCGATGACGCCGAACCCCTCCTCCCGCGCCACGTCGAGCAGGCCGTCGGTCTCCACCCAGCGGTTGAACATGTTGTACGACGGCTGGTGGATCAGCAGCGGGGTGCCGAGCTCGCGCAGGATCGCGGCGGCCTGCCGGGTGCGCTCGGCGTCGTAGGAGGAGATGCCGACGTAGAGCGCCTTGCCCTGGCGGACGGCCGTGTCGAGGGCGCCCATCGTCTCCTCCAGCGGCGTGCTCGCGTCCAGCCGGTGGGAGTAGAAGATGTCCACGTAGTCCACGCCCATCCGGCGCAGCGACTGGTCCAGCGAGGCCAGCAGGTACTTACGGGATCCGCCGCCCTGCCCGTAGGGGCCCGGCCACATGTCCCAGCCCGCCTTGGTGGAGATCACCATCTCGTCGCGGTACGGCGCGAGGTCCCGCTTCATCAGCCGGCCGAAGTTGGCCTCCGCCGAGCCGTACGGCGGGCCGTAGTTGTTCGCCAGGTCGTGGTGGGTGATCCCCAGGTCGAAGGCGCGCAGCGCGATCTCGCGCTGGGTCTCGAAGGGACGGTCGTCGCCGAAGTTGTGCCAGTAGCCCAGGGACAGGACCGGCAGGTCCAGTCCCGAGCGGCCGGTGCGCCGGTAGCGCATGGTGCCGTCGTAGCGAGCGGGGTCCGCGACGTGGGTCATCGGGTGTTCTCCGGGTCGTGCCGTAGGGGTGCCCCCAGAGGTGCGAGGGGGTCTGCCCACCCTGCTCCCAGGTGATCCATAAGTCCAATTGCGCACCTGGATGGGATTGAGCGGTTCTGTTTCTGAGTGGGAAACCGGCGCGCCGCGCGGCGGAGAGGTTCCATAGGCACGGCGCGGAGGTCGCACAATGCTCGGCCGCTGATCGCGCGGACTCGCGTGGCAGCGTTCTGACGAGGAAAGATGGGCCGGAGCGAGCGACCGAAACCGACGCGGAGGAACGCACCCATGGCGCACGAGCGAGCCGGCCGGCCGGCCGGTCCCGAGGACCTTGTCGATGTGGCGAGGCTGGTCACGGCGTACTACGCGCTGCACCCCGACCCGGCCGACCCGGCCCAGCGGGTGGCCTTCGGCACCTCGGGGCACCGGGGCTCGTCCCTGACGAGCGCCTTCAACGAGGACCACATCGCCGCCACCAGCCAGGCCATCTGCGAGTACCGCGCCGGGCAGGGCATCGACGGCCCGCTCTTCCTGGGCGCCGACACCCACGCCCTGTCCGAGCCCGCGAAGGTCACCGCGCTGGAGGTGTTCGCCGCCAACGGGGTCGGCGTGCTCATCGACAGCGCGGACGGCTACACGCCCACCCCCGCCGTCTCGCACGCCATCCTCACCCACAACCGGGGCCGCACGACGCGGCTCGCCGACGGCGTGGTCGTCACCCCCTCGCACAACCCGCCCGCCGACGGCGGCTTCAAGTACAACCCGCCGAGCGGCGGCCCGGCCGCCTCCGACGCCACGTCCTGGATCCAGGACCGCGCCAACGAGATCATCGCCGGCGGCCTGAAGGACGTACGACGGCTGCCGTACACCCGCGCGCTCGCCGCGGACACCACCGGCCGTCACGACTTCCTCGGCACCTACGTCGACGACCTGCCCGGCGTCCTCGACCTCGACGCCATCCGCGCGGCCGGGGTGCGCATCGGCGCCGACCCGCTCGGCGGCGCCTCCGTCGCCTACTGGGGCCGGATCGCCGAGCAGCACCGCATCGACCTCACGGTGGTCAACCCGCACACCGACCCCACCTGGCGGTTCATGACGCTGGACTGGGACGGCCAGATCCGCATGGACTGCTCCTCGCCCTACGCGATGGCCTCGCTGATCGAGCGGCGCGCCGACTACCGCATCGCCACCGGCAACGACGCCGACTCCGACCGGCACGGCATCGTCACCCCGGACGCCGGCCTGATGAACCCCAACCACTACCTCGCGGTCGCCATCGACTACCTCTACCGGCACCGCGACCGCTGGTCCGCCGAGGCGGGCGTCGGCAAGACCCTGGTGTCCTCCACCATGATCGACCGGGTCGCCGCCGACCTCGGCCGCCGCCTGGTCGAAGTGCCCGTCGGTTTCAAGTGGTTCGTGGACGGGCTGATCGGCGGGGACCTCGGCTTCGGCGGCGAGGAGTCGGCCGGCGCCTCCTTCCTGCGCCGGGACGGCTCGGTGTGGACCACCGACAAGGACGGCATCATCCTCGCCCTGCTCGCCTCCGAGATCACCGCCGTCACGGACAAGACGCCCTCCGAGCACTACGCGGGCCTGACCGCCCGCTTCGGCGAGCCCGCCTACGCCCGCATCGACGCCCCCGCGACCCGCGAACAGAAGGCCCTGCTCGGCAAGTTGTCGCCGGCCCAGGTCACCGCGGACACCCTCGCCGGGGAGCCGGTCACCGCCGTGCTCACCGAGGCGCCCGGCAACGGCGCGGCCATCGGCGGCATCAAGGTCACCACCGAGAACGCCTGGTTCGCGGCCCGCCCCTCGGGCACCGAGGACGTCTACAAGATCTACGCCGAGTCCTTCCACGGCCCGGACCACCTGGCCCGGGTGCAGGAGGAGGCCCGGGCGGTGGTGCAGAGCGCCCTGGGCGGCTGAGCGGCGGCCCTTCGCCGGCGGTACCTCGCCGACGGGCCGGTTCCGGCGGCCTTCGGGGCGGATGGCTGAGAACGGCGGCCTCCCACGCGCTCGCGGAGGCCGCCGTGCCGGGCTCAGTGGTGCCCGTGGTTCCCCGCGAGCCGGTCCAGGACCGCCCCCGCCATGGCCTCCTCGCCCCGGGCGTTGGGGTGCGCCGGGGCCGCGGGCGAGGCCGGCTGGAGCGGCTCGATCCAGCGGTCAGCCGGCGCCTTGCACATGTCGTGGTCGACGGTCGGGCCGTAGGTGTCCACGTACTCGGCACGGTTGTGGGCGGCCACCGTGCGCAGCATCAGGTTCAGCCGCTTCTCGGTGTCCCGCAGATAGGCGAAGTCGCCCTGTGCGAAGGGTACTTGCGGGAAGCAGCCCACTCCGTCGTCGGGCATCAGGTCGGGGTAGCCGACGACCACGACCCGGGCGTGCGGCGCCCGCTCGTGCACGGCCCGCAGCACCTGGGTGATCTTCGGCGCGGTCTGCTGGACGGCGAGGGCCAGCGCGTCCTGTCCGGACGCCTCGTAGGAGCGCTCGCACGGGTTGCCCGCCGGGTCCTGGACGCCGAGCTGGGCGCAGGTGCCGATGATCGGGCCGAACCCGACGTCGTTGCCGCCGATCTGGAGCGTCACCAGGTCGGTGTCCCGTGACACGGCGTCCAGTTGGGGCTGGTTGCTGCCCTGGGCCTGCCACATCTGGGCGGTCGTCGCCCCGGAACAGCTGGCGTCCGTGAAGCTGGTCGCGCCCTCTCGCTCCGCCACCAGCGAGGGGTAGTTCCGGCTGGAGCGGGCGCAGTTGGCGTCCACCTGCGTGGGTATGCCGGGGCCCGAGGTGTAGGAGTCGCCGAGGGCCACGTAGTCGAGGCGGGGGCCGTGGCCCGCCGGCTGGGCGGCGGCCGGTGTGGTGGCGGCGGCGACCAGGGCGCATCCGCCCACCGCCGCCGCCAGCACCGCGGTCCGCCGCCGGGCTCTCGCCCCGTCCGCCGGATGTCTGTCGTTCGTCATCGTTCCCCCCTGGGACCGGTACACAGCGCGGACGGCGGCGCCGTGGAGCGGCCCTCACGCGATTGACTGGGTCTGTATACCGTCCAGTAGGTCCCGCCGACCAGAAGCGGGAGCCTGTGAGTTCGGGGGAGTACGGCGTCGAGCCGCTGGTGGGGCGCGGTGCCGGCGGCGGTGGGCGGCCCGCGCCCCGGCCCCGCGCCCGCCCTCAGACGCCGGACGCGGCGGCGGCCGGCGCGGGCTCCTGGAGCAGCGAGTCGTCCTCCGGACGCGCCCCGGACAGCCGGTGGCGCGCCGCGATCAGGGCCATGTCGACATCCCGCGTCCCGGTGGCCACGCAGAGCGTGTACGAGACGTCCGCGAGCCGCTGTTGTGCCCTCGGGGTGCTCTCCTCGGCACCGAGCAGAGTGAGGGCCTCGTACTGGGCGATGAGGTCCTTCAGTACGGCGGGGTGTGCCATCAGCATGGGGGTCGGCCTCCCTGGTGTGTCGCCGATGTACGAAGTCGCAAGCGCGACTACCCGCGCGCAGGCCCCGCATGCCACCCCGGTGATCTCTTCCGTACCGGCCGTACCGTGCCCGGCGCCGCACTCCGCGGACCCGGCGCGGCCGGAATTCGCCGATTGGCCGGGAAACATGCCCTCATACAACCGGCTGCCCCGGTTCCGCGCGCGGGCGCGGGGCGGGTCCTGGCCATTAACCCGCCTTTGCGCCGACGTCACCGGCCGCCCCGCGCGTCCCGGCCGCCACCGCCCGCACCGTGCGCGGATGCCCCTCTCGCAAGATCGTCACAACATCCTCACACGGCCTTCACCGAACAATCGCTTTCGGCCGAACGTGCTTCGGGGCATCGCAAGGGGGCAGACGTCGCACGCGCCCCGCACCTAGCCTCCCGGGCCATGCGATCACCTCTGCTGAGACGCCTCGGTCTCACCGCCGTCCTCGCCGTCGTCCTCGCCGTCTTCGGCTTCAGCACGCTCGCCAGTGCCGCCCCGGACCCGGCCTCCCTCACCTTCGGCACCGACACCGCCACCACCACCCCCGGTGGTTCGGTCAAGCTGTCGATGACGCTCACCAACAACAAGACGTACGACGTCCTGTTCGTGTACCAGACCATCGACCCGACCTGGCTGACCACCCAGCGTCCGGACCTGAAGTACAGCTTCACCGGCTGCAGCCTGGCCGCCGCCGACGGCAGCAGCACCCCCTGCTCCGGCACCGGCCCGACCAACCTCGGCACCGACTACGGCGCCACCATCCCGCCCGGCCAGAGCCGCACCGTGACCCTGACCCTCCAGATCGCCGCCGACTCCGGCTGCAACGGCAACATCGGTTTCTACTCCTACTTCTACGCCGAGTTCAGCGACGGCACCAACAGCAGCGGCGGCCCCGTCTACACGCCCGAGACGCGCGTGCTCTGTTCCTGACGTCCCCGACGTCCCCGGCGCTCCTGCCGCGTCACGCGCGGGAGCCGGTACGTCGCCCGGCGGACCAGACGGTTCGCCGGGCGGCGCGGAACAGGACGGAAAATGGATCAATCGGGTTGCGTCACACGACAGTTGGAAACCCGCCATTTTCCGTCAAGTTTCGTGACTCGACCACAATAGCTACACACATCCATCACTATGTGACGCGACGGATGCTCGACGACCGGCTTCTGAGGGGGACGCCGGCGTCGCGCGAGGGGGTGCGTCCGCTCCGAGTGAGCCGTGCTCGCCCCCGTCCGGGGAGGGGACTTCACCGCAATGAAGCGGACCATTCGCACCACCGCGCTGACGGTGGGCGCGCTCATCACCGCACTCGGCCTGCAGGCAGGACCGGCCCAGGCCGACGGCGGCACACCACGTATCGACCTCAGAGTCCTGGTGATCAGCGACGGCGGCCCGGCCACCGACGCCATCACCGCGGAACTCACCTCCGAGGGAACGCCGTTCACCAAGGTCGACCTGACCAGCGGCAGCCGGCCCACCATCGACGCCGGCTTCCTCGCCGACACCGTGGACGGCCGGGCGCGCGCCAAGTACCAGGCCGTCGTCCTGCCCAACGACAACCCGTTCCCGACCGGCAGCGCCGAGATGAGCGCGCTCGCCGCCTACGAGCAGACGTACGGCATCCCGCAGGTCGACGCCTACACCTACGCCCGCCCCCAGGTCGGGCTCCAGGTCCCGACCTCGGGCGGCTACTCCGGCAGCATCGACGGCGTCCAGGCCCAGGTCACCGGCGCCGGTCAGGCCGGACCCTTCGGCTACCTCAAGGGCGCCGTGCCCTTCGAGGACAACTCGCCCACCGTCGGCGAGAGTTACGGCTACCTGTCGACGCCCGCGGCCGGCGCCGACTTCACTCCGTACGTCCAGGCGGCCATCCCCGGCACCACCACCCAGGGCTCGCTCGTCGGCGAGTATCGGCACGACGGGCGGCGCGAGCTGGTCATCACCTTCGTCTACAACCAGTACCAGCAGCAGTTCCGGCTGCTGGCGCGCGGCATCGTGGACTGGATGACCGGCGGGGTGCACCTCGGTGCCTCCCGCAACTACTTCGCCGTGCACGTGGACGACGTGTTCGCCGCCGACGACCGCTGGGACACCCAGCTCAACTGCACGCCCGGCGACGTGGACTGCACCAACAGCTCCGGCACGCCCAGTCCGATCCGGATGACCCCGGCGGACGTGGACTACGCCACCGCCTGGGAGCAGAGCCACGGCTTCACCCTCGACCTCGCCTACAACGGCTCCGGCAGCGTCGACCAGCGCGAGGACAACAACGGCGTCGACCAGCTCGCCGACAAGCTCATCGCCGACCGCAACCGGTTCCGCTGGATCAACCACACCTACACGCACGCCTTCCTCGGCTGCCAGCAGGACACCACCGTGGTCCCGTGGAAGTGCGTGACCGGCGCCGACGGCAGCACCACGTGGGTCAGCCGGCAGAGCATCGACGACGAGATCGCCAACAACCGCGTCTGGGGCCAGACCAACGGGCTGCCCCTGGACAACAGCGAGCTGGTGACCGGCGAGCACTCCGGGCTGCGGATCCTGCCGCAACAGCCCCTCGACAACCCCAACCTGGGACCCGCGCTCACCGACAACGGGGTCAAGTGGCTCGCCGCGGACGCCTCCCGTGATCCCGCCCAGCGCCAGCTCGGCCCCGCCACCACCGTCGCCCGCTACCCGATGAACGTCTTCTACAACGCGGGCAGGGCCTCCGAGGAGACCGACGAGTACAACTGGCTCTACACCAGCCGCGCCCAGGGCGGCAGCGGCATCTGCGAGGACAACCCCGCGACCACCACCTGCCTGGCCGCCCCGCTGTCCACCGCCACCGGCTACCAGAGCTACATCGTGCCGCTGGAGACCCGGATCGACCTCGGCCACGTGCTCGCCAACGACCCGAAGCCGCACTTCATCCACCAGTCCAACCTCGCCGAGGACCGCATCGCCTACCCGGTCCTGAACGGCGTGCTCGACGGCTACAACGGCCTGTTCGCCGCCAACACCCCGCTGGTCAACCTGCGGATGAAGGACATCGGCATCGAACTCCAGCGCCGCACCGCCTGGAACAACGCCCTGAACGCCGGCCAGGTCACCGCCTACCGCATCGGCAACGCCGTCACCGTCCAGGCGCCCAGCGGCACCGACGCCACGGCCACCCTGCCCGCCGGCAGCACGCTCCACGCCGCCGCCTTCGGCACCCCGTACGCGGGCGAGCTGTCCGGCTGGACCGCCTCCACCGGCACCCCGCTCACCTTCACCCTGCCCGGCACCGCGTCCGCCGCCACCCCGCACGCACATGGCCACACCCATCCGGCGGCCACCACGCCGGCCCCGCACACCAGGCTCCCGAAGGGCGTCACCCGGCACGTCCCGTACGTCCCGCATCACTGAACGCGCTCCGACCCAAGGGCCCGTCCGGCGTCATCGGACGGGCCCCGGGTCCCGGCCGCCCCGCCGCGGCCGGGACCCGCACGACCACCCCACAACTCTGGCCGTGGAGCCGATCGATGCACGTTCACCACGGTGCGCGCCGCCCCGGCGCGGCGCACGTCACCCTGCTCACCGAAGGCACCTATCCGCACAGCCACGGCGGCGTCAGCGTCTGGTGCGACCAACTCGTCCAGGGCATGCCCGACCTGGACTTCGATGTCATCGCCGTCACCGGCACCGGACGCGAACCCGTCGTCTGGGACCTGCCCGCCCAGGTCCACGAGGTGCGCTCCGTCCCCATGTGGGGTGAGCCGCCCGAGGGCCGCGCGCCCCGGGGCCGCGCCCTCGCCCGGCTCACCGACGCCTACGAACGCTTCCTCAGCGCGCTCCTCGACCCGTGCGCCGAGGACCAGTTCCCGTCCGCCCTGTACCTGCTGGCGCGGGCCGCCGCCGACGGGACACTGAGCCCGTTCCTGCGCGGCGACCGGGCCATCGCCCTGCTCGCCGCGGTGTGGCACCGCCCCGGACTCGCCGTGCGCGAGGCCCGTCCCACCCTGCACGACGCGGTCACCGCCACCGCCCTGCTCGAACACGCCCTGCGCCCGCTCGCCGCGCCCACGCCCCGGCACGGCGTGGCCCACGCGGTCAGCGGCGGCGTCGCCGTACTGCCCGGACTCGCCGCCCTGGACCGGCACGGGGTCCCGCTGCTGCTCACCGAGCACGGCGTCTATCTGCGCGAGCGCTACCTCGGCTACCGCACCGCTCCCTACCGCTGGCCGGTCAAGGCCGTCGTCCTCGGCTTCTTCCGGCTGCTCGCCGAGGAGAGCTACCGCAGGGCCGCCCTGATCACCCCCGGCAACCGCTACAACCGGCTCTGGGAGGAACAGGGCGGCGCCGACCCGCGGGCCATCCGCACCGTCTACAACGGCGTGGACCCGGCCGCCTTCCCGCCCGCCGGACCCGAACCCGGTGTGCCCACGCTGAGCTGGGCCGGCCGGGTCGACCCGATCAAGGACCTGGAGACGCTCATCCGCGCCTTCTCCATGGTCAGGGCCGGCATACCCGAGGCCCGGCTCCGGCTCTTCGGCGGCACGCCCCGGGGCGGCGAGGCCTACCGGGAGCGCTGTGCGGCGCTGGCCGCCGAGCTGGGCCATGCGGACGCGGTCACCTTCGAGGGCCGCGTCGAGGACATCAAGGACGCCTACGCGGCCGGGAACGTGGTGATGCTCTCCAGCATCAGCGAGGGATTCCCGTTCACCCTCATCGAGGCCATGTCCTGCGGCCGGGCCACCGTCTCCACCGACGTCGGCGGGGTGCGCGAGGCGGTGGGCGACACCGGACTCGTCGTACCGCCGCGTGACCCGGCCGCGATGGCCGCGGCCGCCCTGGAACTGCTCGGCGACGGCGCCCGGCGCGCGGCCATGGGGGAGGCCGCCCGGCTGCGGGTCATCGAACAGTTCACGCTGCGCCAGACCATCGACACCTTCCGCTCGATATACCTCGAACTCCCCTATCACACACGGGATTTCAAGACCCCGCCCGCCCCGGAGCGCGAGCCCGGGCGCCGGACCGCCGCGGGGAGCCTGGCCGGATGAGCGGACCCATGGCCCTGGAGCCGGGCGGCGCGGAACAGGACACCCTCGCCCTCCGGCTCGCCCGCCCCGACGACCGCACCCTGTCCCTGCGCCTGCCCGGCCACGGCACCGACGAGGCGGCCGTCAGCCTGCTGGCCGCCGAACTCGCCGACCGCATCGGCCCCGCCGTCCACCCCTACGAGGTCGCCGCCCTGCTGGAGGCCGAGGGACTGACCGCCGAGACGATCAAGGACCGGTACGGTCATCCGAACCTGTTCTCGCTCGCCACCGCCCTCTACGAGCAGGTACCCCGCACCTTCCCCGAGCCCGCGCCGGCCGCCGACCCCTGGCGCCCCGACCACGTCCGCTGTCTGCTGCGCGGGCTGCTCTTCGCGCTGCCCGGCCTCGCCTACCCGCTCACCGCGCCCCTGTGGCAACCCGGCCGGCACGCCGCCGCGCTGATCCTCGCCGGGCTGATCTCCTGGGCCTGGGGCCAAGGGCTCGGCCACCGCGCCCACTTACGCAAGGCGACCGGCCCCCGGGAGGCCGCCCGCACCCTGGCGACGGGCGCGCCCCTGGGCGCCGCGCTCGCCACCGCCGTCGCCGCCCCGCTCACCGGCGGGGGCCCGGTCCTGCTCGCCGTCGCCGCCCAGTCGCTCTACCTCGCGGCCGCCGGTGTGCTGCTGGTGCTGGCCCGGGAGAAGTCGCTGCTCGCCGCGCTGAGTCCGCTGCTCGCGGGCGCCGCCTGCCTGTTCCGGTGGGACCCGGGCGCCGTGCCGCGCCTCGGCCTGCCCCTGCTCGCGCTGCTCGCCACGCTCGCCGTCACCGCGCACGCCCTGCGCGGCCTGTTCCGGGCGCCCGGGGCCGACGGCGGCAGGCGGCCCCCGCTGCGCTGGTCGCTGCCGTACGGCCTGTTCGGACTGGCCGCCGGGCTGCTGGTGCTGCTCGAAGGGCGCCGGGAGCCGTACGCGGTGATCGTGCTCACCGTCAGCATGGGGCCCGCCGAGTGGCTGCTCTACCGCTACCGGGGGCTGTCCGTCGCCGCCCTGCGCGCCACCGCCACCCCCGCGGGGTTCCTGCTGCGCTCCGCCGCCGTACTCGGCCTGTGCCTGCTCGGCTATCTGCTGCCGCTGCTGCCCGCCGCGTACCTCACGGGCGCCCCGCCGGCCCCGCTGCTGCTGCTCGCGGCCACCCTGTGGACCGCGCTGCTCCTCCAGGCGTTCGGCACCGCCTGGCCGCCCGCCGCGATCTGTCTGGCCGCCGCGGGGGCGGCCGGCGCGAGCGCGGTGCTGCACCTGCCGCCCGGTCCGGACGCGCTGCCGCTCGCCTGCGCGGCCGCCGTGCCGTGTCTCCTGGCGTGCGCGCTGCGGCTGCTCGGCCGCCCGGCCCGGCACGCCTGAACCACCTCTCTTCAACTCACTGGAAGGACCAACCAGTTGACCTCCCAACCGCTCGCCGCCGTCACCGGGGCCGAGGGTTTCATCGGCTCGCACCTCACCGAGGCCCTCGTCGCCTCCGGGCACCGGGTGCGGGCCATGGCCCAGTACAACTCCTTCTCCTCCTACGGCTGGCTGGAGACCCTTTCTCCGGACGTCCTCGACCACGTGGAGATCGTGCTCGGTGACGTCCGCGACCCCGGCTCCGTGCGCGGCCTGCTCGACGGGGCCGACGTGGCCTACCACCTGGCCGCCCTGATCGCGATCCCCTACTCCTACCAGGCGCCCCACAGCTACGTGGAGACCAACGTCACCGGCACCCTCAACGTGCTCGAAGCGGTCCGCGCGCTCGGCACCCCGCGCCTGGTGCACACCTCCACCAGCGAGACCTACGGCACCGCCCAGACCGTGCCGATCACCGAGGACCACCCCATCAACACCCAGTCCCCGTACGCCGCTTCGAAGGCCGGCGGGGACCGGCTCGCCGACAGCTACCACGCCAGCTTCGGCACCCCGGTGGTCACCCTGCGGCCGTTCAACACCTTCGGACCGCGCCAGTCGATGCGCGCCGTCATCCCCACCGTCATCGGGCAGATCGCGGCGGGGGAGCGGACCATCACCCTCGGCGACCTGCGGCCCACCCGCGACTTCCTGTTCGTCAAGGACACCGCGCGGGCCTTCCTCGCCGTGGGCGGCGCCCCCGCCGAGCACGTCGTCGGGCGCACCTTCAACGCCGGTACCGGCGAGGAGATCTCCGTCGGCGACCTCGTCGCCCTGATCGGCAAGGTCATGGACACCGCCATCGACGTCCGCCCGGACCCCGCGCGCATCCGGCCCACGGGCTCCGAGGTGATGCGGCTGGTCGCCGACGCCACCCGGCTCACCGCCGCCACCGGCTGGGCGCCCGTCCACACCCTGGAGCAAGGCCTCGCGCACACCGCGGGGTTCTTCCGCGACCCGGCCAACCTGGCCCGCTACAAGACCGGCATCTACAACATCTGACCGTCCGGCACGTCACGACGTCTTCTGAGGAGGCACCCCATGCACGCAGTGATCCTGGCGGGAGGCAAGGGCGTCCGGCTGCGGCCCTACACCACCGCGCTGCCCAAACCACTCGTCCCCATCGGCGACCAGCACGCCATCCTGGAGATCGTGCTGCGCCAACTGTCCTCGGCCGGCTTCACCGGCTGCACCCTCGCCATAGGCCACCTCGGCGAGATCATCCGCGCCTACGTCGGCGACGGCTCCCAGTGGGGCCTGGCCGTCGACTACGCCACCGAGGAAAGCCCGCTCGGCACCATGGGCCCCCTGCTCAACCTGAAGGACCGGCTGCCCGAGGACTTCCTCGTGATGAACGGCGACATCCTCACCGACCTCGACTACGCCGACGTCCTGTGCCGCCACCGCCACTCCGGCGCCCCGCTCACCATCGCCACCTACGCCCGCAAGGTGCACATCGACTTCGGTGTGCTCACCACCGACGCCAGCAGGGTCGTCGCGTTCACCGAGAAGCCCAGCATGGACTACCGGGTGTCGATGGGCGTCTACGGCCTCAGCCGTGCGACCCTCGACGGCTACACGCCGGGACTGCCGCTCGGCTTCGACGAACTCGTCCTCGACCTGCTGAAGACCCAGAACCCGCCGCACGCCTACGAGTTCGACGGCTACTGGCTGGACATCGGCCGCCCCGACGACTACGACCGGGCCAACGCCGAGTTCACCACCCGCAAGTCCCTGCTGCTCAAGGGAGCCTGAGTCCCGCATGCGCATTCTCGTCCTGGGCGGCACGGGGTACCTCGGCCGCCATGTGGCCGAGCGGCTGCGCACCCTCCCGGGTGCGCGGCTTCTCGCCGGGGGCCGCACCCGTGCCGAGTACGCCGTCGACCTCGCCACCGACCGGCCCGAGCGGCTGGCCAAGACGCTGGCGGCGGCCGCCCCGGACGCCGTGGTGAACTGCGCGGGCGCCACCGGCGGCGACCCGGTGACGCTCGCGGAGGTCAACGCCCGGGGCCCCGCCGTGCTCTGCGCCGCGCTGCGCGAGGCGGCCCCGGCGGCCCGCCTGGTCCACCTCGGCTCCGCCGCCGAGTACGGCCCCGGCACCCCGGGCGTCCCGGTGACCGAGTCGGCGCCCGCCCGCCCGGTCACCCCGTACGGCGCCACCAAGCTCGCCGGCACCCTCGCGGTGGCCTCGGCCGGTCTGGACGCGGTGGTCCTGCGGATCGGCAACCCGGTGGGCCCCGGGGCGCCCGCGGCGAGCCTGCCCGGCCGGATGGCCGCGCTGCTGCGCACGGCGGGATCCGATCCCGGGGCCGTGCTGCGGCTCGGGGACCTGTCGGCCTACCGTGACTTCGTGGACGTCCGCGATGTCGCCCAAGCGGTCGCGCTCGCCGTCACCGCGCCCGGACCCCTGCCGTCGGTGCTCAACATCGGCGGCGGCGGGGCGGTTCCGGTGCGCGACCTGGTGCGCGGGCTGGCCCGGCTCGCCGGGTTCCGCGGGCAGTTGGAGGAGTGCGGGGACGGCTCGGCGCGCTCGGCCCAGGTGTCCTGGCAGTGCTCGGACATCGGCGCCGTCGAACGCGCCCTCGGCTGGCGCCCGGACCACGGCCTGGCCGACGCCCTCGGTGCGCTGTGGGCGGGCACGCCGTGAGCCTGCTGATACCGCTGTACGTGCACCCGGCGGAGGACCCGGGCGCCTGGCACCGGCTGATCACGGCGGCGGCCCGCACCCACGCGGTCGTCCTCAACCCGGCGAGCGGGCCCGGCGCCGCGCCCGACCCCGCCTACACGGCGGCGGCACGGGCGCTGCGCGCGGCGGGCGCCCGGCTGCTCGGTTACGTCGACACCGACTACGGGATGCGGGACCGTGCCGCGATCACCGAGGACGTACGCAGGCACCGGAGCTGGTACCGGACCGACGGCTGCTTCCTCGACCGGGTCACCGCGACCCCCGAGGGCCTGCCCGCCTGCCGCCGCCTGGTCCGGGACCTGCGCCGGCTCGGCACCGGCACCGTGGTGCTCAACCCCGGCGTCCACCCGGCGCCGGGATACGCCCGGCTCGCCGATCTCACGGTCACGTTCGAGGGGCACTGGTCGACGTACGTCTCGGCGTTCACCCGGCCCTCCTGGGCCGCGCGCCAGCCGCCCGAGCGGCTCTGCCACCTCGTCTACGGCGTCCCCGCCGCCCTGGTCCCGCTCGCGGTGCGCACCGCGTGGGAGCGCGGCGCCGGGGTCTGCGGGCCGGTGACCGGCGAAGGGCCCAATCCATGGGCGGTGTTGAGCCCCGCCCTCGCCTTCGCGGACGGTGTGCGAGGCTGGGCGTGATCAGTACGCACACATCGGGGAGACCAGTACCGTCATGGCCGTCATCCATCGCACCACCCTCACGCCCTCCAAGGTCGAACTGCTCGCCGAGTGGCTGCCCACCCGCCCGTGGTACCGCGGCGGCACCGGCGCCCCCGTCCTGGAGAAGACCGGCGGCTTCCGGCTGGACGACCCCGAGGGCGAGGTGGGCATCGAGTTCATGGTGGTCACCGACACCGCGGGCCCCGAACCGACGGTCTACTTCGTGCCGTTGACCTACCGCGGCGCGCCGCTGGAGGGGGCCGAGCACGCGCTGGTCGGCACGATGGAGCACGGCGTGCTCGGCAAGCGCTGGGCGTACGACGGCCTGTGCGACCCGGTGCTGGTCACCGAACTGCTGCTGCTCGTCGAGGGCAAGGCACAGGCGATGGCCCAGAGCATCACCGACACCCCGGACCACGAGGTGTCCCGCGCCTACACGGGTGCCCCCCTCGCGCCGGAGGGCTTCATCCCGGCACCGGCCGACGACGCGGACGGCACCCGCCTGCCCGCCCCGCACGGCACCGTCCTGCACGTCCACCGCGTCCTCACGCCGGCGCCGGCGGACGAGAACCCGCCGCTCCCGGCCGAGGACGCCCTCGGCC
>NZ_JBEZND010000045.1:0-78888 GCF_040706415.1 Streptomyces sp. NPDC048106 | reverse complement strand
CAGTCGGGGCACTGGAGTTCACACCAGACGTCGAGGACGACGGCGTCGGGGCGCACGGGGGAGGAGTCGCTCATGCGCCCAGTCTTCCAGGCCGACCCCGGCCACCCCAATCCAGACCTCGGCCACCGGCACCCGAGGAGGAGGCGACCCGGAGATCTCCCTGATGTGCGGTCCGGGGCGTGGCCTCGCGCGGGTCGGGCGGAGGACCGGATGATTGCCGAGACCGTGGTGCCGGTCGGGCTGACGTGCTCGGGCAGAACCGGGTTGCTCACACAGGCCCGGTGCGCACACAGCCCGACCCCCATGTCGAGGGACGGCCTGTCCTCCAGCAGCGCCGAGAGGAACCGCGCGCCGTCCAGGTAGCGGTTCGACTCCGAGTCGAACGTCTCGCTCTGCCGGCCGAAGCGGAAGCCGGCGATCACGCTGAGGACCAGCGCCTTCCGGGTGGGCGAGCAGGGCGGGCAGCTGTGTGAGGTCGCCGCGGACCGCGGCGGCGCCAGGTCGCAACGCTGGACCGCGGCCGCCCGGTCGGGGTGCTGCTGCACGACGCCCTGCCATGGATGGCCGGCCACCACACCCGAGTCTTCCTCGCCGGGCTGCGGGAGTGGCTCCCGCCGGGGTCCGCGGTCTCGGTCACCCACGCCACCGACGACCTCGCCCCCACGCCACGGCGGAACTGATCGACGCGTACGCGGAGGCCGGGATCGCCTTCCGGCCGCGGTCCATCGATCAGCTGGAGTCGCTGCTGCACCCCTGGCCGCTGCTGGACGGCCACGGGCCCGTCCCACCGCGGAGTGGCGCAGCCCCAGCACCTACGGGCGCCTGGACAACTCCCACGCCCACGCGGCCGTCGCGCGGGCCTGAGAAGGCATCAATCCCCCTGGTGAAGTGGGGCGTTGTGCCGACCGGGGGGCGGCAACTGTGCACACCGGGGCATGGCTGTTGTTTCGCCGTGCACTGATCCACCGCGAAGGCGTGGGAAGTGCTGCGACTCCTGTCAGGATCGATTCCGAGCAAGTGAGGATGCACCCCGCAGCACACGGGTCCGGCACGGACCTGGACCGATCCTTCGATCGGCACGGCTCCTGGCACTGACGACGCCCGGATCATGCCAGACGGGTGCGGTGCCGTCCTCTCGGGAAGGAGTCCCATGCCTGATTACACAGCTGAAGCACGACCGGTGCCGCGAGTCGTCATACAGGCCGATGATCCCCTCACTCGCGACGGCACGGCCGCCTTCCTGGCCACCGACGCGCGCATCGAGCTGCTGAAGGAGGAGCAACTGGCCGACGCCGACATCCTGGTGATGCTCACCGCGGTGGTCAGCGGCCAGACGCTCTCCGCGATGAGCCGCGCCAGCCAGTCCTCCGGCGGGCGGACACGGATCGTGCTGGTCGCGGACCACATCTCGGAGCAGCAACTGGCGCTCGCGGTCAATCACGGTCTGGCGAGCTTCCTGGTGCGGCCGTACACCAGTTTCAGCCAGATCGTCGTGGCCGCCGTCGAGGCGTACCAGGGGCGGTCGGTCGTACCCCCGGTGCTGATGAGCATGCTGCTGGACCGGATGCGCAGCATGCAGAAGAGCGAGTCGGCCACCGGGCTGCTGCCGGTGGAGCTGGCGCAGCGCGAGATCGACGTGCTCAGGCTGCTGGCCGAGGGACTGGACACCGTGGAGATCGCCAGCAAGCTCAGCTACTCCGAGCGTCTGATCAAGAGCGTCATCCAGACCGTGGTCAAGCGGCTGAAGCTGCGCAACCGTACCCATGCCGTCGCCTATGCCATCCGCATGGGCATCCTGTGACCACCGATGGCGAAAAGGGTACGTCGGTCGTGCGATCGTGCACGATCCGCCTTCGCCGGTGTGGCCGGTCTTGTGCCCTCCGTATCCTCTGCTTCTGAAGGGGTGTCCCGTCGTGGCCGCCCTTCCCCTGAGGCTGTGCAGCCGTCCTCCGCAGTCCGCCCGCCGATCCCGGTCGGCAGGGCCGTATGCGGGCGGAGCGATATCCATCGGTCGCCGTTGATCGATCATTCCACCCGTCGACCGGGAAAGGCATGCAGATGAACTACCGTGAGCCGGATGCCGGTCGGCCCGAACCAGCCACCGGGCTGCCGGCCGGCGATGCGGTGTGGGAGAGCGAACTCCCCTGGCAGATGGCTCCGTTGGATGAGACGGGACAGCTCGCACCGGTCGTCGCCGGGGAGGTCCCGGAGCACGGCATCGCCGCACGGGACGCCCAGACGACCGTCACCGACGCCATATCCGTCCCCGCGCTCACGGCCGACAACGCCTCCGTACCGCACGCCCCGGTGACCGAGGCGCACGGCGCCGCACCCGGTTCCGACGTCCCGGCGGACTTCGGCGCGCGGCGTCGGCGGGACCGGGGCGGCCGAGCGGGCTCCGCCGCGCCGGACGCCGCGGGCGAGGGGCGGGCCAGACTCCGCCTTGCCCTGGCCAAGCCGGTGCTCGCCGGAGCGGGCATGCTCAGCGCCGTCTTCCTGCTGGCGCCGACCGTATTCGGCGAGGACGCGCCCGCGCACACGTTCAAGGCGGGCGCGGGGGAGGCCGGCCACGACTACGCCTCCAACGATCAGTACCTGGACTCCGGCGGCACCCCGTCGCCGCGGCCGAGCGCGTCCGGCGACGCCACCGGCAAGGACGGCGCCGACGACGGCCGGCCGCACCGCATCGCCGAGGTGGCGGCGGCCTCGCCCACACAGCCGACGCGATCGACGCGCAGCTTCGAACCGATGTCGCAGAGCCACTCCCCGGCCCCCGGCAAGACGCCCCGGACCAGCAGCAGCCCGCGGCAGCAGCCGACGCAGCAGCAGTGGACCTCGACCGTCGTGAACGCCACCAGCGTGCTGGAACCCGGGCAGAGCTGGTCCACCAACCGGGTCACGCTGGCCTTCCAGGGGGACGGCAACCTCGTGCTCTACGACAAGAAGGGCACCCCGCTGTGGTGGTCGGGCACCGTGGGTCAGGGCGCCAAGGCGGTCTTCCAGGCCGACGGCAACTTCGCGGTGTACACCCAGGACGGGGCGACCGCCTGGTCCTCCCGGACGGACGGCCACGACGGCGCCCGACTCGTCATCGGGACCGACGGGAACGTCAGCATCCGCTCGGGCGGCGCGGTGCTGTGGTCGACGGGCACCGCCATGTGACACCCCGACCTCCCCGGGGCCGCCCCTCCCGAACGCTCGTCCTGCCCGCCTCCCCCGAGGCCGGGGCGGACTCCCTCGGTGTCGCCCGCCTTCTCCAACGGGGGCGGGCGACACGGCAGGCCCTCCTCCCGGGCCGCCCCGGCGGGTGCACGTCACCCGAAGCCCAGTCCACCCCCACGAGGTCTCGCCGGCTGGAGATCCACCTGATGAACACCACCGTTGTCAAGCGCCCACCGCGCGCATCGGGACCCCAGGCACCGGAAGGGCAGATCGAGCTGGCCCAGCCCCCGGTGCTCGGCGAACCGGCCATGGCCGACCTCGGTTCCGTCGTCGTCATGCTGCCCATGGGCATCGGCGCCGGTGCCATGGGAATGATGTTCGTCGTCGGCGGCTCCGCGACGACGTACATGATGTCGGGGATGATGGGCATCGCGATGATGTCCATGGGGCTCGGCCAGATGGGCCGCTCCGGCTTCGAACGCAAACGGCGGATGCGGGCCGAACGCCGCGACTACATGCGCTACCTGGCCCAGCTGCGCGGCCAGGTCCGGGAGGCCGCCGCCGCCCAGGTCACCGCCGCCGTCTACGACAACCCGCCGCCCCGGCAACTGTGGTCGCTGGTCCAGGGCCCCCGGGTGTGGGAACGCCGCGCCTCCCACGACGACTTCGCCAAGGTCCGCATCGGACTCGGCACCCGGCGTGCCGCCCTGGAACTCGTCCCGCCGCAGACCAAGCCCGTCGAGGACCTCGACCCGCTCACCGCCATCTCGCTGCGCCGCTTCACCGAGGCGTTCCAGACCGTGCCCGGCATGCCGATCCCCGTCGCCCTGCGCAGCTTCACCAGCGTGGAGTTCGCCGGGGACATCGACGACGCCCTGGACCTGACCCGGGCCATGCTCGGCCAGCTCGTCGCCCTGCACTCGCCGGACGAACTGCGCGTCGCCGTCCTCACCGATCCGCGCGACCGGGACGTCTGGGAGTGGGTGAAGTGGCTGCCGCACAACGCCCACCCCCGGGAACGGGACCAGGCCGGCCCGCTCCGGCTGGTCGCCACCGACCACGCCGAACTGCTCGACCTGCTGGGCACCGATATCCTCGACCGCGGCGACCACGACCCGCAGGCCACCCCCGGCGCCGCCGAACCGTTCGTGGTCGTCGTCGCCCACCGCACGCCGATCCCCGCCGACTCCCGGCTGCTGGGCAGCGGACTGCGCAACACCGTCCTGCTCGATCTCACCGGCGCCATGCCGGGCGGCCCCTCCGTCCTGCGGCTGACCGCGGAGAACGGCACCGTCTCCTTCCCGGTCGGCGACGACGCGCAGGCCCAGGCCGAGGCGGACGCCCTCAGCCCGGCCGGCGCCGAGAACCTGGCCCGGCTGCTGGCCCCGCTGCGCACCGGCGGCACCATCGACCTGACGGACAACCCGTTCGACGCCGACTTCGAACTCACCGCCCTGCTCGGCATCCGCGACCCGCGCGCCTTCGACGTCGCCGCCCAGTGGCGGCGCCGCAACGACCAGTCG
This sequence comes from Streptomyces sp. NPDC048106, assembly GCF_040706415.1. Classification (NCBI taxonomy): domain Bacteria; kingdom Bacillati; phylum Actinomycetota; class Actinomycetes; order Kitasatosporales; family Streptomycetaceae; genus Streptomyces; species Streptomyces sp. NPDC048106. The sequence goes on along the minus strand of NZ_JBEZND010000045.1, from coordinate 74,203 downwards.
GCGCGGCTGCGCGTACCCATCGGGGTCACCGAGGACGGCGAGGTCGTCGAACTCGACCTGAAGGAGTCGGCCCAGGCCGGCATGGGCCCGCACGGCATGCTGATCGGCGCCACCGGCTCCGGCAAGAGCGAACTGCTGCGCACGCTCGTCATCGGACTCGCCGCCACCCACTCCTCCGAGATCCTGAACTTCGTCCTGGTCGACTTCAAGGGCGGCGCCACCTTCCTCAACACCGAGAAGCTGCCGCACACCTCCGCCGTCATCACCAACCTGGCCGACGAACTGCCGCTGGTGGACCGCATGCAGGACTCCATCAACGGCGAACTGATCCGCCGCCAGGAACTGCTCCGGGCCAGCGGCTACGCCTCGCTCTACGAGTACGAGAAGGCCCGGCTGGCCGGCGCCCCCCTCGCCCCGCTGCCCTCGCTGCTGGTCATCGTCGACGAGTTCTCCGAACTGCTCGCCGGCAAGCCGGAGTTCGTCGAACTCTTCGTCACCATCGGCCGGGTGGGCCGAAGCCTCGGCGTGCACCTGCTGCTGGCCTCCCAGCGACTGGACGAGGGACGCATCCACCGCGTCGAAGGACACCTGTCCTACCGCATCGCGCTGCGCACCTTCTCCTCCATGGAGTCCCGCAGCGTCATCGGCGTCGCCGGTGCGTACGAGCTGCCCTCCACGCCCGGCAACGGCTACCTGCGCGTGGACACCACCAACCTGGTGCGCTTCAAGGCCGCCTACGTCTCCGGCCCTTGCCCCGAGGCGCCCGCCACCGGCCCGGCGCAGGGGCCCGTGGCGACGGGGCCCTGCGAACTCGTGGACTTCGGTCTCGACCAGGAGCGGCCGGCACCTGAGGCGGAGGAGCCGGCCGAGCTGCGTCCCGAGCCCGAGCCCGCAGCCCAGCCGGAGAGCGACGAGAGCCTCCTGGAGGTCCTCATCGAACGGCTCCAGGACGCCGGCCCGCCCGCGCGCCAGGTCTGGCTGCCGCCGCTCGCCGAGTCGCCCAGCCTGGACCAGCTGCTGCCGGGCATCGTCCCCGACCCGGTACGAGGTATGACCGCCGAATCCCCCGACCTCGGCAGGCTCCGGGCGCCGCTCGGCATGGTCGACCGGCCGCACGAGCAGGTCCGCGAACTCCTGGTCGCCGACCTCTCCGGAGCCGGCGGGCACGTCGGCGTGGCCGGCGCCCCGCAGACCGGCAAGTCCGCGCTGCTGCGCACCCTGATGCTGTCGCTGGCGCTCACCCACACCCCCGAGGAGGTGCAGTTCTACTGCCTCGACCTCAGCGGCGGCGGCCTGGTCTCCACCGCCGGTCTCCCGCACGTCGGCTCGGTCGCCACCCGGCTGGAGCGCGACAAGGTGCTGCGCAGCGTCGAGGAGATCGCCCAGATCCTGGAACGCCGCGAGCAGATCTTCACCGAGCACGGCGTCGAGTCGATGGCCGCCTACCGCGAACTGCGGCGCACCGGCGGCGTCGACGACCTCCACGGTGACGTCTTCCTGGTCGTGGACGGCTGGGGAACGCTGCGCCAGGAGTACGACGACCTCGACGACCGCATCACTTCCATCGCCGCGCGCGGCCTGTCCTTCGGCATCCACGTGGTGGTGTCGGCGGTCCGCTGGTCGGAGATCCGCAACAAGCTGCGCGACCTGCTCGGCACCAAGTTCGAGCTGCGGCTCGGCGACACCATGGAATCCGAGATCGGCCCCCGCGTGGCCGCGGGCGTCCCGCAGCAGCCCGGCCGCGGACTGACCGCCTCCGGCCACCACTTCCTGTCCGCGCTGCCCCGTCTGGACAGCTCGTCGGCCACCGACGACCTCACCGCGGCCACCAAGATCGCCGCCGCCGAGATCGGCACCTTCTGGACCGGGCGCACCGCCCCCGGCGTACGGCTGCTGCCCAGCACCCTGCGGGTCGGCCAGCTCCCCGCACCCGAGGGGGACCTGCGGGTCAGCCTGGGCTGGGACGAACAGCGCCTCCAGCCGGTCTGGCACGACTTCTCCGCCCAGCCGAACCTGCTCGTCCTCGGCGACGGCGAGACCGGCAAGACCAACGCCCTGCGTCTGATGGCCCGGGCCATCACCACCCGCTTCACCCCCGACGAGGCCCGCATCCTGCTCGGCGACCCCGAGCGCGGACTCCTCACCGACGTGCCCGAGGAATACCGAGCCGGGTACGCCGTCGACGCGGACGGGCTGCGCGAACTCGCCAACAGCACCGTGGTGTCCATGACCAAACGGGTGCCGGGCCCCGATGTCTCTCCCGAACAGCTGGCGCAGCGCGACTGGTGGCAGGGACCGCGGCTGTTCATCCTGATCGACGACTACGACCTGTTCGTCACCAGCAACATGGACAGCCCCACCGCACCGCTCCTGCCACTGCTGGCCCAGGGAGCCCATATCGGCATGCACATGATCATCGCGCGGTCCACGTCGGGCGCCATGCGCGCCATGATGGAACCGCTGCTGCGCCGCATCTGGGAACTCGGCAACCCGGCCCTGGTGCTCTCCTACCCCAAGGAGGAGGGCAAGTTCATCGGCGAGGCCAAGCCGCGCACCCTCGTCCCCGGCCGCGCCCAACTGGTCACCCGGCGCGGCGTCCGCCTCGTCCAGACCGGTCTGGTGGACGACGGCTGACCCCCTCCGGAGGACCGGACCCGCCCGCCGAACCACCGCCCAGGCCGTACCACAGGAGTCCCAGCCCCCATGTCTCTCTCCAGCCTCATGCCGGACCTTGACGGCACGGCCGTCTGCCGGATCACCGTGATAGGACCCGAGCACCGAGCCGACCTGGGCGTGCCCGCCATTCTCACCCTGGGCACCCTGCTGCCCGTGCTCACCGCGCGCCTCGCACCCGACGGCGCGCCCGCCGGAGGCTACCTCCTCCAGCGTCTGGGCGAGGAGCCGCTGGACCTCGACGACACCCCGGAGTCCGCGGGCCTGCGCGACGGCGACATCCTCCACCTGCGCCCGGTGGACGAGGTGCTGCCGCCCCTCGTCTTCGACGACATCGCCGACGGCGTCGCCACGGTCGTCGGCACCCGCTCCGACCGCTGGCGCCCCGAACTGACCCGGCGGCTCTTCCTGGTGCTGGCCTGCCTGGCGCTTGCGGTACTCGGCCTGTTCACGATGGCCGCCGACTCCGCCGGAGCCGGAGCGGTACAGTCCGGCGTCGTGGCCGTGGCGCTGCTCACCGGCTGCCTGCTGACCGCACGGGCCGGCGCCGACACCGGCACGGTGCTGGTGACGGGGGTGGCGGCCTGGGTGTACGCCGCGGCGGCCGGCCTGACCTCCCGGCGCGGCCCCGTCGCACTCCTGACACCCACGGGACACGAACTCCTCGTCGGCGCCGCCTGCGCGGCCGTCGTCGCCACCGTGCTGCTGCTCTCCGGCAAGGTGCCCGTCCAGGTGTTCGGCGCGCTGCTGACGGTGACGGTCGCAGCCGAGGCCGGCTCCCTGCTCTGCGTCGACTTCGACTGGTCCGTGACCACCGCCTGTTCGGTGGTCGCCGTCACCATGTTCGTGCTCAGCACCATCGCCCCCCGCCTCTTCCTCCGCCTGGCCGGACTGCGCGTGCCTCAGCTGCCGCGCAACGCCGACGAACTCCAGGAGGACATCGAGCCCGCCACGGAACCGGCCGTCGCCCGCCGGGTCGCCGCCGCCGACGCCCACCTCACGCTCTACACCGCCGGCGCGTCCGTGGTCTACGCCCTGGACCTGGTCCTCCTGACCCGCCGCCCCGGCTGGTTCGACTGGCTGCTCGCCCTGACGCTCGCCGCCGCCGTGACCCTGCGCTCCCGCAGTGTCACCGAGATCTGGCAGCGCGTCTCGCTGGCCCTCGCCGGAACACTCGGCCTGATCCTCACCGCCGCCTGGCTGCTGGTGCCCGGCGGCCCCCAGGCCCGCGCCGTGCTGGCCGTACTCCTGCTCGCGGCCGTCGCGGCACTACTCGCCGCCCGCCGCCTGCCCAGCCTGCGCCTGCTGCCGGTCTGGGGCCACACCGCCGACATCCTGGAGACGGTCACCGCCGTCGCCCTGATCCCGCTGCTCCTCCAAGTGCTGCACGTCTACTGGTACTTCCGTACCCTGGCCGGCTGAGAGGACCCCGTGCAAAGCCGTCGTGACCACGTCCACGCCTATCAGTTCGCCACCGGAAGACTCGCGGCGGCACTGGTGTCGGGAGAACCCGCCACGGGCGAGCCGCCGGCCCGCCGGAGCGTCCTGGGCGTCGTGCTCGGAGTGCTGTTCGGCGTCATCGCCTGCGGTGGCTTCGCCCTCTACGGAGTGATCAAACCCGGCGGCAACACCGCCTGGGCCAAACCGAACGCCATCGTCGTGGAGAAGGAGACCGGCACCCGCTTCCTCTACGTCGACGGCGTCCTGCACCCGGTGGCCAACTACGCCTCCGCGCTGCTGGGCGCCGCCGGCGGGGGCGGTGGCAGAGACGTGCACACCGTCTCCCGCAACTCGCTGGCCGACGTGCGCCGCGGCGCGCAGATCGGCATCCCCGCCGCTCCCGACTCCGTACCGGGCGCCGCGCAGTTGCTGACCGGCGACTGGACCCGCTGCCTGACCCCGGGCCGGAACAAGGGCGAGACGCTGGACTTCGCGCCCGGCGAGCCGTCCGCGCCGCCGGCCCCGGTGGAGGGGCGGCGCGCCCTGCTGCGGGCCGCCGACGGCACCGAGTACCTGTTGTGGGACGGCGTCCGCTACCGCCTCGGCGACCGCGCCACCCTCATCGCGCTGCACCTGGACGGCCAGGACCCGATCGCCGCCCCCGACGACTGGCTGGAGGCACTGCCCGCCGGCCCCACCGTGAACGCCGCCGACATACCGGGACACGGCAAGAAGGGCCGCAGCGTCGGCGACCGCCCGGCCCGTATCGGTGACGTCTTCACCTCCGCCGCCGACGACAGGGGCGCCGCCCAGTTCTACGTGCTGCGCTCCGACGGCCTGGCCCCGCTGACCCGGACCGAGTTCGAACTGCTCGCCACCAGCGACGCCGCCGAACCCCGCGAGGTGACCTCCCGGGACATCGCCGCCGTCGGCGGGTCGGCCGACCGGTCCCTGCTGCACCGGTTGCCCGACTTCCTCGCCGGCCCCGTCCTGCGCCCGGGCGCCTCGGCCGTGTGCCTGCGCCAGCGCGTCACCGGCGGAACCGAGGTGCGCACCGAGGTGGCCCTGGAGCAGCGTCCCGCCGCCGGGGCACCGGCCGTCGACGTCCCGGTCGGCCGCGGACTGCTGGTCCAGGGGCTCCCGCTGCCGCCGCGCGGTGTCACCCCGCGGGTGTACCTGGTCACCGAACTCGGTGTGAAGTACCCGATCGGGGACTCCGACGCCCTCTCCGCGCTGGGCTTCGGCAGCGGGCAGGCACGCGCCGTCCCCCGGGACGTCCTGGACCTGCTGCCCACCGGCCCGGAGCTGTCCCGCGCCCGCGCCCTGTCCTTCGTACCCGCTTACCCGACCGCTTCCCCCGCGCCGTCCGCCACCGCCTCGAAGAGCCACTGATGACGCTCGGAGTCAGGCCGCGCCGGGTCGCGGAGGCACCCGGCCTGGGCACCCGCCGGGCCGGCCACGCGCTGCTGATCCACCCCAAGGGCCGGCCGAACGCGCAGGCCGTCGCCTTCGCCGAGGGACTGCCCGCCGACCCCGACCACCAGGTCGTCGTCCTCGACCTGCCCGCCGACCCCGGCGACGCGACCTGGGCGGTCGTCGCCCGGCTGCTGGGCCGCGGCCATCCCGGCGGCTACCGCCTGGTCACCGGCCGCGCGCTGCCGGGCGGGATCGTGCCCGTCGGGCAGTGGCTCGCGGACCGGCTGGACCGCGCGGTCGTGGTGCCCGACGGCGCGCCGGTCCCGGCGGCCGGCGGTGTGCTCTACATCCCCGCCGACCGCGGACCGGGCTGGGTGCGCCTGCTGCCGCGCCGGCCGCCCACCCCCGTCTCGCGCCGGTTCCCGAAACCGGCCTGGGAGTTCACCCTCTCCGACCAGACCTGGCGGACCAGCGACCGGGCTGTGGTCGATCCGCTGCCCAGCGGGGTGTGGCTGCACGGCGACAGTCACGGCGGCGCGCTCTCACCGCACCGGGACCTGCTGGTGTCCCGGCTGGCGTACCGGCGTGACCTGCTGACCGTGGTCCTCGGCTGCCCGGGCGGGGACGAGCTGCCGCTGGACGACGTCACCCGGTTCTGGCACTCGCTGTTGCCCGGCGTCCGCGACCTGGTGCGGTTCGTGATCTACGGACCCCTGGCGGCCCCGGACGGCTCCGGTCCCGGCCAGGCCCTGGCCGACCGGCTCGGTGTCCCCGTGACCTTCGACAACGGCCTCCCGGTGACCCACGCCGCGGGAGAGACCCCCGAGGTGCACGCCCTGGACGCCGACGGCTCCCCCGGCTGGGCGGCCTTCGCCCGGCAACTGCGCTTCACCCCCGCCCGGCTGACCGGCGGCCGGCCGACCGCGCCCGTGGTGGTCAGCCACCGGCCCGTGTTCGACGACCTCCCGGAGACGGCCCCCGGCCGCTACCGGTACGACGACGCGGTCCTTGAGGTGGTGCCCAGCGGCCTGTGGCTGCGTCCGTCCTCGGAGTCCGGGGAAGCCGGGGACGCGGCGGAGGCCGCCGCCATCCGCTCGGCGGCACCGTCCGCCCGGCACGTCAACGTCGTCTTCGGCACCGGCGGGCAGGGCAGCGGCCGCATGCGCGAGCTCGCCGAACGCCTGCTGCAACGACTCGACCCCGCGCTGCGCGCCATGGCCAGACTGGTACCGGCGGTGCAACTGGTCCGGGAGACGAGCACCCGCCAACTGACGACGGGGTCCGGTACGGAGCCAGCCGGGGGCTCGGAGGCCGGTTCGGGCGCTGGTCGGCGGACGGTCGCCGGTGGGCACGGTGCTCCCGCCGCCGGCGCCCCGGGCGACGCTCCGGCGACGGCAGCGGGTCCGTCGGCCGCCGGGCCGCAGGTCCGGTTGGCGACCGCCGCGCCGGCCTTCGGCGACGCGCCCGCCGGACGGGCTCCCGGCGCGGCCGGTACGACGCCGACCCCGGTTCCCGGGCAAGTGGCGGGTGCCGTGGCTGTGGCTTCGGCGGGGGAGGGGGCGTCCGGTCCGTCCAACGCTCCGGTCGGTGCCGGGCCGGGCACGTCCGTCCGCGCGACGGGTGCCGTCGGCGTGGTTCCGGCGGGGGAGGGGGCGTCCGGTCCGGGCGTACGCGGTCACCTGACGGGCGCCGCCTCGGCGCCGCTCCCGGGGGCCGCGCCGGACGATCGGGGTGTTCCCGCGTCCGCCGGTCCCACGGGACCTGACGTGTCGGGGCTGCCACCCCTGCTGTGGGAGTCCACCGCCCCGGCCCCCGGAGGTACGCCACCTCGGCCGGGCGAGCCCGCGACCCGGGCCTCCGGCATGCCGTCCCGGCCGGAGGACCCTGCCGCCTCCGCGGGTCCGCCGTCGGGGGCCGGTGAGCCGGTGGTCCCCGTTTCCGGTGGTCTGCCGCCTGGGCCGGGCGATTCCGCGGCCCCGACTTTCCAGGGTGTGCCGCCCCGGCCGGGCGAGTCCGCCGCTCCGGGCTCCGACGGCATGCCGTCACCGGCCGGTGAGTCCGCCGGCTCCGCATCGGACGGCGGTGCGACCGCCGAGCGACCCGCCGGCCCCCTGCCCCCCGCACTGCCCCTGCCCTCCCTCAGGCTGGTCTCGGCCCCAGGCCTGCCCGCGCCCCCTCCGATGCGCGCGGACGGTGCGGCGCCCGACGCCCCCGGCAGCGGGCGGCCGGACCAGGGCGCAGACGCGCGGCCGCCGGCCCCCTCCGTCCTCGGCGCCACCGCGAATCCCGTCCCGTCTCAGCCCACCCCCGCCCCGCCGTCAGCGGCGCCCACGTCGGGTCCCGGGGCCGCCCCTGCCCAAGCAGTACCCACCGCACCGGATTCCGGTCCCGTCCGAGCCGGAGCCGTACCCGGCAGCGGGGCCACCGGAGCCGCCCGCGCCGCGGTCGTACACCCGGCCCCGGGCCCGGACGCCCGGGCCGGCGGGGCCGCCGGGCAGGCACCGGCCGGGGGCGGGACGGTGCGCGCCGGAGTGGGAGCCGGGGCCCGGGTCCAGGCCGTACCGAGCCCCGCCGCCGGCGCGGTGCCGCCCCGCGCCGGCATCGCCCGGGAACGCGAGTGGCTGCGCGGCGCCTTCCGGCAGCAGTACAACGACGGGGCCGGCGCCGTGGCCCGCCTGCTCTCCGAGTCACCGGGACTGCGCGGGAGCGTCCAGACGCCCACCGAGGATGTCCTCACCGACCTGGTCGCCGCCCGGCTCTACCTGCGCGGCGACAGCGCCCTGCTCGACCGGCAGGTCCGCGCGGCCTCCGAGGGGCCGCACGTCCCGTTCGCCCGCTGCGTGGCCGCGGGACTGCGCAGACTGCCCTCCTACCGGGGCGCCACCATGCTGCGCGCCACGCTCGGCGACGCCGAGTGGGACTGGTACCGCCGCCGTACCCTCGTGACCGAATGGGCGTTCTGCTGGGCGCTGACCTCCGGCGCGCCGGAGGTGCCCGGTGACGCCGACATCCTGATCTGGTCGATGACCGCGCGCCGCACCGCCCTGCTCGGCCCGGACCAGCCGGCCCGGGTGCTCTTCCTGCCCGGCACGACCTTCAAGGTGCTGGCGGTCCGCGACGGTGACCGGCGCACCGTGCTGCTGCGCGAGCTGTCCGCGTCGGAGATCTCCGCCGACGGCCGGGTCGACACCGGACGCACGGCCCTGGACGACCTGGCCCTGTCCGGGCTCGAACAGGCGGACCGGACCTGGCAGGGCGGCGAAACCGGCGCGGCCCGGGGCCTGACGCCCGAGCAGGCCGTCCGGTTCACCGCCCCGCCCGGACTCGTCCTTCCCCCGCGACCCAACCCGCCAGCCCCGCCCGGAAAGAGGACAACACCATGAGCCGGCAGATGCTGCTGGTCTCCCAGGACGGCTCCGCGCCCTACCGCACCATCGGTCAGGCCCTGGCCGCCGCCTCCGACGGAGCCCTCATCACCATCGCCGCGGGCACCTACCGCGAGGCCCTCGTCATCGACCGGGTCGTCACCCTCGCCTCCGGCGCCGAGCCGGGCGCCGTCCGCGTCGACGGCGGCACCGCCAGCGCCGTGGTGATCGCCGCCGAGGCGGCCCAGCTCAACGGGCTCTCCCTGGAGGGCGGCAGCGAACAGGTACCGGTCGTCGAGGTACGCCACGGAGAGGCGTCCCTCCAGCAGTGCACGGTCTCCGGGAACGCCTGGGCCGGCATCCTCGCCTGGCAGCGCGGGACGCTCATCGCCCGCTCGTGCCGGGTGACCGGGCCCGGCGGGGCGGGCATCGTGGTGACGTCGTCCGGCGTCAACGTGGTGGAACAGAGCACGGTGGCTCAGACCCTGTCCTCCGCGATCGTCGTCGCCGAACGCGGACGGCTGACCGTGCGCGACTGCCGCCTGGAGGAGCCCGGCGGCAACGGCGTCTGCGTCAACGGCCAGGCCCGTGCCGTCGTGGAGAGAACCGAGATCACCGCCAGCGCCCAGCCCGCCCTGGTCGCCGAGCAGAGCGGCGGCGCCGAGCTGCGGGCCGTCACCGTGACCGGCAGCGCGGGACTCGACGCATACCTCACCAGCCGTGGCGAGGTCGTCCTCACCGACTGCGTGTTCACCGGATCCGGCGCGGAGTCCGTCCTCGTCAGCGGCGGCTCCGCCCCGCACCTGCGCGGCTGCTCGATCACGGGCGCCGCCCGCACCGGTATGCGGATCACCGAGTCCGCGAAGCCGTACCTGGAGAGCTGCCAGGTGACGGGTTCACCCGTCGGCATCCGGGTGGACGGCGGCAGCGCGCCCGTGCTGCGCTCGGTTCGGGTGAGCGACGCGAGCGGCGAGGGACTCCTGCTCGCCGACGGTGCCACCGTGGAGGGCGAGCGGCTGTCCGTGTCCGGCGGCACCGGCGCGCGCGCGAGCGGCGGCGCGGTGCTGACGTTGCGCGACACCGAGCTGGCGGCGGCGTCCGGCCCGGCCGTCGACATCCGCGAGGGCGCGACCGCCCGGCTCACCGGCGTACGCCTGGGCGCAGTGGACGCGCCGGGCCTGACGGTCGCCGGGGCCACCGCCGTCGCGGAGGCGTGCGTGCTGCGGGACTCGGGAGTGCTCGTCGGCGCCGACGCTCGGGCGGAGCTGAAGGACACCGAGGTCGTCGGGTCGGACGCGGACGGCGTCCGGGTGGCGGGCGGCGGCGACCTCACGGCCGTCGGCTGCCGGGTGCACGGCGCGCACGGCCACGGGGTGCACATCCAGGCCGGCGGCCGGGCAGACCTCGCCCATTGCGTCGTCTTCGACAACACCGGGGACGGTATCCGCACCAACACCGAGGAACCGGTGCGGATCCAGGACTGCGAGCTGCGCGACAACGGCGGCCAGGCGCTGCACCAACTGCGCCAGAACCCCCGGTTCGAGGCCGTGAACGTGACCGGAGCGGACGACGCCGGCCCCGCCCCGGCGGAGCCCGTCGGGCACCGGTGGTCGCAGCCCGGGGAGGCCGTCGGCCGGGACGCGGGGCCCACCGCGCGGCACGTCGGCACCGGTCCGCTGGCCGAGATGGACGCGCTCGTCGGTCTGGAGAGCGTCAAGCAGGAGGTCACCGGCCTCATCAACCTGAACAAGATGGCGCGGCGGCGCGAGGAGATGGGGCTGCCCATGCCGCCGATGAGCCGGCACCTGGTGTTCGCCGGACCGCCCGGCACCGGCAAGACCACGGTGGCCCGTCTCTACGGCGCCGTCCTCGCCGAACTCGGCATCCTCACCCAGGGACACATGGTGGAGGTGTCCCGCGCCGACCTGGTCGCGCAGATCATCGGCGGTACGGCCATCAAGACCACGGAGGTCTTCAACCGGGCCCTCGGCGGCGTGCTGTTCATCGACGAGGCGTACACCCTGACCAACCAGTCCAAGGGCACCGGCCCGGACTTCGGCCAGGAGGCCGTCGAGACCCTGATGAAGCTGATGGAGGACCACCGCGACGAGGTCGTGGTCATCGCCGCCGGATACTCCGAGCACATGGACCAGTTCCTGGCCTCCAACCCCGGCATGGCCTCGCGTTTCTCCCGCACGGTGGAGTTCCCCAACTACACGGTCGAGGAACTGGTCACCATCGTGCGCGGCCTGTGCGCCAAGCACTTCTACGAACTCACCGACGGGGCCCTGGAGGCCGTGGGCCGCTACTTCGCGCACATCCCGAAGGGCCCCACGTTCGGCAACGGCCGGGTCGCCCGCCAGGTCTTCGAGTCGATGATCAACAGACAGGCGTCGCGGCTCGCCGTCTCCCTGCCGGGCAGCGACTCCGAACTGAGCCGGCTCACCGAGGCCGACGTCGAGACGGTGCCCGAGGCGTCCGGGGGCCCGGAGGAGACGACCGCCGTCACGACCGCTGCCGAGGGTGCGGGTGCGGCGGTGCGCGACGGACTGCCCGTGGCCGCGGCCGGTCGCGCCGTCGCCCGCATCGCCGGACTGGTCGGCCTGGAGGGCGTACGCCGGGCGCTCAAGGACCTGCTGGCCGCCCTGGTGCCGGCGTACCACCGGGGCGAACCGCTCGCCGGACGGGCCAACCTGGTGTTCGCCGGCACCGAGGGCAGCGGCCGTGACGCGGTGGCGGTGCTGTACGCGCGGGCGCTCGCCGAACTCGGGCTGCTGCCCACCGGCTCGGTGCACCGGGTGCCGATGTCCGCCTGGCCGGCCCGCTGGCCCGGGCAGGCGGAGGCCAATGTGCTGACCGCGTTCGACGAGGCGGCGGGCGGCGTACTGGTGCTGGAACTCGACGAGTTCTTCGCCTCCCGCGCCCCGGCCGAACGCATCGCGCTGCTCACCGCCGTACGGGAACTGGCCGCACTCCGGGACGACGTGGTGCTGGTCCTCTCCGCCGAACCCCGGCCCCTGGCCGACTTCCTGGGCGGCGCACCGGGGACCGAGCTGGCCGCCGCCTTCGCGGCGCGGGTCGACTTCGCGCCGTACGACCCCGGGGACCTGGCGCTGCTGGCCGTACAGCGGCTCGCGGCGACCGGTCTGGAGGCCGGCGAGGGGGCGTTCGAGGCGCTGGCCGAGCACTTCACCCGGGTTCCCGCGGCCCGGGGCGCCTTCGAGGCGCACGCCCTCGCCGACCGGCTGGCCGACGTGGCGGTCTCGCGTGTCCTCGGCGCCGGCGACGTGGCGGACCTGCTCGACGAGGACGCCGCCGAGCCCGAGCCCGAGACCGTGCCCGTCGGCTGAGGCGGGTGCCCGTACGGCTCGCAGGGGCAAAGAGCCTGTCACACAGGGCAGCGCGGCCCTCCACGGCTGTCCACGGACGCGGCGGGCGAACAGGATGGAGGGCACAAGGACACGGGTTCCGTGTCGACCGAGCGCACATCGGAGGAATCGGTATGGCGTCTGGAGTTGAGGCAGTCAGCCTTGATGGCTTGGCAGGCTCGATCAACGTGCACCTGTCCGCGCTGGAGGGCGTGGGCCTGACCTACGGCGAGATGCAGCAGCTGGCGGAGCAGGCGGAGGCCGGCTGGCGGGGCCAGGCGGGACAGAACTTCAAGCAGGCCCTCGACGCGTGGCTCGCCAACTACCAGAAGGTCCACGAGTACGTGGACACCTTGAACCAGAAGATGAACGCCCACCTGAAGACGACCACATCGACGCACGAGGCCACGACCCAGGCCACGCGCGGGCTGGCCTCGGTCGCGGCGACGCCCATCGGTCTTCAGGGCTTCTGACAGAGGGCACCGGCACCGACCCTCGTGTCGTGGAGCCGCATCCCAGGGTCCGCGGCACACCACTTGTGAACCGGGCAGTGGCCTGGAAAGGGGAAAAGCATGGCTGAGACGTACTCGATCAACTGGGGTGCGGTCAATGAGGTGCTCGATCGGCTGAAGGTCGTGCAGAGCCACATCGACGCCCTCACGTCGGACTTCGACTCGGGCAACACCAAGGCGCTCGCCGACTGGGCGAGTGACGTCCGCGACGCGTTCAACACGCACAAGGTCGAATGGGTCCAGCGGTCCCACGAGATGCAGGGGCAGGCCGCGCAGGCCCAGGCCGTGGCGGACTCCTGCAAGGAAGAGTACCAAGGGGCTTACAACTACGGAATGCAGCTCTTCGCGGGCGGGCGGTAGGAATGGCAGCCGTTCCCACACGGGGCGGCTACGAGCCCCCCAACGATCCGCCACCGGACAGCGGTCCTCCGAAGGCGTGGGACCCCACCAGCGTCCACCGGCCCGACACGCAGTCCGTACCGGACTCGGGCCCGGTACCGGACGCGCCTCCCGTGCCCAAGGGAGGCGGGACGGGTTCCGGCAAGGAGACCGTGAACACCGCTTCCATGGACCTCTTCGCCAAGAACGTCGCCGCTCTCGTGCCGCACGTCGTCGAGGCACGCAACCGGATGGCGTCGGGTACGGCTTCGGTCGTCCACCCGGGCGGCTTCTACGACGCCTACCAGCTGCGCTCCCAGACATCGGGCCCCAACGGCGGCGCCGGTCTCCAGGGGAAGTACTACAACGTCCTCGCCGACCTCGCCGAGGGGTTGCAGGACGTCAGTAACGGTATGCAGAAGCTGAGCAAGAAGTACAGCACGACAGAGGAACTCAACCGCATGAAGACCAGTGACCTCCTGGAGGCACTGGGAAACGCCTCGGCGGACTTCCAGCGGCTGGGAAACGACAGCGGTGCGACCGTCAATTCCCCCGGTGGATCGACGAACACCACGAGTACCAGTACGAATTCCGGAAACAACAGCGGTTCCGGCGGTACCAAGACATAACCGCAACACCCGCCGCTGTCGGCGGCACCGGGTCCCGGTGCCGCCGACAGCGGCTCAGGCATGGACGTAATCAGCACTCGGTCCTTCCGCCGTCGTCGTGCTCATGTGCCGGAGGCCGAGGCCCCAGACGAGAGCGCAGGCTTATGCCGGACTACAACCAGGGCGGATTCCACCAGGACGACAGCGGTATCTATGTCGACCCCACGGTCCAGGGCTCCCCGTCCGACTACGACACCTGGGACTGGAAGCAGATCATGGCGGCCATCACCGGTGGCTCAGCCCTGGTGCCTGGTGACGGCGGCGACTCCCGCGCCTCGAACGCGTCCTCCCCGCAGACCCTGGTGACGGCGGCGAACGACTTCCAGTTCATCCAGGATGTGATGGCGATGGTCGCCAAGAGCCTCGCCGAACAGGCGAAAGCCCTGGCTGGAGGAAAGGACGCGCCCTGGCAGGGCGGCGCGGCGGACGCGTTCATGGACGCGATGACCACGTTCTCCAAGCAGGTGGCCTCCAACGCCGAGGCCCTCGGCGGTGGTTCAACCGGCAGCTCGGTCGGCCAGAACCTCATCTGGGGCGCCAACTCGCTCACCGTCGCCCAGGCCAACATCCATTCCATCGACTCCTGGTACGCCAACGAGGCCGCCCGGTTCGGCGTCAAGCCCATGGCCAACGGCCTCATGCCGATCAGTCAGAAGCCCGAACTGGTCAAGATGATGACGGACGACATGCGCGCCGAGCTGAAGAAACTCGCCTCGAACTACGCCCAGGTGAGCCAGGTACTCGGCCGCGTGCAGCCCAAGCCGGTGACCCCACCGACCAAGGACCCGACCAGCACGGGGGACGGCAACAACAGCAACAACGGCACCAAGAACCCCAACACCCTCGATCCCAACACCGGTACGGGGGGTGGCGGCCCCGACCTGAGCACCACGGGAGACGGCTCGGGAAATGGCGCGAAAACACCCGACCTCAGCTCCCTGAACACCGGTACCGGAGACGGCAACACGGGCTCGCCGTCGCCGTTCCCCGGCGGCACGTCCATGCCCGACCTGGCCACGACCGGCGGAACGGGGAACGGGAACCCCGGCACGATCTCGCCGTTCCCCGGCGGCACCTCGATCAGCGGCCCAGGGACCGGCGGGGCGGCCTCGCCCGACCTGACCTTCCCCGACACCGGTACGGGCGGCACCGGCGGTGCCGTGAATCCCTTCACCGGCGGTGCCACGACACCCGACCTGCTGCCCACCGGGACCGGTGGGCAGGGAACGGGCGGAGCCGGCGTGATCGATCCGTTCCCCGGCACGACGGGTACCGGACTGAACCTCGATCCGTCCACCGGCGTCGGTGACGTCCCGAGCAACGCCGTCCCGCTGCCCGGGTTCGGCTCCGTGGCCACGCCGACGACGGGCCTCACCGGTCCCTCGACGTCGGGCCAGAACCTGAACGCACCCGTCACGGCCTGGACGGGCGGGGCGAATGCGCCGGGGCTGGGCACCGGCGGCAAGGGAATCGCTCCGCCGGAGACCGGAACGATCGGTGCGCCCGACATCGGCTCCGTCGGCGGTACCGGCGCGGCGGCGCTGCCCAGCGACCTCGTGAGCGGTGCCCCCGGCCTCGGCTCCGCGATGCCGGCCTCCAACCTCGTCTCCACTCCCGGCCTGCCCGAGGCGTCGGCGGCGGGTTCCGCCGGTGGTGCGGGTATGCCGATGATGCCGATGGCTCCGGGTATGGGCGCTCCGGGCGCCGGTGCGCAGGGAGGTGCGGGTGCTGAGCGGCCGGATGCCTCGGGTCTGTTGGGTGGTGAGGTGAAGCCGTGGTCCGGTGGTGCCGAGCTGGGCGCGTTGCCGGAGGCGGAGCCGGTGGCGGGTGCGGCGGCCGGCGGCGCGGGCCTGGCCGGGCTGGACACGGGCGGCGCGGTGGACCCGGTGACCGGTCTGGCCGAGACTCCGCAGCCGGTGGCGTCCGCGACGCCGGGTGCGGGTTCCGCCGGTGGTGCGGGTATGCCGATGATGCCGATGGCTCCGGGTATGGGCGCTCCGGGCGCCGGTGCGCAGGGAGGTGCGGGTGCTGAGCGGCCGGATGCCTCGGGTCTGTTGGGTGGTGAGGTGAAGCCGTGGTCCGGTGGTGCCGAGCTGGGCGCGTTGCCGGAGGCGGAGCCGGTGGCGGGTGCGGCGGCCGGCGGCGCGGGCCTGTCCGGGCTGGACACGGGCCAGGAGGCCGCGTCGGCGACATCCTCCGGCATACCGGGTGCGGGCGGGACCGCCGGTGCCGCGGCCGGTATGCCGATGATGCCGGGCGTGGGAGCGGCGGGCGCCGGGACCGCGAGTGCGTCCGGCGAACGGTCCGACTCCTCGGGTCTGCTGGAGGCGGCGGCCGCTCCGTGGACCGGTGACGGAGAAGCGGGCGCGGAGGCGGAGACCGGTCCGGTGGCCGGGGCGCCGGCCGGCGGTTCCGCGCTGTCGGGCACGGCCGCGACCGCGTCGGCGACGCCCGTACCTCTGCTGCCCCTGCCGGCGGCACGCGGAGGCACGGAAGGCGCGGGCAGGCGTTCGGGTGCCGGTGCCGCCACGGGCGGGGGCGCCGAGTCGTCCGCGCTGCTGGGCGGCTCGTCCGCGGTGTGGTCGCCCGAGGAGAACGCGGAGGCGGCGGCGCCGCCGGTCTCCGCCGCACCGGCACAGGCGCACCCCGCAGGGGTACCGACCGGTGCCCCGGCAGCCTCGGCAACGCAGGCGCCCGCCGGGACCACCAGGGATCGGGAGGCGACGGAGGGCACCAAGAGGCGGGTCGCGGCGGAGGCCGCCACGGGGCCGGAGCCGGCGGAGGCCGTGTCCGGCAGTGGAGCGCCGGCGGTGCCGCTGCCGGACCTGCCCGATGACCGCGTCCCCGTGCCGGTCCAGTCCGAGGCGGCGGAGGACACCTCCACCTGGGACGTGGCGGCGGCCGGCTTCGGCATGCTGATGCTCGCGTTCGCGGGCCAGGGCTCGGCCGACGGCGAGCACCAGGAGAGCACCACCGGATACGCGACCGCCGCGCCGGCCGTCTGGGACGCTGAGGCCACGGGCACCGTCCGTGCCGCCGAGCGCACGGTGGACCCGGGCACCGCTCCGTTCGCCGAGCCGGAGCTGACCACATGGCGGCCCGCCGCGCGGGCCGCCACGACGGCCCAGGGCCCAGCGGCCCAGGGCTTCGCCTCCGATGTCGAGATCCGCTGCGGGAACGGGGACGGTGAGCTGCCGGAGGAGCCGGAGGCCGAGGGAACCGGGCCCGGAGCGGACGGCGAACAGGAGGAGGACGACGACGCCGACGGCAAGGGCATGGTCGACCTGCTGACGCAGGACGCCTCGACCTGGGGCACGCGTCCCGCCGTACCGGACTCCATCGGCTGACTCCCTCCACCGGGCAGCATCCGCCCGATGTCCCCTCGCCCGTGCCGGACGGCCCACCGCCGTCCGGCACGGGCGGAACACCTCGTCCCGCCGGGGCACCGGCCGCTTCGGCGGCCCAGGAGAACGGACCCATGAGCGACACCAG
Source organism: Streptomyces sp. NPDC048106 (assembly GCF_040706415.1). Classification (NCBI taxonomy): domain Bacteria; kingdom Bacillati; phylum Actinomycetota; class Actinomycetes; order Kitasatosporales; family Streptomycetaceae; genus Streptomyces; species Streptomyces sp. NPDC048106. Next base: position 56,891 of record NZ_JBEZND010000045.1, on the reverse strand, counting down.
CACCCCGCCCGCCCCGCCCGCCCCGCCCGCCACGCCGGCGACGCCGGCCACGCCCGCCGCACCGGCCGCACCCCTCGTGCCGGAGCCGCCCGAGGACATCCGGGAAGCCGCGCGCCAGGCCCCGGACCACTGGTTCGGGATGGTCGACCCGGCCTGGGACGAGGCGGAGGGACCGCCGCCGGGCTGGGCCGTCATCGGCCGGTGGCGCTCGGACGCGACCGGAGAGATCGTCGAGTGGCAGGAGAACGACAGCTACCGCCCCTCGCCCGCCGCGCTGGGCTGGGCCCCGCCCACGGACCCGGCGGACCGCGCGGTGCAACGGGCCGCCACCGGCTACGGCCGCCCGGAGGACGTGGTACGGGCCCTCGTCGGCAGTGAACTCGCCGTGCACGTCCGCCCGGACGGCGGAGTCGTCACCGCCGTGACGCCGGAGGGCACCGCGGTGGTGCCCGTCTTCACCGCTCAACCCCAGCTGGACGCGGCCGGGCGGCTGGCGTACGAGGTCATGTCCTGCCGGGACGTCGTCGGACTGCTGCCGCCCGGCCATCTGCTCTACCTCAACCCGGCCGGAGCCGTCGCCCTCACCGGAGTCGCAACCCCTTCTCGACGCGCTGTCCGAGGCCGGGTCCGAGGTCGGTGCCGAGGCCGCCGCCCGCGCGGTGTGAGCCGTCCGCAACAACGATCCGCGTCTTTTCGTACAAGGTCGGTGTTCGCGCGGGCACGCCTCATGGGCGGCGGTTCTCGCCCGCCCGCCGGTCGTGTTCCCCTGAGTGGGCAGAGGCTGTGACCGCCTCATGTGTCCCCGAGTCCGCGCCGGGTGACTGTCCCAGCGTCCGACCCATGAGGAGCGAGCAGGTGTCCACGCCGTTCGACGAGGAGATCGAGGAACTGCGGGCGGCCTACCAGGCCCAGTTGGCGCAGATCGGTGAACTGCAGGCCCGTATGCGCGAGGTGACGGGGACGGCCACGGCCAAGGCGCAGGCCATGAAGGTCACGGTCGGCCCGCAGGGCGAGTTGCTGTCCGTGGAGTTCCCCACCGGCGCCTACCGCGGCATGGCCCCCAAGGAGCTGGCGGATCTCATCGTCTCCACCGTCCGGGAGGCCAGGGAGAAGGCCACCGCCGCCCTCGCCGAGATCATGGCCCCGCACCTGCCCCAGGGTCTCGACGCGGAACAGCTGCTGCGTGGTACGGGCGATGTGAAGCAGCTGATCCCGTCCGAGGCGGCCATGCCGGACGCGGTGCGGGAGTACGTCGACCGGGGCCGCCCCGCCTGACGGGCCGGCGACGGCCCCCGGACCGCCCGGAACCGGTTTGTCGCACCCGTCGTATCCGCTCTGCCCGTCGTCCCCGTCCGTCTCGAAAGCCGCGGCGGCACCGGCCCGGCCCACCGGCCGGGCTCCTTGATCCTCCCGTCGGCCCACTCGTCCAGAACGGAGCCCTGCCATGCCTGAGAACACGTTCATCGTCAACCCCCAAGGGCTCACGAGCGGGTGCGTGCCGCTGGAGGATTTGGCCGGGCGCTTGAACAGTCTCTTCAAGATGGCCGGGGCCCGGATCGCCGCGGACGGGTCCAAGGCGTGGGGGAACGACAAGCCCGGCCAACGGTTCGCGGCCGGATACCTCCCCGTCGCCGAGGACATCCTCAAGGCCGGCAGCGGTATTTACGAGGCGCTGGCCGCGTCCGTGGATGACCTGCGCACCATGGCCAGGGTCTTCACGAACGCCAATGAGGGTGCCATGCAGAGCACGGGCCGGCTCAACGGGCAGCTCGGCGGTACTACCCAGGGCAGGGGCAGCGGCGGCGGGCGCAAGTGAGTCAAGTCCCCGAGCCCCTTCGGTGGGCCGCGCTCATCACCGGCACCCAACTGCCGGAGGCCGATCCCGCCCTGCTGCGACAGCAGGGCGAGGTCTGGGGCGACCTGGCCCGGCAGGTCCAGGGCATGATGAGTGAGGTCAACTCGGTCCGCACCACGGTGCTTGCCAACATCAACGGGCAGCCGGCCGAGTCGTTCGACAGCTACATGCGGACGCTGGGCTCGACGCTGCCCGATCTGGTGCAGGCGGCCGACAACCTGCGTCTGAGGAGCGACGAGTACGCTCTTGAGACCGAGCACGCGACCGCGATGACCGAGGCGATGCTCGCCTGGATGCTGGTCGAACTGGCGTTCCTGGCGAACACGTTGTTCGGGCTGGCCGCCGTGCCCGCGCTCATCACCGGTGTGCGGCAGGTGATCCAGGCGATCCTGCGGCGGCTCCTCATGTCGGCGGCCGTCGGAGCGGCCTCCATGACGGGGCTGGAGACCCTCCTCCAGGGCATCGAGATCCTCAAGGGCACCCGTAAGCACCTGGACCTGAACGCCATCAAGGACATGGCCCTCGGCGGAGCCATCGGCGGCGCCGTCTTCGGCGGGTTCTCCGGCGTCGCCTCCCACTTCATGCCCAAGTTCGCCAACTCGCTCATCGGGCGCACCCTGATCGGTGGCGGGGCCGGCGTCGTCGGCGGTGTGGCCGTCAACTCCGCGCTCGGTGCCGACCAGGACCTGGGACTGGCCTTCCTGGCCGGCGCGGCCGGTGCCATGCTCGCCGCCCCGGGCACGGGCGGGGGCGGCAAGCCGGAGCGGGTCACGCCGACGGAGCGACTGGCCGACGAGTTCAAGTCGCTTTCCACCAAGGACCCGTTCACTTCGCCCGACGGCGTGAACAGCGCCGGTCTGTCCGCGTTCGGCGGCGCCGGCGGCCCGGGAGGCACGAAGGACCTCACCACGCTCGCCCCCGACTCCGCCTCGGGTACGCCGGGCGTCGTGCGGGCTCCTGACCGTTCGTCGTCGCCCGGCGCCTTGCCGCCCCATCCCCAGACCGTCGTTCCCGCGCCCGCGGCAGCCGTCCCTGCGGGTGCGGGGGCGGCTCATGGCGCGGGCGCCGAGGCGTCGGGCGCGGCCGGCGTCGGCGCCGGTGCCACGCGGACGGAACCGGTGGCGCGCGGTGGTGTCCCGGACCCCGCCGGGACCGGAGCCGCATCGCCGGCCCCCCGGGCGGCACTGGGCCTGCCAGGCTTCGAGGAGACGGGGACGGAATCACCGTCCGGCGCCGCGGGCGCGAGTGGGGCCGGTGCCCGTACCGGGCTGCCGGATTCCACGGCGCCTGAGCACGTGCGTGAGACGCCGGACGCGACGGTGAGCCAGGTGGGCCAGGCAAGGACTGGCAGGGAGGGTACCGAACCCGGAGGCCGCGACGTGCGGACGGACCCGGTCCGTGCGGCGCAGCCGGACGGCACCCAGGGTGCGGTGTCGTCGCGGACCGGCCGACAGGGCTCGGAGACCGTCCCGGGCACCGCCGGTCAGCCCGGCGCGTTTCCCGGTCGTCCGGCTGTCGCCGACTCCGGCGAGGTCGGAGACGGCGGCGAGGGCACCTCGACCGGCGGGGGTGCGACGCTCCCCGCGTCGCACCCGGCTGTGCTCGACAACGCGTCGACGACTTCCGGACGGCAGGCCGCGAACGCTCCGGCGCACGAGGCGGAATCGTCTGTGGCCCCCGACGGGACCGCCGCACCGGCCATGCCGTCCCCAGCCGCGCGGCAGCCTGGACCCGCCACGACGGCACACGCGTCCGAAGGGCAACGTCCGGGTGTCCCGGGTCGCGGCGCGGCTCCGGAGGTGCGTACGGAGGCGTCGTCTGGTCCTGGCGCTGCCGCGGTGGTTCCGTCTGGTGATGGTTCTGCTTCCCCTGTGCGGCCTGTCGGTGATGCGGCGGCGGTGGCGGACAGGTCGGCGGCGCCCGGTGGGGCGAGGTCGGTGGGGCGGCCTGACGTCGTAGGTGGCAACGTGGCTCCGCCGGTGCGTACCGACGCGTCGCCGGGTGCCGGTGCGGCGGAGCGGCCTGGTGAGGGGGCTGTCTCGGGTGTGCGTGCCGAGACGGCGGGGCCGGGGCGTGAGGTGTCCGGGACCGGCGGTGCGGGGTCGCGGGCCGGAGCCGGAGCCGGAGCCGGAGCCGGGGCAGGGGGCATGGGGGCTCCTGCTGCGCGTACGGAAACGGCGCCGGGTGTCGGTACGGCAGCGCGGCCGGGCGCGGTGGGCGGGGGGCCTGCCGACGCCGCCGGCGTGCGCGCTGGGGGTGGACCGGCGCGCACGAGCGAGGGCGCCGGTGCACGGCCCGACAGCTTGGTCAGCCCCAATGGGGACGCACGGACCGTGACCACGGCCGAGCGGGCCGCGTCAAGCGGTCGTACCGAGAGCCGGGTGGCCGCCGCCGACGTGCGCGCCGACGCCCCGGGCGTCACGCGGACCGAGACGCGGGGCCCACTGTCCCCGGCGGACGGCCGGGATACCGCGACGGCGGGCGGCCCCGCGCGGGCCGTCCACGGCGGGGCACCCGCCGATCGGGTCGACAAGCCCTTCACGCCCGAGATGATGCGCGAGACGGCAGCCCTGCCGGACATGGTGACCGGCAGGGGCCGGGACGGGAACGACTTCGGCTTGCAGCTGCCGGAGGGCTCGAAGGCGCTGTTCGACGGGTCGGGTGAGCTGCGGCACGTCGTGCTGCCGGACGGGGTGAGTTTCGAGCGCGGCTTCGACGATCTGTGGGGACCGCCGCGCCACAGCGCTGGTGAGGTGATCTCCAGGAAGACGGACAGCGATACCGTGCTCACCCTGCACGACGGCAGCACCGTGGTGCTGGGCAAGGAGAACGAGCGGATCACCGACACCGCCGCGGACAAGGTCCTGATGTACCGCCAGATCAAGGACGAGAACGGGGCGTGGCTGGCGCAGCCGAGGGTTTTCCTGCCGCACGAGAAGGGCGGCTGGGCCGAGCGCACCGGTCTGAACACCTCCACCTACGAGGGCTTCCTGGCGAGCGCCAACAAGGCGCATGAGGCGGCGCAGAAACTGTTCGACATCGGGGCCCGGTCGGCGCGGAGCGTGCCGGAGCACGAGCGGCTGGACCGCGTCGGTGAGGAACAGCTGAAGGAGCTGTACTGGCGTGGGACGGAGGATGACAAGATCGCGGCGCTGTACGAGTGGGTGCGGCGCAACCAGGGCGTGTCGCTGCGGTACACGCAGTTGGACGCGGTGATCGGCCTCGGCCGGGGCGAGATGGTCAACATGGCCGCCGGTGAGGGCAAGTCGTGGGTGTTCTTCATGAACGCCGCTCTACAGGCCGCGAAGGACGGCGTGTCGGCGTCGTACCTGATCACGCCGAGGGATGTGCTGGCGAACCGGGAAATCCTGCACTTCGAGAAGGTGCTGGGCGACTGGGCCCACGTCCACCGGATGAACTCCGACACGCCGCCTCCTCCGCCGGGCGGCGACAAGCCCACGATCTACATCGGCACCTCCGAGGACGTGGCGTTCGGGAAACTCAAGCACGGCCTGTTGCAGGGCCAGAGCAACCCGGGCGACGAGATCCGTGTCCACGTCGCCGTCGACGAGGCGGACGAGGCGTTCGTCTACGCCAACCCGACCTACATCCTCAGCGAGGGCGCCCAGCACGAGGCCACACCGGAGACGGTGACCGAGGTGAAGTGGGCCGGCGAGACGCTGAAGGACAGTCTGGACAGGCGGGTGCTGGACGAGACGGACTTCGGTCTGCGCACCGGTCATCTCGGCGGTGGTGGAGCGCAACTGACCGACGTCGGCAGGGCCAAGCTGGAAGCGGCGCTTCAGCGCGGCCTGAGCGAGCAGGAGGTGCACCGGCTGAGCATGGCCGCGCTGGCGCGGTGGGTGTACAAGCCGAAGATCCACTACGCGGTGCACGACGGCAAGATCTACATCATCGACCAGAACTCGCACAAAGTTCTCTACGACCCGGTCACCTCCTCGGAGTCGCGGTGGAACAACGGCCTGGCGCAGGCGATCGAACACCATCTGGGGCTGACCGTCCGCGCGGACTCGGACAGCAGCCGCAGCCTGACCGCGCAGGGCCTGGTCAAGCTCACGGAGTTCGGCCAGACCAGCGGCGCCTCCGGCACGGTCAAGGGACACGACTTCGGTGCGCTGGGCCTGTCGGACACCGTCCGGGACGTCAACCGCTACTACGAGCACCGGTTGGAGTTCATCCCGGACCGGATCAGTGAGGATCTCGTTCACAAGCTCGACGAGCTCGTGAACGACACGCTGAACGGTTACCCGGCCGACCGGCGCCCGCCGCAGCTCATCCTCGCCCACCGCAACGACCTGGTCGGTGAGATCGCGGCACGGCTGGAGGCCGCAGGCATGGAGCACACGGCGATCGACGCGAACTGGTTCCTGGAGAAGGGCAGGTTCCAGGAGGACGCCTTCGAGGAAGCCATCAAGCACGCAGGCCAACCCGGCAAGATCACCGTCATCAACATGACCGGCGGCCGCGGCGTCGACATCAAGGTTGCCGATGCGGCGAAGGAACTGGGCGGACTGCACGTCCGGATCACCGGCCGCTCGCACATCTCCGCCGACATCGACATCCAGGCCGAGAACCGGGCCGCCCGTGGTGGCGACCCGGGCAAGGTCACCTACTACGGCACCCCGCACGACGACATCTACCAGCTCTCCCCCAACCCCGACGTGCACCACGTCGTGGTCCGGTACACCGACGCGGTCAGGACGCACCAGGAGTCCCCCGCCCCGGAGACCGCGGAGGCCCTCGGCCACGCCGAGCAGGACCTGCGCGACCTGGTGCCGCAGCTACAGGACGGCGCGGCCGCCGCCCGCCGCGCCCAGTACGCACACGATGCGCTGCCGAACGCACCGCCCGCCGACACCACCAGCCCGGCCTCCACCACCGGCCAGGACACGCCCACCCGACCGCCCCAGCAGCCGGTGGAGCAGTCCGGCACGGGCTCCCGAGCGGACGTCCCGGCGCCGACCACCGACTCCGCCGGGGCACCGCCCAGGACGGCCGGCTCTCGGGACGAGATGCCGACGGCCCACGCGCCCCTGCTGGATGCCCTGGCCGGGCTGCGCGACAGGGTCGAGGCGCGGGAACGGGCGTACGAGGAGTTCGAGAGGCGGCTGGCGGAGTACCCCCCCGAGCTGCGCTCTCCCCTGGCCGCGGAGCGGGTCGCCGAGGCTCGCGAGACGTTCGCCGACGCGTGGGCGCAGGACCACCCGGCCGTGGGCCCCGCCGAGCTCACCGCCACCCGTACCCGCGCCCTCACGGATCTGACCGCGCACCTGGCGTCCGCACATGACGCCCTCACGGCACGGGAACAGGCGCAGACGGTCTTCGACCGTGATGTCGCCACGGTGGTGGTGCCGGACACACGGATCCGTACGGCCTTCCAAGGCTCCCCACAGGCGACGGCGCTGGCCGAGGACTTCCGGCAGACGGTGGCCGACTCGTCCGGCGGCACGGAAGCGGCGGTACGGGAATTCCGGCAGCGCTATGCCGAGGCGCACACGGCCGGGGCCGCCGAACGGCGGGCAGGCGCCGCGTTTGACAACGCCCTGCGGACCACGGGCCCGGACGGGCGGCGGATCCACCTCGCGGACGGCCTGGCGCAGTGGAGCGACCCGGTCCGCCGCTGGTACTCCGAGCGACTCGTCGCCCTGCGGGAGCAGTACGTCACCGAGCGGGCCGAGACGCTGGCCGTCGCGGACGAGGCCGAGCGTCAGACGCGCCTGGACCGGCTTGACCGCGACATTCGCCAAGCGGCGCTGTTCCAGCAGCAGCGGGCGCGGGCGGCGGTCGCGGAGAGCCGCCGGTTCACCGAGCACACCGCCCAGTTCGCGGCCGACCCGGCCTGGAACAGCGAGCTGACCGCCTGGTACGAGCACCGGCAGCGGGCACTTTCCGAGCCGCTCTTCGGGCAACTCGACCTGTACGGCCCCCAGGAGCAGGCGGCGGCCCTGGCGCGCTTCGACGAGCAGGCCACCGCACTGCGCAAGGTCGCCGAGTCCCGCCACCTGGCACACCAGGACTTCGAGCGGCTGCTGGAAGGCCACGCCGAGCACACGGGGCCGACGTCCCACCCTGCCACGGTCGACTTCACCCGCCGCCAGATCGCCGCCCTGCGTGACACCTACCTGGAGACCGCCCGGCAGGCCCGGGAGACGGCCCTGCCGGCCGAGTTCCTGGCCGCGCACCCGCAGGCCACCGCCGAGGACGACTGGCGCGTCCCGGCGTGGCAGGAAGCGCAGCGGGAGCTGCACCGTCACTATGCCGACCTGCTGGCCCAGGACCGTACCGAGGACACCACCACCGACGCCGATGGCGAAACCGTGGCGGAGGAGCGGGAGAGCGCCTTCGGCGAGGCGTTCCGTCAGGGGGCGCGGGAGCAGGCGCCGGGGGTGTCCGAGGAGCGGCCGGCCGCGGTCAGGGACCGGGTCAGGGAGAACCCGGACCGGTTCGGCGAGCCGACCGCCGACGGCACGGCGGCGGACCGGTTGCGGGACGCCTTCGATCTGGGGGCGGCGCGCGAGCTGGCCGCGGTCCGCGGTCAGCAGGCGTTCGACGCCGCGTTCCGGCGCTGGGGGCGGCGGTTGGCGGATGCCTGGCGGGGTCGGCTCGCCGACGGCACGCCGGCGCCGTTCGGGCTGGTCACGGAGATGGCCGAGTCGGTGCGGGAGCTGGCCGGCGGTGACTTCCGTGACCGGTGGGAGGGGGTGGTCCGGGACATCCTGGTCTCCGGCACCGATCTGCGTACCGGCGGCGGGGAGGTGGTGCGGGAGTCGGCGCGGATGCTGCGCGGGCTCGTCTCCAACCTGGAGGGGGAGTTCGACCGGTACGCGTTGCTCTTCGGCCAGCTCTCCCGGCTCGACGCGGTGTTCGAGCAGCTGGCGGACGGAGCCTTCCGAGACCGGCTCGACCAGAGCGGCCGTGACCTGCTCGCCGCCTTCGACGCCGAGCGCACCGAACTGTCCGAGGCAGGCCGGATACGGATCCTCGAAGACACCCGCCGGGCGCTGCGGGAGGCGTTCGACCGGATCTTCCCCACCGCGGCGTCCGTGGCCGGGCCGATCGCGAGCCGCGGGGCGCTGCCGCGCGTCTGGCAGGACCAGGTGCGTGCAATCCTCGACGGGCTGCCCGGCCGGCTGGCCCTCCAGGCGGCCCGCGAGGCGGCCATCCTGCGCTCGCAGCAGGACATCGCGGACGCCGTCACCACCTGGACCGACTCCGGCCCCGCGGCGGCAGCGACCTTCCTCGACCGCTTCCCGGTCTCCTTTGGCCAGGTACGCCCCACGCTGCGGCGCACCCTGGACGTCTCCGTCGCCGCCGCCGTCGACGACCACTTCGAACAGCTCTTCGGGCACGATGGTGTGACCACCGGACTGGAGGACGCCCCGGCCCGGCTGGAGCGCTGGAACACCGCGTACGGTGAGCTGACCGGCCGGGACCGGCTGCACACCTGGCTCACCGTGCGGCACGCCCGCGACAGCGTGATCACCGTCTCCGGGCGCCTCTTCGACGAACAGCTCCAGCAGTGGCAGGCGGCCCACGGCCACCAGGCTCTCACCGAGGCCGACATCACCCGCGCCCGCTCCGGCCTGGACGAGCGGCTGCTCACCGCCTTCGACGCGATCTTCACCAGCCGTCCGGTCAGCCCGGACGAGATGGCCGGCGCCGTACGGCAGTGGGACGCCCTGCTCGCCGAGCAGGCCCGGGCCCTGCCCGCGCACCTCACCTTCGAGTCCTGGACCGACGCCGCACTGCACGACGCCGCACGGTCCTTCCACACCCTGCGCCCGGACGACGACACCGCCCGGCAGCGGTGGGAGGAACACGCCGAGGACTTCCGCGCCGACTTCCTGGCAGCCTACGAACTGCTCTGGGCACCCCAGAAGCTGTCCACGTCCTGGGCCGCCCACGAGGCCGAGTACGCCGACGCGTTCGGCGCGGGCCTGGAGGCCGCGCGTCTGCGTGTCCAGGGCGGCGACGACAAGGGCAAGGTCCGGGCCGCCGGCGAACGGCCGGCCGAGTCGCTGCCGCAGGAGCTGCGCGGACTGGACCACGGGCGGCTGGCCGAGCTGATCGGCAAGGCCAGCCAGCTCGTACCGCCGAAGCTGACGATCGGCGGCGAGGCGGAGACAGAGGCGCTGCGCGAGGCCCACCGCAGGCGCGTGCTGGAGGTCGCCGCCGTCCTGCACACCCAGGACGAGCGCGCCGCCCGGAACCGGGCCACGGAACTCGGCGCCGACCCGGCACCGACCGGCATCCGCGCCGGCGCCCCGCCCGCGGACACGACGCGGCACGTCGGGGCGGGGCCGGCCCCGCTGCCCTCGGCGGCGGACGCGGTGGCGGAGCCGGACGCGGCGGTCGTCGGCGCGCGCCCGGACGAGTCGCGCAGGCTGGACGCCCTGCTGGCCCAGACTCTCGCACCGGAACCAACAATCGTCGCACCGGAGTCGGCAGTCGCCGTACCGGCGCCGCAGGCTCCTGTCCGCATGACGGCCAACGGGCAGATCGGCGGCGCTGACCGCGTCCTGCTTTCCCAGGAGACCACCCTCACCGTCACACGGGACCTTGTCGGGTACTTCGACGACGACGTCCTTACCCAGGCCCAGCGCGACACGCTCCGCGCCGATCTGCAGGCACAGCTCAGCAGGGAGGTCTGGCCGTCGCTGTCGGCCATGACCCGCGGTGAACTGCGCACCCTCACGATGGATGTGGCCGGCTTCAGCGGTGACATCACCGTCCGGGCCAAGGTGACGAGGGCGGAGACGGACGGTGCCTTCAAGAGCCTGGAGTTCGAAGACGGCAGCGAGTCCCTGGTCCGCGACGGCTTCCAGCGCGAGACGCGTTCCGCGGTCACCGCCGGCGTGCTCGTGAAGGGCAAGGCCGCCGCATACACCGACCTGACGGGATACCTGTCCTCGAACTGGTCCCGCTCCGCATCGCACCGCATGGTCTCCAGCGGCCGGTTGTTCAGCCGTACCAAGACCCCCGAGCCGGCGCTGAAGCTCGACGTCGAGGTCCGGTTGGAGTTCGACTTCTCCGCGGTCCGCGGCACCTTCGGCAAGCCCCTGCCCCTGCGCACCGGCGACGGCGGACCCGTGAGCCGGGTCAAGGTGTCGGCCAATGTGCCCGTGGCCTCCGCCGAGGCAGACCTCCGCCCGCCGTCCGGGATGCAGCACTACCTGCCGCCGGCCCGCATCGAGCAGACGCTCGCGCTGGGCGGCATGGACACCGTGCGTGACCTGTTCCTCGTGAACGCCGAGGGCGAACGGGTCTCCGGCACCCTGCACGAGGCCCTCCTGGGCACCCTCGACGACCCCGACTCGCTGGTGTCCTACGGCAAGCGCGCCTTCGGCGACAGCTGGCCCGGAGTCCGGGACCTGGTCCTCGACCGCCTCGGCTCCCTGGACTCCCTGCAGTACCGGCTCAAGGGCATGACGGCCGGCGAGACGCTGGAGATCGACCTGGGCCCGGACGCGGGAAGCCTGCTGGTGAACGCCGAGATCTCGTCGATGAAGCACCTGCGCAACACCGAGAAGACGGAGTTCAACACCGGCTCGGACGTCACCCGGGTCTACACCTACACGAAGAGCTCCGAGCACGGTGTCCGGGCGACGATGAACGTGCAGAGCGCCGACCTGCACGCCGGACCCACCACAATCACCGGCGTCGGCCAGGGCGAGTTCGAACGCGCGGGCGCCGTGATCGGACAGCAGTCGGTCCGCACCGGTACCGCAGTCAAGACGAAGGTCCCCGGCGCCGTCTTCGACGGCGTGGTCACACTCTCCTTCGTCCACCGCGCCGATCCCCTCGGCGCCGCGAAGCCGACGGTTCCGCGCACCTCGGCGACGGCCCACGGCGCCACGTCGGACACCGCTCGCGACGCGGCTCACCCGGTGACCGCCGCCCCGCACGGCGCCTCGCCGGAGGCGACCGGCGGGACGGTCCGCCCGGTGCGCGGGGGACGGGCCCAGGTCGGCTTCCAGGTCCTGGTGGACGCCGCGGACGCCCGTCCGGTCTCCGAGCCGGGCTCCTTCTCCGCGGCCACCCGGCCCCGGGGACCGCGCCGGACCGAGGCCCCCGCCCTGCGGGAGGGCGACCACGCCTGGCAGCCCTCGGCCGCGGTCTGGCACGACGGACTGCCGTCCCGCACGGTCGTCATCGACGTCCTCGCCGGTGAGGAACGCGCCGTCGGCGCACCGCAGCTGCCCCGGCTGAACGATCTCGTGGACGGTATCGGTCGCGACTACTTCGGCCCCGGCTGGGCCGACGCACGCCCGGCCGCGCAGGACATGGCCACCCGTGAGCAACTCGCGGCGGTGCTGCCCCAGATGACCCGGGGCACGAGCGCCCGCAGCGCTCCGCTGCCCATGCCACTGCGCTCCAATGCCCAGTTCACCCTGAACGGGCGACTGGAGTTGCTGGAGTTCGTGCGGACCCTGGACGCAGCCGAGATCAACCTGCTCAGTGACGTCGCGGACGAGCTCGGCGGCCGACTGGGATCCGGCTTCGGGCACGGACATTTGGCGCAGGGCGGTGTACAGCCGGAGCTCGCCGACAACGTCACGTTCGCCTTGCACGCTCCCGGTGGCGGTATGGCGCACCGGTACCGCAGCGGCAACGGCGTGTCGGGCGGCCAGAGCAGCGTGGCCGGCGCCAAGTACCCCGAGCCGATGGCGCTGTACATCGCCACGGCCAGTATCGACGCACACGTCGGACGCGTCGGGGAGACGGCGGCGCACGGCGGAAGCACGGACGTCCGCTTCGTCGTCGCCATCCCGAAGAGTCACACCGAGCGGTACGAGGTCACGAAGGCGGGTGTGGGCCCGCAGGTATTCCACCGCCCGGCCCCTGCGGAGGGCGCCGCGACCAGTCAGCCTGTGCCGGAGCCCGCCGCGACCAGTCAGCCTGTGCCGGAGCCCGCCGCGAACGCCGTGCGGTCCGACCTCACCGTCCGACCCCCGGACCGGGTGACCGGTTCCGGACGGATCGGCAACGGTGACGTCGTGGTCGAACTGCCCGGCGACGTCGTGGTCAAGGAACTGAAGAAGCAGCTCTCCGACACCAAGGAGCTGAAGCAGCAGCTCTCCGACCTCGCAGAGCGCTGGGACCAGGTCGAGGGCGAGGTGAGCCGGTTCTTCGACTCGATCGCCCTGCAGCCCAGGACCGCCGGACTCACCGGCGGCGACATCTGGGGCGGCACCTTCCGCGCCGGTCCGGTGACCGCGGACATCCACATCACCGCGGCCAAGGCCAAGATGACCGAGTACGTGAGGGTCGAGGAGAGCTTCGAGTTCGAACAGGGCACGGAGTCCGTCACCGCGGCCGCCGTACAGAAGGAGACGCACGTCCGGCGCACCCTGTGGGAGCGTGCCGGGTTCAAGGCCCCGTACGTCTCCTTCACTCTCGGCCACGTGCACCACAAGGAGTCCGTCGAGGGGCACAGCGTCGACGTTCGCGGTGGCGTCGTGTCCAAGAACAAGACCGTCGAACCGGCCGCCCTGTTCAAGGGCCAGGTGACCTACACCGTTCAGGTCAAGGTCTCCCACGCGCTGCCGGGCCGCGGCGGCGAGGTGACGTTCACCGCCACCGGTGACGGACAGTTCGCCTTCCCGGTCCGTGATCTGCCCGCCGCCCCCGCGACCGGCGCGGCCCACCAGGTCGACCAGCACTACCGGGTGCCCGAACGCATCGCCCAGTCGCTGCGCCTGGGCGCCGAGGACATCGTGCTCGACACCCGCCCCGCGCGTGCGGACGTGGCCGGTCGCGCGCCTGCCGCCGACCTGGTGGAGGACGTCCTGCGCCAGCTGGACCCGAGCGGGCCGAAGGTGTTCGGCTCCGCCGCCGACTGGCAGGTGGCGCGGGCGAAGCTGATGGAGCGTCTGCCCGCGTCCGAGTTCCAGCGCCGGCTGAAGTCGATGATGTCCGGCCAGCCCTGGGTGATCCGGGTCAAGGGCCGTGAGCTGGCCATCAGCGCGAGCGTCAAGGAGATGACCCACACCGCCAACACCAAGGCGACCGAGTTCAATTCGGCGACTGTGGACATCGCGGGAGGCAGCCGTACGGAACCCGGCCTTTCGGGTCCGCAGATCACCTCCGACGCGATCAACGTGACCGTCGTCGGCACCTCCGACCCGATCGGCGCCTCGCCTGCCCAGGTGTTCGGCGGCGGCACCCTGGCCCACACCGTCCAGACGGAGCACTTCGCCGACTCCTCCTCCGGCATCCGCTCCGCCGTCGGGACCAAGACCAAGGCCCCTGGCAGCGTCTTCGACGGTGTGGCTCGGCTGCACTTCGAGGTCCGCGACCGCTGGCGGCCGTTCGGACGGGCGGTCGACCCCCGTGTGTCGAAGGACGCCGTCAAGGCGCAGACCGTCCTCGACGCACTGCGCGACAAGATCGCCGACCTCGACCAGCAGGTCAAGGCACTGGAGGGCGGCCGGCCCGGCGACATCCCCGAGACGTCCGGCGCGGGCGTCGCGACGCGCGACCCGCAGGCCGACGCCGGTGACGAGGTCCGCGCGGGCGACCCGGCGGCCGGTCCGGCGGGCGGTTCGACAGGCGTTCCGCGGAGCGAAGTCGACATGCTGAAGGATGAGCTCGCGGCGGCGAAGGCCGACTTCGAGGCGCACCTCGTCAAGCAGAACGCGGACATCAAGACGGCGCTCGACACCCGGCGCACCGGCCACGGCCCGCTCGCCTTCTCCTCGATGACCAAGCGCACCTTCGGCGTCCGGGTACGCCGGATCGGCGAGGCGGAGATCGGCTTCCAGGCCCTGCTGCCGAGCGCCGACGCGGTCGAGGTCCCCCGCGCCGAGGACGCGCTCTTCCAAGCGCCCGAGCCGGGCGTCGGACGACCGCAGCCCCCGAAGCGCCCCGGCCAGGAGCCCCCGAGGGTCGAGATGCCCAAGCCGCCGGAGTCACTGCTGACCGACGGCATGTCGGGCGGGCATCTCGTCCGCGACCTGCCCGACGTCCAGTCGCTGCGCGGCCTGCTCGACCGCGAGGGCGGCAGGGCGTTCGGCAGCGCCTGGTCGGAGGCGACCCGGGCCGGGACGCCGCGCAGCGAACTGGTCATGGGCGAGTTCACCAAGGACCGTCTGATGGCCGAACTTCCGCAACTGACCCGCGGCGGCGAGCTGAAGGGCGAGACGTTCCGGGTGAACGGCCGTGAGGCGTGGGTGTCGGCCAAGGCGGAGATCGTCGGCCTGACGCACGTGCGTCCCGAACCCAAGGCCGAAGTGGCCCTGGCGGGCGAGAAGTTCTCCGTGTACACCCGGCGCGGCCTGCACTCGCGGCAGTTCTTCCTGCTGGGCCAGCTCGGAGCGTCCACCAGCGCGCTGCAGAACAAGCTCGGGGCGGCGTTCACGTTCGGCGGCGGCTTGCGTCGCCGGACCCGCGGCGACCAGGTCACGGGCGGCCGTACCTTCTCCAACGCCAAGATCCCGACGCCGCTCGAACACTACGACGGCCACGTCAAGTTCACGTTCACCTTCCACCACGGCGGTACGCACACCAAGGTCTCGGGCGTCGTCCTGGCCGGCGTCTCGGTGCCGTCGTCGGAGATCACCGAGCTCGTCGTGGTCAAGCAGGGCCACGTCTTCACCCGGCCGGAGATCCCCGACCACGAGCCCACCACCCCGGGCACCGGCCACGCGGTCGACCCGACGGATGCCACCCCGGACGTGCCCGAGCGGCTCGGGTCCGAGGGCCCCGTACCGAGCGCGCCGACGCGAGGGGACCGGTCCTTGCCGGAGGCGTCCGGCAACGGCGTGCGGCGGCTGCCGACGCTTCTCGAGGTACCGGAGCCGGCCGAGGAGACCGTCACGCACCGCGTACCGCACATGCTGTCGACGGACCCGACGACCCCGAAGAGCACCTCCGCCCACCAGTATCCGCCTGCGGAGACGTCCGCCCACACCTCCGTACGCGAGGGGGCGTCCGTACACACCTCCCCGCACGAGGGCTCGTCCGTACAAACGTCCTCGCACGAGGAAGCGCCCGCAGCCACGCCCGCACACGAGGACGCACCCGGGCACGCCGAACCGTTCCCACACCCCGGCGCCCATGGCGCCGACGCCCGCGCCTTCGCCGACGCACCTCTCACCGACGCCCCCCGCGTCGACAAGGGCAAGGGTCGTGCCGAGGCCGCGGTGGACGAGCACGAGGCGATCGAGGCCGGGGCGGCGCTCAGTGAGGCGCGGCGTCTGCGGGCGGAGGCCGAGCGCGTCCGGAGCCTGATGGACGGTCGGCGGACCGCGGTCGTCGGCAGTTCCGCCGACGGCGACGGCACCCGGCTCGCCCACGCCGACGAGCGGCTCGAAGCGGCGAGGGCCGCGGAGAGCCTGGCCGAGGCCCACTGGACCGAGGTGACGCACGGCAGGCCGCTTCCGTTCGCGGTGGAGCGCGACGGAGCCCTGCCCGGCCTCGGCGGCGGTGCGCCGCACTGGTCGCGGCCGAAGAACGGGAGCGCAAGGGCCGCGACGTCAGCCCCCGAGGGCGTCGTGGTCTCCGTGGACCACATTCCCTCGGTCAGCCATACGGTCGTCGACACCGACGACGGGGATGCCTACGCGCTGGTCCCCGGCGGCACGGACCTCACGGTGGCGCGCCGGGTGAGCGACCCGGCGTCCGCCCACGGCCGCCCCGCGGATCCGGCCACCGGCACGGAGGCCTACGAGGGCGACATCGTCGTCCAGCAGGACCTGCTGAACAAGACGCTGACGGCCGCCGAGGACTCGCTGCAGCCCGCGGAGACCGGCGCGCGGCCCGCGGAGGACTCCGCACAGGCCCGGGACCGCCGCGACGCCGGCCTGGTCTTCGCTCCGCCCGCCTACACCGTGTCCCCGGACTTCCGGCACGGCGTCGGCGCCGAGACGTACGCGTTCGCCGACGACCGGCTGCCGGCGGCGATCCGGGAGGGCTTCCTGGCCCAGCTGCCCGAGCGGTCGCGCGAGCGCGCCGGAGAGGCACTGGCGGAGTACTTCGACACCGCCGGCCTCGACAACGCCCTGCGCCAGGCCGTCGGCGACCGGCTCTCGCTCGTGCTCGGGCTGCCCGGCGGCCCCGTGGCCGTCACCGTACGACTGCGGCTGGGCGACTGGACCCAGCTCACCGACCCGCGCGGCGAACCGTTCGCCGAGAGCGCCGGCACCGCCCGGCGGGAGACCCGCGGCCGGAGCAACCCCCAGGTGCTGGACTGGCGCGAGACCTCGTCGGCCAACCGCACGGTCAACCGCAACCGCGACACGGCCGCCGGCCTGGCGTTCTCGCAGGCGCTCGCGCTCGTACCGCACCTGTCCCAGGCCGGCACCGCGCTGCGGACGCTGCTCACCGGGCTCGGCAGGAACACCGACTTCACCGTCTCCTCCACCATCGGCAGCACCCGCACCCTGCGGCCGTCATCAGGGCGGGCCGTGGACTTCCGGTACGACGTGGGTGTCGACCTCGTGGTCCAGCAACGCGGCCAGGCCCCGCAGCGGTGGCAGACGGTGGTCGAGCGCTCCCTGACCGCCCGCTACCCCCGTGCGGCCGTACGCGAGCTGCCACGCCCGGAGGGAGTGCGGCACGCCGGCTCTGCGCTGTGGCAGGAACTGTCCGGCGCGGCGGAGGCCGGCACCGCCGGGCTGCACCGCGCCCTGGAGACCGCCCGGGACAGCCGTGCCCTGACGGCCGACGCGCACCACCGGTGGGACGCGGCCGGCCGGGCGTCCCGCCCCGCCGTCGTCGGCGAACCGGTCGCACTTCCCCGCATGTCGTGGCTGGACTCGGTCACCGGCGCGGCGGACTACCGGGCCGCGGTGTTCGCCGCGGTGGACCCCGCCCTCACCGACCCGTTCTCGCCGGCCTTCGCGCCGTTGGACGCCTTCGCCCGGGTGCGGACCCTGACGGCCGGTCTGCACCAGGCCGCCGCCGGCGGATACCAGTCGGCGCCGATGCTCTCCGCCGCCGGCCGGCCCGACGCGGTGCGGGTGCGCGCCTCCTTCCACAACCCGAGGGTCGTGGACGACCTGGACGAGCTGACGCGGGTGGACGCCGAGGACGTCCGCGCCGGCACCGTGGGCGCGCAGGTCAGCCAGTTGGACGGCTCCACCACCGGGGTCTTCGATGCCCTCTCGCTGGCGGCGACCGCGGTCGGGGTCCCGTTGCCGCTGTCCTCGGTGCTCTCGCTGTCCTACGCACGGTCCGTGCGGTTCTCCCGCCCCGGCCAGCAGGCCGGCAGCGTGGAACTGAACAGGCTGAAGCACACCGACGAGCCCACCACCGTCGTCGAGTTCGACGTCAGGGTGGACACCCGAGGGCTCGGCGGGCGCAGCGGACCGGAGACATGGCTCACCGCCCGGGTACGCATGCTCGCCGCCGACGCGGACCGCCTCGGCCTGCGGCCCCAGGACCCGGCGGCGTCGTCCGCGGGCCGGACCGCCGCCGACCCGGACGCCCTGGCCAGGACCGCCCCGGGCCGCACCCTGCGGCTGCCCACGCTGTTCCGCGACTGGCTGCCGCCCACCAGCCGCGTCAGCCGTTTGGACGGGACGGCCGCCGAGCAGGTGCGGCTGCGGACACTGCGGCTCGTCCACGGCAGCTTCCCCGGCTTCCTGGCCGGCCACGACCCGTGGCGGGACGTCCCCGTCCCCGACGCCGTCGAGCTGCCGGCCCGGGCGGCCGGCGACGCGCTGCTGGAACACCACGTCCGCAACCAGCTGGCCCTGGACGAGGTCCTGAGCGAGACCGGCCTGACCCACCGCATGCACCTGATGACCGGTCCGGGCCACACCGTGGTGCTGACCCGGACCGGTCTGGGCGGAGTGGACCGGATCAGGGTCACCATCCGTGCCACCCTGGACCCGGACGACTTCACCTACGTCCGCTCCCAGCGCGGGCAGACGGACGTCTACTACGGGTCCTCCTTCGACCTGACCAGCTCGGCGACCCGGCAGTGGAAGCTGTCCGCGGAGTTCAAGCTGGGGACCAACCTGCTCGCGTCCGAGGACACGGCCACGGACGCCACCGGTGGCCGGCTCACTCCGGGGGCCAGCTGGAGCCGCTCCGTCACCGAGGCCGGCGGGTTCTTCGCGGGCGGGGCCTCCGGCGGCGGATCGCTGTGGCTGTCCGAGTTCAGCGGAGCGGTGCGCTTCCACGTCACCGTCGAGCAGGCCACCGGCCCGGGGCAGCCGGCACCCGTCCCGGCCGTGTCCGGCCCGCTGCCCGTCGAGGCGGGCCTGCTCGTCCCCGAGGACCTGGTCCTGGAGGACGACGGCGGCGGCCGCCTCGTGCGCACCCTGGACCTGGAGAGCAGGGCCGACGGCAGCGGCAGGGCCTTGCGGGCACCGCGCTCCACCGGGGACCGCCCGGCCCTCACCTGGACACCCGAGGACGGACGCCTGCCGCAGGACATCCTGCATATGGTGCGCACCGACCACCTCCTGCCGCACATCACCGACCTGCTGCGGCAGGTCGGCGTGCCCGCCCTCGACCCGCTCGACGAGGCCGCGCTGCGCACCGCCGTGAACGGACTGGGGCCCCGGGTACGGGACTTCACCGGAGCCCCGTACCCGCTCTGGACCCGGCCGATGGCCCAGAGCGTGTTCGGCCGGCCGCAGTGGGTGGAGGTGTCGGTGCAGGCCACGGCCGGCCCGCTGACCGCGATCGGGGAGAGCGATCACGCCTACCTCCACCACCACAGCATGGGCACCGCCCTGGTCCGGCACACGCAGACCGACGACGCCCTGTCCGCGTACGCGGCCCTCGGAATGTCCCTCAACTTCGCCGACGCGGCGGCGGAGGAGGGGGAACCCACCGACGTGCACCTCTCGGATGCCAACCGCACGGGGCTGAACCACAGCGTCGGGCACCGCGCCCAGGCGTCCGGGAACCGCGCGGCGAGCGGGCAGAGCGAACGGGTCGACATCACGACCGGCGGCCATGTGTGGGCCGACGCACCCACCACGTTCCGCGTCACGGTGCGCCGCTGGTCGGAGCAGTCGGTCGGTTTCCTCGGCCGCTTCAGCTCCCGGCGCAACTCCCAGCAGGAGAGCACCGGCGAGCCGGTGACGGCGCCCGGACTGGCGCTGATGCAGCGGGAACCGGCCCTGGAGCGCGGACTCGTGGCGGCACCGGCGGTGGGGTCGGCCACCGCCCCGGACACCACGGCGGCGGAGACGACGGCACCGGACGCGCCGGCGGCACTGGCCCCCGCCAACGTGCTGCGCGGCGACGGCTTCGACCACACCGCGCTGCTCGCGGTGCCCGACCTGCGGCCGTTCGTGCGCGATCTGCTGCCCGCCCTCCGCCGGGAGCTCTCCCCGGACCACGCCGACGCGGTAGCGGCAGAACTCTGGAAGGTGGCCGCCCAGCAGGGCACCAAGGCCCTGCTGGAGACCATGCTGGTCGGCCTGCCCATCCTGGTGCCCCACCGGCACGATTTCTGGACGACGATGGCCCGGGTCACCCTCACGGCCAAGCTCACCGAACCGCGGGCGCTGGGTCAGGAGCCCGGCGGGCACGTCCTGGAGGGCCGCAACGTGCGTGCCGTCGAGCGCGCCGACGGCCTGGCCGGCGACGGGAGCGGCAGCCTGCAATCCGCGTACACCGAGGACCGCACCCTGGCCGACTCCGACGCGCCGCCGCAGGCCGTGTCGGGCTTCGCCCCCACGGTCCGCCACGCCTTCTCCCCGGGCGGGCAGGCGAGGACCGGCCACCAGACGAGCGCCGCCCTTCTGCACGCCACCCGGCCCTGGACGACCGCGTTCGACGTGGAGGTCACCGCCCAGCTGGACGTGCACTGGGCCCTGAGCGCGGCCTCGCCCGCCGTCGGCATGGCCCTGCCCCTGATCGGACGGCACAAGCACCGCGAGCTCGGGGACCGGGTGCTGCCCGGCGCGCTGCGCCTCGCCTACCGGCAGGAACTCACCCAGCCCCACCCGCGACCGGCCCCGCGCCCGCCGGCCCTGGTGGCGAAGGCACCGGCCGCGTACGAACGCCAGGGAGCGCGGCTGACCCCGGACCTGCTCCGTGAGGCGTACGTGGGTACCGTCGGCGGCCTGGGGGCACTGCGGGCGGCAGCCGAGGACCTGTTCACCAGGAGCGGGCCGGCCTCCGGCGTGTCCCCGGCCGCCCACTCCTGGCAGGGCGGTCTGTTCGTGCTGCGATCCAAGATCGCGGCGATCTTCAGCCCGCCCTACATGAGCCAGTGGTTCCTCGACCTCGCCGCGCAGGACACCCTCCGCGAGCCCGTCATCCTGCCGGGAGCCAGCAACGACCTGGGCGGCCACCTGGAGATCACCGCCGACATCCGCGGACTGCGCGAGTCGGGACCGCGTCCGGACGGCGGCAGCACGCTGCCCGGCACGACCATCCGGGACGACCAGCGCTCCCTCACCGGGGCCTCGGGCAGCCTCGGTTCGGCGGCCCGGACGGCGAGCGCGCTCGGCGCGGGCACCACCGCCGACGGGGAACCGCTCCGGCAGGAGAGCCGCCCGTTCTCCCGGGTGGAAGCGACATCGATCACCTGGCACATCGTCCACCGCCCGGAGACCGGCACGCCTCGTGCGGTCGACGTCACCGTCAGCGACGAGGCGGCCGTCTTCTACATGCCCACCGAGACGCTGGAGACCCTGCTCGCCCGGGACGGCGACGCGGCTCACGCGCGGCCCGTGCCGGACAAGGGCAAGGCGCGGCAGGAACCGGAGGAACAGGAGCAGGCGGAGCCGGCGGCCACCGCACGCCTCACCCCCGAGGAGGAGGCACTGGCCTGGCAGGAGTACGCCGACGCGGCCATCGAACTGTCCCGCGCCGAGTCGGCGCTGGCGGCCCTGACCGCGCACACCAGCGCCGCCCCCGCGGCGGCCGTCGCACGCGTGACGGCCGCCGGCCGGCGGCTGGCGGAGGCGGCGGCGGCCACGGCCGCCCTGGAGCACGAGAGCACACTCGTGCCGCCCACCGAAGCCGAACTGAGAGCGCGGCCACGGTTGCCCGGCGGCAGTCCGCTGGACCGTTTCCGCGAGCCGCAGGACGACGTCACCAGCTACCGGATCGTCTCGGACGCGGGCACCGTCGTCGGCCGTGCCTACTTCGGTGCGGCCGAATGGGCGGACCGCTCGCCTGCCTGGGCGCAGTACGACCCGGCCACGACTGGTGTTTTCATGCGGCAGCGGCAGTCGTACGACCCGTTCGTCCAGCAGCCCGTGCCGTGGTCCGGGGCAAGCCACTACTTCGTGTCGTCGCACGCCAGTGCGGCCTACCTCGCTGTCGAGGACGCGGCGGGCCGGCAGCGGCCCCTCTTCGGTCCCGAGGTGGCCGCCATGCTGCGGCGTCGGCCCAGTCTGCGCGAGTTGCGGGCGCGGCACCCCGACGCGGGTGTGGTGCTGGTCGCCTGCGAGGTGGGCGCGCACGACGACGGTCTCGCCCAGCAGGTGGCCGATCACCTCGGCACCACGGTGTACGCGCCCACCGGAGAGGTGGACCTCAGCGGAATCGCCGAGCACGGTTCCCCCCGGCCTTACGTGACGGTCGGCGACAACTCGGCCCCGGGCGACTACCGCACGTTCCGGCCCCGGTCCGCCGCGGCCGCCACCGTGGTGTTCGCGGAAGACTCCGGCGAGGTGTCGGCCGACCAGCTGCCGGTGATCGAGGCGCTGGCCGCTCGGGTCGCGCCGGACGCCGTACAGGGGTTCTCGGACCCGCTGCTGCGACCGGTGGTCACGGTGACCGGCTACGCGGCGGGAACGGGTGCCGACGGACTGGGCCTTGCGACCGGCCGCCGCCGTGCCGAGGCGGTCGCCGCGGTACTGCGTGCGTCCTTCGCCCGGCGTGTCGCCGCGCTCGGGTACGAGAGCACGGGTCCGAGGGAGCCCGTCGTGGTCGTCGCCGTCTCCCGTGGCCAGGACCTGTCCGAGGACGACCTGGCCACCGGTCAGGACCGGGCGGCCTTGCTGCGCCGTGCCACGGTCACCGTCCACGTCCCCCGGGTGCCCTACCGCGAGGAGGTCTTCGAGGACGAGGACCTGGGCGAGATGTCCTTCGGAGCGCCTGGCGGAGCCGACCACACCGACAGTTCCGACGAGGACTTCGCCGGCGGCGCACCGCGCGACTTCCACCCCCTCGCCGTGGAGCCGACGGAGCCGGACTCCCTCCAGGCCGAGGCGTCCTCCGTACCGCGCGGTGCGGTCGCCGAAGCCCCGCGAACGGATCAGGCCGAGGCGTCGTCCGTCGCCCCGTCCGGCAAGGACGCCGCGGCCGAGCGACGGTCTCACCCCTGGTACGTGGATCACGGCCCGCTCGGGCACGCGACCGTGAGCGACGTCGACCCCTTGGACAAGACACGCGCCCAGACCTGGGTCGAGAATGTCACCACCGGACTCCCGGACCGGCGCCTGACCGGTGACATCCAGAACGCGCTGCACGCCATGCTGGCCACCACCGACCGGCACGCCTGGGACGACCTGCTGGCCCACGGCTCGACGCTGGTCTCCCACGGCCGGCTGGTCTGGCTGCGCCCGCTGCTCGCGGACCTGCGTCCGGCGGACGCGAGGACGTCGGACGTACGCGAGTACAACGTCCGGTTCGCGACGACCGCCGGGAGCGGGCAGCGCACCCGTGGGCGCACGCTCGGCGCGGACTCGTCCCTGCTGCTCGGCTTCAGCATGGCCTCCTCGATAGCCTCCTCGATGGTCCTCGGCCTGCCACAACTGCGGGCCGAGTCGGCCGCCGAGCGCTCCGAGACCCAGCGGCGCAACGTCATCTCGGGACGGACGCTGTTCATCAGCGAGAACAAGCCGTTCCTGGCCGGGCTGCGCGTGCAGATCTTCGTGGACGGTGTTCCACACAAGCCCGACGTCGTCCACGACCGTGATCTCGTCCACGACCGTCGTCTGCGGGTGGAGTTCCCGCGCGAGTACACCGGCGCCGAGGCCCCGAATCCCCCGATGCGCGCCGTTGCCCCGCCCGGGAGGCCCAACGCGGCCCGGCCCGAGGCGTCTGATGTTGCCCTGCCCGGGAGGCCCAACGCGGCCCGGCCCAAGACGCCCAGTGCGGCCCGGCTGGGACCGCACCGGGTCGTGCTCAACGCCGTCGACATGGGGCCGCTGCTGGCGGCGCTGCACGGTCGGCTGCGCGCGGTCGGCCTCGACGCCGCCACGGCCGAGCGGTTCCTGACCCATGCGCGGGAGCTGCTCAACGAG
This sequence comes from Streptomyces sp. NPDC048106, assembly GCF_040706415.1. NCBI lineage: Bacteria > Bacillati > Actinomycetota > Actinomycetes > Kitasatosporales > Streptomycetaceae > Streptomyces > Streptomyces sp. NPDC048106. The sequence goes on along the minus strand of NZ_JBEZND010000045.1, from coordinate 32,846 downwards.
CGGACCGCCCGCGCGCGCAGCCGGTGGTGGCTGACCAACGGCGACATCTCCGGCGAGTTCCATGTGCGGGGCTCGGTCGGACAGCAGTCGTTCCGTCTCCGGGTGCAGGCCCGGATCGACGACCTGGAGTTCGCCGGGGTCAGCCAAGACGTCCAGACCCGCGAGGACCTCGGCGGCGGCAGGGCGCAGGGCGTCGGCCGGGCGGGCAGCGGCTCCGCCGGGATCTCCTTCGGCTACAACGCGTACGGCTTCGCGATGCCCGTCACCGACGGATCCGGCGGCTCGGCGGCCAAGGGCCTGCTGCCGCTGTTCGGCGTCGGTCTGGACGCCGGTGCGGGCAGCGGTCTGTCGGTCACCTCGCAGACCCTGGGCCACACCGTCGTCAACTTCCGCGAGGACCAGGCCCGGTACCGGGCCCGGCTGCGGATCACGGTCACGGTCGAGTCCCGGACGCACGGGGACATCGGCACGGTGTCCGAGGTGAGCGAGGCGGAGATCGGGGTGCCGTGGCGCGACAGTCAGGGCGCGAAGGACCTGGAGCAGTACGTGCTCGGCGGCGTACGCACCCCAAAATCCGATTTCGAATCCGTTCTCCGGAAAGCCAGGGGGCGGTCCGAGCCGGTGGAGACCTCCCCCCACGTGCAGAAGCTGCTGGAGGTGTCCGGCACCGAGCCGGTACGGGCGATGACTCCGCCGCAGGGACTGCCGCAGGGACTGGACCCGGCCGACCGGCAGGAGCCGGAGGCGGCAGGCGAGTCCGAGCCGAGGCCCGCCGAGCCGTCGGCTCTGGCCGCGCGGCGCGGCTTCGGCTTCGCCATGGCTCTGGACATGGCGGGCTCGGAGATCGTCATGGAGCAGATGCTCTCGGCACTGAAGCGGATGGTCCCGTCCGCCGTTTTCCGCTCCGCCGACTGGACGGCGGTGGAGGCCCAGCTCGGCCTGCACTTCAGCAGGCCCGCGCTGGAGGGCAAACCGCCGCTCGATGAGACGGCACAGATGGTGACCGTGGGCGGGGAACGCTACCGGGCGTCGGTCAAGGCCATCCTCGGGAAACGGACCCTCGGAGGCGTCCTGGAGGTAACCCTCAACGCACGGGCCGCCCGCACCGAGACGGTGATGAGCCGGCGCGGCACCGAGTGGGGCGTCGTGGCCGGCGCGGGCGGTGGCGCAGTGGTGTCGCTCAGCGACTCGCTACGCGCGCGGTTGGGCGGCGTGACGTTCCGCGGCGGTTTCGAGCGGTCGCAGGAGGACCAGTTCACCGCCGCCAACACCGTCTACCGCCGTACCGAGACCGACGGCAAGGCCGACGAGCACGTCTACCAGACGGTCTACGAGCTGTCGCTCAGCCCGGAGCGCCCAGACCAGCACCGGAAGGCCGAGCGCTGGAGGATCGAGAAGTCCGACCTCACGACCTCGGTCGTGGTGCCCCGGCAGAACGTCCCGGCCGAGCCGCGGGTGCCGGTCCCGGTCGCCGAGGTGGGCCGGACCAGGTACCAGCGGGACTGGTCCGCCACCGGGGACGAGGTCGCCTTCGCGCAGGGCGGCACCGGTGGCGTGTACCCCGCCTTCCTCGTGATGCCGGAACTGACGCGCCTGGCCGCCTCGGGTTACGCCCGACTGGCCGAGCTGCCGGGCTACTGGCTGACCGACTCCGCCTACTGGCCGCAGGAGCTGACGGAATCGACCGATTCGGCGGCTCTCGCCGCCCGCCTCGGCGCCCTGACCGGGCCGGACGGGCACGTGATCATGCTCCCCGAGCGGGACGGCCGGCGGTACGAGGTGCGGCTGAGGCTGCGTGCCTTCGACGGCAAGGACCTGGGCGAGACCGCCGGTGACTCGGAGATCGAGCAGTACTCGCAGGCGACCGACCGGTACGCCCACTCGGAGAAGACGGAATGGCACGCGGGGCTGAACGCGAACGTCGGGCCGCAGATCAGCGTCGGCGCCCTGGCGAGCGGCGGCTCGCACCACGAGAGCGGGTCGGTGCCGGCCCGGCAGGAAGACGACGGGGGCGCCGGCCACGGGAGCAGCCCGCGGGGCGGCGTGGGCCTTCAGGCCGTCGCGCTGGCCCAGACCACGGCGCGGTGGGCGCGGGGGCGCGGCCGGGAACGTATGCGGGGCATGGTGGAGATCAGTCGCGCCACCTACCGGGAGAAGACCCACGTCATCACGGCGTCGCCGGTCTTCGAGGTGACGGTGGTGCGCTCCAGGGGCAGCCGGCGGGAGGAACTCGTCCGCTATATGCGTGTCGAGCACGGGATGGAGATGCTTGTGCCCGCCCGCCGCGTGCGGGACCTGCTGGCGCCGCAGGCCACACCGGCCGCCGCCCCCGCTGTGACGGCCGGGACGGGTGCGCGGACCACGCCGAGCGGCGTGACCCAGGCCGGGCCTTCGCACACCCCGCGGACGACGGTGGCCGATCCCGTCCGACCCGGCCCGTCCGAGGCCGGCCCATCCCAGGCCGGACAGGCGAAGGCCGGCTCGTCCGAGGCCGGACGGGCGAAGGCAGTCGCGTCCACGTCCGCCCCGGTCACGTCCGAAGCGGCCACGCCCGTACCGCCGCAGGCCGACCCGGTCACGTCCGACCGGCCCGCCACGCTTGCCCGTAGCCACCTGCTCGGCCGCCCCCTGCCCGGCGCCGCCCACGTGGAGCGGCTGCGCGCCGACAACGTGCTGACGACGATCGTGAAGCGGCTGGAAGAACGGGGCGCGCTGGCCAAGAGCGGGTCGGCGCGCGAGCACCTGCTGCGGGCGCTGCGCACCACGTTCTCCTCGGACGCGCTCCAGACCCAGTACACGGCCCTGACCGGTACCGGCGTCGCCCGCTGGTTCCCGGTCAGCGGCCCGTTCGGCAGCACCCGGTACGTGTGGGTCATGGTGACCGCCCACCTGAAGGACCCGCACGCCCACCAGTCGCGCCCGAAGGTCAAACTCACCCTGCGCTCCGAAGGAGTCACCGAGGACAAGAGCGGCAGCGAGCGCTCCTTCCACGTCGGCGCCGGCCTCAGCGCCCGCACCCGCATCGGCGACCACGACGCCCACGGCGGCACCGAGCTGGAGGCGTCCTACGGCATGAGCCGGGGCCGGTCGCACGAGACCGCCCGCCAGGTCGTCGACATCTCGCGCGCCAACACCCGGGAGGGCTCCGAGGAGTTCGAACACGATGTGACCTTCCACATCCAGATGGGCGCGACCACCGAGCCGCCCGCCGCCTTCTCCGTACCGGCGCAGGCCGTGCGGGACACGGCGCTGCGCCTGACGGCGCTGGCGAGCGGGCGGAACACGGCCCGCCGGACCGATCCGGTGCGGGTGTGGACCTGGCAGGACGCCGGCCACAGCGTCACCGGCGACGTACGGCTGCTCGTCCCGGCGCACCTGACGCTCCCCGTGGAACAGCCGGTGCCGCCGGTCGTCGCACAGGAGCCGCCGGTCGACGCACCGGTGCCGCCGGAGGGGACGCCGTCGTGGACGGACCCGTTCACGGACCGGTCCACGACCCTGCCCAAGGCTCTGACCGACTACATCCACCCGTGGGACGTCCCGGCCGCGCACATCACGCAGCGGTGGGCCAAGGTCGCGGCGCAGACGCCGGTACGGGCACCCGACCTGACCCGCGAGGGTGCCTGGGAGGTACCCGGGCTCGATCCCTTCACCCCGGCCGGGTTCAGCTACGGCCACCACACCTCGACCGCGATGCTGCGGGCCAACATCGCCGAGCTGCTGCGGCACCGCTACCAGGTGCCGGTCGGCGACCGCACCGTGACGGTCGGCTTCGAGCTGACCGCGGCCGAGGTGGTCGGACCGGTCGAGGGCGTCGAGTTCAAGGCACGCCGGTACCAGCAGGACCACACCAGCCCCAAGAGCGAGCACGGCAACTCCCGCGGCGGGGTGCTCACCCTCGGCCCCGAGGCGGGCGGCATGGCGGACGGGAACCGCGTCTTCGAACGGCTCGGCTTCGATGTGTACGGCGTGAACACCGGCGTCAAGGAGGGCTTCGAGGCGGGCGAGACCCATGAGACGAACCGGGAGGCCACCCGCAAGTACCGTCACTACAAGTTCCTCGTGACGGTGACCGCCCAGCTCTCGACCGGTGCCCGCCGGGCGCTGCGCGTCGAGGTGCCCGGCGGTCTGTACGCGATGCTCCCGCTGGACCCCGACGGCCACCTGGCCGGCGGGCTGGAGGACGCCCTGCCCCACCTCTTCGGGACGTACCGCGAGCGGATCGGCCTGGCCTTCCGCCTCCGTCCCGGCGACACGGCGGTGGCGGCCCTGGAGGAACTCCTGCTGGCCGCCGGACCCGGCGCCCGGTCCCTCGTGGTGCCGGAGCCCCACCAGGCGGGCTCCGGCGGCCCGCTGTACGCCGTCAACGACGAGGGCCGGATCGCCTGGTCCGACCACAGCGGCGAGGTCCGCCCGCTCCCGCGGCCGCCCCGGCTCACCGGCATGGTGGCGTCGATCGACCTGAACGCGCGCGGAGCCCTGCTCCACCCGCCCCCGGAAATGCTGGCCCTGGGCCCCGACGCCGCCAGCTTCCCGCAGCTCGCGCTCGGCGCCGACCTGCCCCGCCTGCTGGGCTTCGGCGAGAAGCCGCAGCCGTCCGACACGGCGGCCGGCACGGACTCGGCGGGCGACGCGGCCACCGCGGCCAACCCCCAGCCGGCCGATCCCGCCCCGGACTCCGACCCGCGGCCGGAACAGCCCCCGCACCGGCGGTCCCGCACCGGCACCAGACACCGTTCCCCGAGCCGTCACCACCGTGACGACCGACGCCGAGGAGTGCGATGACCAACGCTGACGCGCCCGGGACGGCGTCCGACACGGCGGGGAGGGGGCGTCGACGTGCGGTGGCAGGAGAACGAGGAGTACCGGCCCTCTCCTGCGGCCCGTGGCCGGCCGCCGCCGACCGACGAGGCCGATGAGGCCGTCCAGCTCGCCGTCACCGGCTAGGGCCCGGCCGAGGAGGTGACGCGACGCCTGGCGGAGGCCGAGGTGGCCGTACCGGTCGACGCCGACGGACGGCCGCTGCTGGTCGCCATCCCGGACGGCGTCTCCTCATCCCCGTCCACACCTCCGCCGCGCAGGTCGACGCCCTGGGCCGGCCGGCCTACGACGCCGTACCGGTCGCCCTGCTGCTCGATGTCCTGGAGCCGGAGCACCGCCTGCTGCTGGAGACGGACGCGCTCGGACGAGCAGTGGCGGGGGAGCGGCCGACTCTCTGCACGAACAGGAGCAGTCGTTGCCCTTTCGGGTCGGCTGAAAGTGCATGGCGAGGACTGTCCGAACCATGGCTGTGATCGTGATCGGACTTTTCCTCCTTCTGTCACCTGCTCCGATGGGCGGCCGGCTGGAACGGCGATGCGGCCGGTGAAAGCATGTGGTCCAATTCGCTCGGACTGGGCGGCTCCCATGCCCTTCTGAACGGCTGGTTCAGGAATTCGAGAATCAGACAGTCACTCACCGCCGAGGAACGCCAACTGCTGGACATGGCGTTGAGCAACGGGCGGCGGGGCGGAGCGGAGGGCGTCCGTCCGCCCCCGGACTGCTCCGAGCGGTGCGACCTTGGGCACTTTCCGCAGCCCCACGGCACGCCGTCGGCGCCACGTCGTGGTGCCCGCACTTTATGTCATGAACCGAGCAATCCGGTGGCCGTGCGGCGTCCGCCGGTTCCGTCCTGCACTGCTCCGCCTCCCGCTCAGCACAGACACCCCGAAGGCGAGCGGCCATCATGAACGAACCCCTCACGACCACGACCGATCTCCCGAAACCCGCTGTCGCGGCGCCGGCCGCCACCGTCACCCACGTCGACGCGGGTGACGCCGCGCGATGCCGGGCAAGGCCTTCGAGATCGTGATCAACTTCGCCTCGTTCGGCATCATCGGGACCTGGGGCATGATCATGATCTGTTCGCTGCTGTTCTGGAAGCGCTCCCAGGACGGCACCGTGACCCGCCCCGCCTTCCGGCTGCCCTGGGCCCCGTGCACCCAGGTGATCACCCCCGTCTTTCTCGCCTCGATCGTGGTGCTCATGTGGCAGGACGGCGGGGTCTCCCGCACCACCGTCGAATGCCTCCCGCTGGTGGTCGGTGCCCTGGCCGGCGGCTGGCTCGTGGTGCGCAGGAACGTTTCCTCGCAGGTGGCGGCCGATACGACGGGGCAGGAGTGACGGCTTGCTGTCCGAAAGGGCACAGGGGGGAGCGGGGCGCGCCGGGGGTGGTGTCCGGTCGGATAGCTTCCTCATGTGTCCGCTCGTCCCGGCCGTAGCGGATGGGCTCCGGCACGAATCCTCCCTCGTGAACTGACCCACGGAAGGGCCGACGGACGCTAACGGGTGCCCGAGCAGGGCGCATCTCTCACGATGGAAGGACTGGACAATGCGACGCAATCGCCGTACGAACCTGGGCGTGTTCCTGGGCGGTCTGATCGCGGCAGTGCTGGCGTTCGGCACCGCGACGGTGGTCACCGCGGCCGCCAACCCCGGAACCACGCACGACACCGCCGGGGTCGGTTTCCCGGGCTGGTGACGACCGCCCCCCGTAGGGGCGAAGAGTGCGCCTGATCCCGGGCCCGCCCCTTCGGCACGGGAATTCCCAGGTGTGCGGGGGCGTCTCCTAGGAGCTCCCCGCACACCTGTTTCTCCCAACGGCCGGACGGGCGCGGCGGACGGCCACGGACCGCCGCCTCCTGAAACCCCGGCCGGCGCACCGCCCATCGCACGTGCGCGAAGGCACGCCGTCCCTCCTCACCGGGCACCCGCCCGCCCCCGCTCTGCCCGCCCGCACCACACAAGGAGCTCCCTCCCATGACGACGGCCGGCATCCTCGACCTCGCCGCGCTGGGCGAGGACTTCGTCGACGACCCCTACCCTGTGTACGCGGCACTGCGCGAGACCGGCCCGGTGCACCGGGTGCGGGTGCCCGAGGGCCACGAGGCGTGGCTCGTCGTCGGGTACGAGGCCGCGCGGGCCGCGCTCGCCGACCCCCGGCTCGCCAAGTCCTGGGACCGGGCCGCGCCGACTCTCTCCGTGGTGCGGCCGGCCGCCGGTCCCAACATGCTCAACTCCGACCCGCCGGACCACGGACGGCTGCGCAAACTGGTCGTCCGCGAGTTCACCCCGCGCCGCGTCGAAGCACTCGCCCCGCGCGTCGAGGAGCTCACCGGGACGCTGCTCGACGCGATGCTCGCGCGCCCCGACGGACGCGCCGATCTCGTCGATGCCCTGTCCTTCCCGCTGTCCATGGCGGTGATCTGCGAACTCCTCGGCGTGCCCGAGCTGGACCGCGTCGCGTTCCGCACCTGGACCACCGACGTGTTCTCGCACCCCGACCCGACGGTGCGCCGGGCGGCGAGCCGGGACATGGGTGCCTACCTGGCCCGGCTGCTGGACGACAAGCGCCGCGAGCCCGGTGACGACCTGATGAGCGCCCTGGTCCGCACCAGCGACGACAGCGGCGACCGGCTCAGCCCCGAGGAACTCGTCGGCACCGCCTGGCTGCTGCTGGTGGCGGGCCATGAGACCACCGCCAACCTGATCTCGAACGGCGTGCTGGCGCTGCTCACCCACCCCGAACAACTGGCCGCCCTGCGCGCGGACATGACCCTCGTCGACGCGGCGGTGGAGGAGATGCTGCGGTACGACGGACCGGTGGAGGCAGCCACGTACCGCTTCACCACCGAACCCGTCGACATCGGCGGAACGGTGATCCCGGGCGGCGGCGAACCGGTCCTGGTCGTCGTCGCCGACGCCGACCGCGACCCGGTGCGCTTCGCCGACCCCGGCCGCTTCGACATCAGCCGCCCCGAGCGGGGCCATATCGCCTTCGGCCACGGCATCCACCACTGCCTCAGCGCCCCGCTCGCCCGCCTGGAGGCGCGCATCGCGGTCCGGGCCCTGCTGGACCGCTGCCCTGGCCTCGCCCTGGACACCGACCCGGCGGCCGTGACCTGGCGCGCCGGCATGCTCGTGCACGGCCCCCGGCGGCTGCCGGTGCGGTGGGTGTGACCCGCGCACCGCGACGAGAAACGGGGGCGGAAAAGCGGGGGCATGGGAACGGGAGCAGAGGAACGGGGACGGAAGAACAGGGGTAGGGGAAAGGGGCGTAGGGGAAAGGGGCGTAGAGGAAACGGGTGTAAGTGCAGAACGGCGCGCACCGCCGCCCCGAGCCACCGTTCGGACGCCGACGGACTGTTCGGCGAGATCCAGGACATCGTGGCCCAGCAGATCCCCGTCCTGCCGGTGTGGCAGGCCAAGCAGTACGCGGTCGTCGGCGACGGCGTCCACGGCGTCGACTGCTGCCTGGCCACCTCCACGGTGTTCCGGTTCTGGAAGATCAGCAAGGGCTGAGCCGCACAGCCGTCCCCGCCCCCTACAGCTTCCGCCCGCGGCCGCCACCGCGTCTGTCGCCGGGGGCCGCCATTCTCCGACGGCGGCCCCCGGCCCGGCGGGTCAGCCCCGCGCGCGCAGGTCGGCGACCACCGAGGCCAGGCCCCGGACGGTCGGCGCGTCGAAGAAGGCCAGCAGCGGTACCTCGACGCCCAGCCGCTCGTGGATGCGCGCCGAGATCCGAGCCACCGTGACCGAATGGCCGCCGAGGTCGAAGAGATCCTCGGTGTCGCTCACGTCCGGCACCCCCAGGACCTCGCACCAGATCCGCCGTACCGACTCCTTCGGGTCCTCCGGGTCCTCCGGGTCAGCCCCGGCCACGGAACCGGTCCCGGTCACGGGGTCCGTTCCGGCTTCCTCCGGTGGTGTCGGGAGCGCCGCGCGGTCGAGTTTGCCGTTCGGGGTGGTCGGCAGGCCGGCGAGGGCGACGAACGTCTCGGGCACCATGTACGCCGGGAGCGCCGCCGACAGCGCGCGCCTCAGCTCGCCCGGGTCCGCCCCGCCGACGACGTAGCCCACCAGTCTGCCCTCCCGCACCGCGGCGGCGGCCTGGCGCACGCCGGGTACGGCGAGCAGCCGGCCCTCGATCTCGCCCGGCTCGATCCGGTAGCCCCTGAGCTTGACCTGATCGTCGGTGCGGCCGAGGAACTCCAGCCGTCCGTCGTCGAGTCGCCGCACCTGGTCCCCGGTCCGGTACATACGGCTGCCCGGCGCCCCGAAGGGATCGGACGGGAACCGCTCCCGGTCCAGCTCCGGCCGGCCGAGGTAACCGCGGGCGAGCCCGGCGCCCGCGAGGTAGAGATCGCCGGGGGCGCCGTCCGGCACGGGCGACAGGCGCCCGTCGAGCACGTAGGCCCGGGTGTTGGCCAGCGGGCGGCCGATCGTCACCCGCTCCGGCTCGGGACCGATCTCGTCCGCCGTGGCCCAGACGGTCGCCTCGGTCGGACCGTACAGGTTGACGAGTCTGCCGACCCTCGGGCGCAGCCGCCGGGCCAGCGCCAGGGGCAGTGCCTCGCCACCGGTGATCGCGGTGATCCCGGGCGCGGTGAACCCGGCGTCCAGGAGCATCGTCCAGCCGGTCGGCGTCGCCTGCATGTGGGTGACCCGCTCGCGGTCGATCAGCTCGCGCAGCGCCGACCCCTCACGCGTCCGGGCCCCGCCCGCCACGACCACCGTGCCGCCGGTGACCAGCGGCAGGAAGAACTCCGGGACGGACATGTCGAACGCCGCCGAGGCCGCCGCCAGCCAGCGGTCGCCCGGCCGGCAGTCCAGCAGGTCGCGCATCGACAGCAGCAGGCTGACCAGTGACCCGTGCTCGATCCGCACGCCCTTGGGACGGCCGGTCGAGCCGGAGGTGTAGATGACGTAGGCCAGGTCGTCCGGGGACGGGGACACCGCTGGCGACGGGCGCCGGGCCGGGGACGGCGCCGGGGCCGGGACGATCGCGGGTGCGGGTGCGGGTGCGGGTGCGGGTGCGGGTGCGGGTGCCTGTGTGGGTGTGCGTGTGGGTGCCGGTGTGGCTGGGGGATGTGGTGCGGGTGCCGGTGACGCGGCGGGTGAAGGCGCGGTTGGCGCGGGGTCCTCGGTGGCGGCCGCCAGTTCGGCGTCCCCCAGTTCGCCGACGGCACGGGAGTCCGCGACGATGAACTCCAGCCGTTCCGCCGGGTACTCCGGGTCGAGAGGCAGATAGGCCGCTCCGGCCTTCAGGACACCGAGCAGCCCGGCCGGCAGCGCCTCCGTCCGGCCGGCCCGTACCGCGACGAGGTCTCCGGGACCGATGCCCTGGCCGCGCAGCCGGCCCGCGATCCGGGTAGCGGCGGCGTCCAGCTGCGCGTAGGTGAGCCGCCGGCCCTCATGGACGACGGCGACGGCGTCGGGCCTGCGGGCGACCTGCTCCGCGAACAGTTCCGGGACGGTCGCCGGGGGGCGGTGGACGGCCGTGCCGTCGTGCTCCGCGAGTGGCCGGCCCCCCTCCGTCCCTGCCGTCCCGTCCTGCCGCTCCTGCCGCTCCGGCTGGGGCAATTCGGCAAGCACGGTGTCCGGGCCGGTCGCGACGCGGGTCAGCACCGACAGCCAGTGCCGGCCGACGCACCGGACGTCGTCGCCGGTCAGCGAAGGCGAGGAGTACCGGAGTACCGCGTCGATACCGTCCGGCCCGTCCAGCAGGGAGAGGTCGAGGGCGTGGCGGACGGCGGCGGTGCGCAGCCCCCGGTCCACCGTGGCGACGACACCGGGGAAGCACGGCGCCGGGGTCGAACGGTGGTAGGCCAGGTGGACGGCGGCCGACGGCGTCTCCACCCCGGCGCGGGCCGGCGGCACGTCGCGCACCCGGTGCAGCGCGCGCAGTCCGGAGCCGACCGCGCGGGCGAACTCCGCGAACGATGTGTCGTCGCGCGGGGCGGAGGAGAAGGGCAGCTCGTTGACCAGGGCACCGATGCGTGCGTGCTCCCCCGGGGCGCGCGTGTCGAAATCGAGGGCGGTGACCGGTGCGGTCCCGCCGTGCCGGAACAGGACGGCGTGCACGGACGCCACCAGCAGCGCGTACGGGGTGACGCCGATGCGCTCGGCCACGCCGTGGAGGGCGTCCCGCAGCCCCGCCGGCACCCGCACCTCCGCCGTCGCGCCCTCCCGCGCGTCCTGCGTGCATGCCGGGTCCCAACCGGCCCCGGCCGACCCGGGAAGCAACGGGCCGCTGCCGACCGGGTGGTCCGCCCAGTACCGCCGCGCGAGCGGGAGCGCGGCCGTGATCCGCTGCTCCTCGTTCCCGGCGGGGGCGAGTTCCGGCAGGCCGGGGTCGGCGCTCCACACCTCCGCGCGGTGGAACGCGGCGAGATCGCTCACGAACACGTCCACCGACCTCTGGTCGAAGACCCGCCGGGAAGCGACGATCAGCAGCCGGTGCTCGTCCGCGCCGAGCCGCTCCAGCACCGGACAGCACAGCGGACCACCGACGAGGGCCGGGTGCCTGCGCAGTACGGCGGCGCAGGCGCGGTCCAGCGCGGCGGCGTCCAGGTCGCCGCGGAAGTGGACGGAGAACGAGAGGCGGTGCTCGGCACCATCCTCGTCGGGCAACGCATCGGGCATGGAAAAGGTCCTGTCACCGTCAAGAGGTTACGAACTGGATCTGCCTGATCTTCGCTGCCTCGGCAATTATGTCGCGATATTCGGCCGACCCTGCCCGAACACCCGCTGCATGTGCCCGAAAAGCCATTGACCGGCACTTCGGGCGGACCAATGATTCGGAATGTCGACAGCGTCCAAAAGTAGCTGTCCGAATTCTTCCCGCCGTCCTTCACGTGCGCCACCGCACACCAAGCGGACCACCCCGAGGGGAAAAGCCGGCCTTGCCGCAGCACATCACCACCGAATTTCCATGCTCGTTCTCACAGCGGCGGCTCTGGTTCCTGGCGCAGATGCCCGGTGCGGGCGAGGCGTACCACATGCCGCTGGCGTACGAGCTGCGGGGACCGCTGGACCGCGGCGCGCTGACCCGGGCGCTCGACCGGCTGGCAGACCGGCACGAAGCGCTGCGCACCCGCCTGGTCGCCGTGGCCGGCGAAGTCTTCCAGCGGATCGAACCGCCCGGCAGGGGCTTCCCGCTGCGGGTGCACGACCTGACCGGCCGCCCGGACGCGGAGGACCGGCTCGACGCACTGCGCCGGGAGGAGGCCACCGCGCCGTTCGACCTCGCCCGGGGCCCGCTGTTCCGCGGTCGGCTGGTGGCGACGGCCGCGGACCGGCACGTCCTGCTGGTCACCGCCCACCACGTCGTGTCGGACGGCTGGTCGACCGGTGTGTTCACCCGGGAACTCGGTGCGCTGTACGCGGCGTTCCGCGCGGGCGGGGACGATCCGCTGCCGCCGCTGCCCGCGCGCTACGCCGACCACGCCGCCTGGCAGCGCGAACGGCTCTCCGCCGACACGGTCGCCCAGCAGTCCGCGTACTGGCGCGACGCCCTCGCGGACGCGCCCGTCCTGCTCGACCTGCCGACCGACCGTCCGCGCCCGGCCGAGCAGGATCACCGGGGCGCGCAGCTGCGCGTCGAGTTCGACGCGGAACTCATCGCCTCCCTGAGGACCTTGAGCCGGCGCAACGGCAGCACCCTGTTCATGACCCTGCTGACCGGGTGGGCCCTGGTGCTCTCCCGGTGGTCCGGGCAGACCGATGTGGTGATCGGCACGCCCACGGCCAACCGGGGCCGAGCCGAACTCGAAGCGCTGATCGGCTTCTTCGTGAACAGCCTGGCGCTGCGCGTCGACCTCTCCGGCGAACCGTCGGTGGCCGAACTGCTGAAGCGGGTACGGGGCGTGACGCTGTCGGCGCTGACCCACCAGGACCTGCCGTTCGAGCAGGTGGTGCAGGTGGTCAAGCCGCCCCGCAGTCCGGCCCACACGCCTTTGTTCCAGGTGATGTTCGCCTGGCAGAACACCGAGGGCGGCGAGCCGGTCCTGCCGGGCCTGGACGTGACACGGCTGGAGGAGTCCGGTGCCGGGGCCAAGTTCGACCTGGCCCTGTCCCTGGCGGAGGAGGGCGACCGCGTCGTAGGCACCCTGGACTACGCGTGCGCGCTGTTCGACCGGGAGACGGTGGAGCGGCACTGCCGGCAGCTGCGGCGGGTGCTGACCCAGATGGCCGCCGATCCGGAACGGCCGGTGTCCTCCCTGGAGCTGCTGTCCAAGCGCGAGCGTGCCCAGGTGCTGGACGACTGGAACGACACGGGACCCGCCGTCCCCGCGGTACCCTTCCCCACCCTGTTCGAGGAGCGGGTGCGCACCACCCCCCTGGCGGTGGCGATGGAGTTCGGCGCGGTCTCGCTGACCTACGCGGAGCTGAACGCCCGGGCGAACCGGCTGGCCCGGCACCTGGTCGGGCTGGGCGTACGTCCCGAACGCCTGGTGGCGGTGGCCCTGCCCCGGTCGGTGCGGTGGCTGGTGGCGATCCTGGCGGTGCTGAAGGCCGGTGGCGCCTATCTGCCCGTCGACCCCGCCTACCCGGCCGACCGGATCACCTACATGCTCACCGACGCCGACCCGGTCTGCGTCCTCACCGACGCGGCCACCGCGCGGACCCTGCCCGGCGCGACCGCCCCGCTCCTCCTCCTGCCCGACACCGACACCGACCCGCTCCACCCTGCGACCCCGCCCCACCCTGCGACCCCGCTCCACCCCGCGACCCCGGCCCAGCCCGCGACCACGCCCGCTCCCGCCCACGCCGCGGACGCCCCCGCCCACCCCGCCGATGCCCTCGATCCGACCGACGCCGATCGTGGTGCGCCGCTCCGGGCGGTATCGCCGGCGTACGTCATCTACACCTCCGGTTCGACCGGCCGGCCCAAGGGTGTGGTCGTCACCCACGCCGGTGTCGCCGGGCTCTGCGCGAGCCAGATCGAGCGGCTGGCCGTCACCGCGGACAGCCGGGTGCTCCAGTTCGCCTCGCCCGGCTTCGACGCCGCCACCTGGGAGGTGTGCATGGCGCTGCTGTCCGGCGCGCGGCTGGTGATGGCCCCGGCGGACGAACTGCTGCCGGGCGAGGCCCTCGCCGGGGTGCTGCGCCGACACGCCGTCACCCACGCCACCCTGCCCCCGACCGCGCTGGCGGTGCTGCCCGACGACGCCCTGCCGGACGGGATGACCCTCGTCGTGGCGGGTGAGGCGTGTCCGCCGGCCCTGGTCGGGCAGTGGTCGGCCGGCCGCCGCATGATCAACGCGTACGGCCCGACCGAGACCACGGTCTGCGCCACGATGAGCGACCCGCTCTCCGGAGCCGTGACCCCGCCCATCGGCAGGCCCGTGGCCGGCACCCGGGTCTACGTCCTCGACGCGCACCTGCGGCCGGTCCCGCCCGGCTTCCGCGGCGAGCTGTACGTCGCCGGCGCGGGCCTGGCCCGCTGCTACCTCGGCCGGCCGGAACTGACGGCGGAACGTTTCATCGCCGACCCCTACGGCCCGCCCGGCACCCGTATGTACCGCACCGGCGACCTGGCCCGGTGGCGCGCGGACGGCCGGCTGGAGTTCGTCGGACGCGCCGACCACCAGGTGAAGGTGCGCGGCTTCCGTGTCGAACCCGGCGAGGTGGAGGCCGCACTGCGGGAGCAGCCGGGCGTCCTGGAAGCCGCCGTACTGGCGGAGCCCGACGAGGCCGGCGGCACCCGTCTGATCGCCGGGGTCGCCCGCGACGGGGCCGTACCCCGGCCGGCGGCCGAGTGGCGTGCCGCGCTCGCCCGCCGCCTCCCCGCCTACATGCTCCCCGAGCTGGTCGTCGAGATGCCGCGGCTGCCGCAGACCCCCCACGGCAAACTCGACCGCGAGGCGCTGCTGGCACGGGCGCGGACGGCCGGGCCGGCCCAGGTCAACACCTCGACCCCGCGTGACCACATCGAGCTGGCGCTCTACCGGATATGGAAACGGCTGCTGCTCCACCCCGACATCGGCATCCGGGACGACTTCTTCGACATCGGCGGGACATCGATCTCCGCCATCCGACTGGCCCACGCCGTCCGCGAGACGTTCGGTGAGCCGCTGCCCGTCCGCGACATCATGCTGCACCCGACCATCGAGGCGCTCGGCGGACGGCTGCGGCAGGGAGCCGCGGCCCAGCCCCCCGGCAACCTCATCGCCTTCCGCCAGGGCGACGGGTCCCGCCGCGTCGTCTGCGTGCACCCCGGCGGCGGTACGGCCTTCTGTTACCTGCCGCTGGCCAGGGCCCTGCCCGAGGACTGCGGCGTCTACGGCGTCCAGTCCCCGGGGCTGAACCCCGGCGAGGACTTCCTGCCCACGGTCGAGGCCATGGCGGACGAGTACCTGCGGCTCGTCGAACCACTGCTCGACGGACGACCACTGGTGCTCACCGGCCTCTCCTTCGGCGGCCTGGTCGCCCACGAGATGGGACGCCGGCTGGCCCTGGCCGGGCACACCGAGCTGAGCGTGGTCCTCCTCGACACACACGGCGGCGGCGACGACGGCGCCGCGCGCGCCGCGATCGAGCCGGTCCCGATGGCCGAGTTCCGCGAGAAGCTGGTCCGGTTCAACGGCATGTACCCCGGCATCGAGGACGAGCAGATCGAGCGGTACCACCGGGTCTACAACCACAACCGGACGGCCGCGAGCGCCTACCGGGCGCCGGCCACCCCGGCCCGGCTGGTCCTGTTGCAGGCCATCCGAGGACTCGACGAACCGGCGGTGCGGACGGCCGCGGACCACTGGCTCCGCCGCGTCGGCACCGGCCGCCTGCGGGTGGAGCATCTGGACTGCGACCACTGGGAAATCCTGGAACCCGCCGGAATCCCGCGGGTGGCCGCGCTGCTCGAATCCGAGCTGGTCCGGTCGGCGACCCGCCCCGTACCGAACGAGACCGGGCCCGGCCTGGCGGGGAGAGCATGATGGAACCGACACCCACCGCACCGACCGCACCGGTCGCGCACACCGCACGGATCGCACCCACAGCTCCGGCCCCGGCGGCCGGTCTGGCCGCGAGCGTGCTGGCCCAGGCCCGCCGCACCCCGGACGCCGTCGCCGTGCTCGACGGCGCCCGGCGCCTCGACTACGCCGGACTCGAAGTTGCCAGCGCCGCCGTCGCCGACAGCCTGCGCCGCCGTGGCGTCCGGCCCGGCCAGAGCGTGGCGGTCTGCCTGCCGCGGTCCTGGCAACTGGTCTGTGCCATGCTCGGCGTCCTGCGCCTGGGCGCGGTGGTGGTACCGCTCGACGCGCAGAGCCCGCCCGGACGGCGCGGCCACATCCTCACCGACTCGGCCGCCGTGGCGCTCATCCACGGCGAGGTCGTACCCGACGGCCTGCCGGACGGCGTGACGCCTCTGGCGGTCGCCCACCTGCTCGCCGCCACCCCGGTCCCCGCCGAAACCGCTGCGCCAACGGCCCCTGCCCCCGCCGCCCCCGCGCAGGCCGCCCCGGTCGGCTTCGTCTTCTACACGTCCGGCACGACCGGCCGGCCCAAGGGCGTCGAGGTGCGGGACGCCGGCATCCTGCGGCTGGCGCTCCCCGGTTACCTGCGGCTGCCCGAGGGCGCGCGCTACGCCTGCCTGTCCAACCCCGCGTTCGACGCCCTCAGCTTCGAGGTGTGGGTACCGCTGCTGACCGGCGGCTGCTGCGTGATCTTCGACGACGAGGTGGTGCAGACCCCCGACGTGCTCGCGGCCGAACTGCGGCGCCGGCGCATCGACACCCTCTTCATGACCGTGGCGCTGTTCAACACGGTCGTCGACAGGGTCCCGGACTGCTTCGCCGAGGTCGGCCAGGTGCTGGTCGGCGGCGAGCAGCTCAACGCCCCGCTGATCCGCCGCTGGTACCGGGACAACCCCGCGAGCCCCACCCGGCTGCACAACGTGTACGGCCCCACCGAGGCCACCACCTTCGCCCTGTGCCACCCCATCCCCCGCGACTTCGACGGCGACGTGGTGCCCATCGGCCGGCCGCTGCCCGGCACCGAGGCACTCGTGGTGGCCGACGGCGCGCGGCCGGCCGACACCGGGGAGCCGGGCGAACTCCTGCTCGCCGGGGACGCGCTCGCGGCCGGCTACCGGAACCTGCCGGAGGAGACCGCGCGCCGCTTCGTCCGGCTGGACCGGCACGACGGCGGGCGCACCCGGTGCTACCGCACCGGCGACCTGGTCCGGCGCGGCGCCGACGGCCTCATCGAGTACGTGGGCCGCGCGGACCGCCAGGTGAAGGTGCGCGGCTTCCGCATCGAACCCGGGGAGCTGGAACGCCACATCCTGACCCACCCGGCGGTGCGGCAGGCGTACGTCTGCACGCGCCGGGACGAGCAGCAGGGCGTCAACGAACTGCTGGCATACCTGGTACCGGGATCGGCCCTCGACTTCGACGACTTCGACCGCCATCTCGCGGCCGGGCTGCCGCCGTACATGCGACCGCACCGCATCCACCTGGTCGACGAACTCCCGCTGACCGCCAACGGCAAGACCGACCAGGCCGCCCTGCTGCGGCGCGACGACGAGCAGCCCTGGCGACGCGCCGATGGCCCGGCCGCCGCGACCACCGGCGCCACCGCGACGCAGCGTCGGATGCTCGACCTGGCGCGCCGGATCCTGGGCGTACCGGGACTGTGCTTGGACGACCGCTGGATACCCAGCGGCGGCGACTCGCTGAAAGCGCTGCGGCTGCGCTCCGAGGTGCGTCGGCTCTGGGACCGCGAGCTGCCGCAGAGCCTGGTCCTGCGGGCGGACCTGGCGGAACTCGCCGCCGCCGTGGAGGACGGACGCGGCACGGACCGCTCGCCGTACCCGGCGCCCCCCGTCCCGGCGGACGCCCGCTGCGCGCCGGCCACCTCCGAGCAGCAGCGGCTCTGGCTGCTGCACCAGCGCGACCCCCTCTCCCGCGCCTACGACGTCACGCTGTCCTTCACCGTCCGCGGCACCGTCGACAGCGCCGCGCTGCGCCGTGCGCTGCGCCGGCTCGTGGTGCGCCATCCGGCGCTGCGCACCGCGTTCGAAGCCACCACCGAAGGACTGCGCCAGGTGGTGGGCGAGCCGTACGACCCGTGGACGGAGCCGACCGGGGACCCCGGCGGGGGCGAGGGCGGCCACGGCGACCACGCCCGCCGCTTCTTCGCCACACCGTTCGACCTGGCCCGCCCGCGCCTGCTGCGGGCGAGCTGGCTCCCGGACGGCGAGGGCGGCGTACTCCTGCTGCACCTGCACCACATCGCGGTCGACGGCTGGTCGCTCAACGTGCTCTTCCGGGAACTCTCCGAGGAGTACGCGGCCGTGCCGGACGAAGACAAGGGCGAGGGTGCCCCCGCCGACGTGCCGACCCCGCTCGACTTCGCCGCCTGGCAGACCGACTGGCACACCCGGCCGGACTACCGCACCCAGCGCGCCGAACTGCGCACCCACTACGCCCGGGCCGACGAGGAAGCCGAGCCGGCGGCGGTCACGGCGCCGTGGGAACCGCTGCGGCCCGTAGCCGACACCGCGGGGCGCCTGCTGCGCACCTCCCTCGACCCGGTGCGCCTGACCACCCTGGACCGGCTCTGCTCCGCACTGGGCCTGACCCGTTTCCAACTGCTGCTGGGCGTCTTCGCCTGGAGCCTTTACGGCGTCACCGGCCGCTCGCGGCTGCGGGTCGCGAGCCCGGTCGCCAACCGGCCCGTGCGAGAGTTCGAGGACAGCGTCGGCATGTTCGCCAACACGGTGCTGCTGCCTCTGCGGGTCGCGCCCCGCGAGACGCTGCGCGCCGGGCTGCTGCGGCACGCCGCCGCCGCACAGGCCGTACTCGACCGGCAGGACGTGGCCCTCGCCGACGTACTCGCCGACCGGGACGCCCACGGCGACGGCACGCCGTTCGACTTCCTGTTCGTCCTGGAGAACACCGACTTCTCCGCGCTCGCCCTGCCGGGCTGCGACGCGCGCCCCGCATGGCCGGAACCAGCCCACGCCAAGTGCCCGCTGACCCTGTCGGCGGTCGAGCACGCCGACGGCTTCGACCTGCTCTGGGAGTACGCCGACGGCCACTTCGACGCCT
This sequence comes from Streptomyces sp. NPDC048106, assembly GCF_040706415.1. Taxonomy (NCBI): domain Bacteria; kingdom Bacillati; phylum Actinomycetota; class Actinomycetes; order Kitasatosporales; family Streptomycetaceae; genus Streptomyces; species Streptomyces sp. NPDC048106. Next base: position 13,971 of record NZ_JBEZND010000045.1, on the reverse strand, counting down.
CGGAGGTGCGGGCCATGGCCGACCTCTTCCAGGACGCGCTGGACCGGCTGGCGGGGGAGCGGGACAGCACCGTCACCGACCTGGTGACGCCGTACCGGCACAGCCTTCCCGACCCCGGCCGCCCCACCGCCACGCGGCAGACCGACGCCACTGTCGCCGAAGCCTTCGCCAGGCAGGTCCGCCGGACGCCCATCGCCCCCGCGCTGGTGTCCGGCGACCGCACCGTCAGCTACGCCCGGCTCGACACCCACGCCGCCGCGCTGGCCGCCGAACTGCTGGAGCGGTTCCCGGCACCGCCCGCGGACGACGACCGTCCGCGCGCCATCGCGCTCCACCTCGACCCTTCCGTCGAACACGTGGTGGCGCTGCTCGCCCTGGCCCGCCTCAACATCACCGCCGTACCGCTCGACCCCGGCTACCCGCCGGCCCTGCTGCGCCAGATCCTGGACCAGGCACGGCCGCTGTGCGTCCTGGTCCCGCCGGGAGGCGAGGCCGCGCTCGACGCGATCGCCCCGCCGCACCTGCCCCGCCACCCGGTCCGGCTGTCCACCGCGCCCGCCCCCGCGACACCGCCGCACCAGGGCCGACGGCCGCTGTACACCCTGTTCACCTCCGGCTCCACCGGCACCCCCAAGGGCGTGCAGGTGGCCGACCGCACCCTGTGCAACCTCCTCCAGTGGCAGCGCGAGTCCGGTGACCTGGCCGCGCCCGCCGTCACCCAGCAGTTCTCCATGCTGTCCTTCGACGTCTCCTTCCAGGAGATCTTCGGCACCCTGTGCGGCGGCGGCTGCCTGCACCTGGTGCGCCCCGGCTGGCGTCAGGACCCGCCCGCGCTTCTGGCCCAGCTGGAGTCGGCCGGCGTGGAACGCGTCTTCATGCCCTACGTCGCGCTGCAACTCCTCGCCGAACACGCCGTCCACCTCGGCCGCTACCCCGCCCGGCTGCGCGAGGTGATCACCGCGGGCGAGCAGTTGCTGTGCACGGACGCCATCCGCCGGTGGTTCGCCGGAATGCCCGGCGCCCGCCTGTTCAACCACTACGGCCCGACCGAGACCCACGTCGTCAGCGCCCTCTGTCTGGACGGCGACCCGGCGCAGTGGCCGGAACGCCCCGCGATCGGCCGCCCCGTCGCCAACACCTGGCTGCGCGTGGTCGACGAGGCCGACCAGCCCGTACCCCCGGGGCGCCCCGGCCGGTTGCTGATCGGCGGGCCGCTGGTCGCGCCCTGCTACCTGGGCGACGCCGCGCTCAACCGTGCTCGGTTCACGGAACTGCCCGGCCTCGGGCTGTTCTACCGCACGGGCGACCTGGCCCGGTTCGACCACGACGGCCTGCTGCACTACCTGGGGCGCGACGACCAGCAGATCAAGTTCAGCGGCCACCGGCTGGAGCTCGGCCAGGTCGAGGCCGCGCTGCTGCGCCACCCGGGGATCGTGGCCGCCGTGGTGGTGCGGGACGGCGAGCAGCTGGTGGCCTGCGTCCAGTGCCGCGACGCGTCCCCCGCGCCGGAGGAACTGGCGAGCCACCTGGCCCCGCTGCTGCCACCGCACGTACGCGTCCAGCGCTTCCGTCGGCTGACGGCGCTGCCGCGCACCCCCAGCGGCAAGCTGGACCGCCGCACGGCGCTCACCGCGCCCGGCGAGGAACTGACCCCGCGCGCCGCCGCCGCGCCCCGCCCGTCCTCGCTGGAGGGGCGCCTGAGCGAGCTGTTCGAGGCGGTGACCGGCACACCGGTCCAGCCCGAGCAGCGCTTCTTCGAGGCGGGCGCCTCCAGCCTCGACCTGATGCGCTTCCACCTGCGCTGCACCACGGAACTGGGGCTGCCGCTGACCGTCGCAGACCTGTTCGAACACGTCACCGTCCGCCGTCTGGCCCGCTTCCTGACCCCCCTGCTCCCGCCCTCCTCCGCCCCCGCGCCCCGGCCGTCGGCGACCGTGACCGAGCCACCGGCGTCCCCGCCCCGGCCGTCGGCGATCGCGCCCCAGCCGTCGGCGGCCGACGAACCCGTCGCCGTCATCGGCATGGCGGTGCGGCTGCCCGGCGCCGACGACCTGGCCGCCTTCTGGCGGATGGTCCGCGACGGCGGCATCGGCGTCGAGCACTTCGACGCGGCGGACGGCCTGGTCGGCGCCCGCAGCCAGATGGCCGGGCTGCTGGCCTTCGACCCGGAGCACTTCGGCATCAGCCGCCGCGACGCACGCCTCATGGACCCCCAGCAGCGCCATCTGCTGATGAGCTGTGTCCAGGCGCTCGCCCACGCCGGCATCGCCGACCCCGCCGGGCAGCGCGTCGGCCTGATCGCGGCCTGCGGGGAGAACACCTACTTCCAGTCGATCCTGCGCGAGGCCGATCCGGCACACCTGCCCGACGGCTTCCAGATGGCCCTCCACCACGAGAAGGACTTCCTCGCCACGAAGGCCGCCTACCACCTGGGCCTGACCGGACCGGCGTTCACCGTGCAGGCCGCCTGCGCCAGTTCGCTGGTGGCCGTCCACCTCGCGGCCGGCCTGCTGCGCCAGGGCGACGCCGAGGTCATGCTGGCCGGGGGAGTGCTCGTCGACACCCAGCTGACCGACGGCTACACCTACCAGCCCCAGCACATCTTCTCCGCCGACGGACACTGCCGGCCCTTCAGCGACGATGCCGGCGGCACCATCGGCGCCAGCGGCGTCGGTGTGGTCGTCCTCAAGCCCCTGCGGCTCGCGCGGCGCGACGGCGACACCGTCTACGCGGTGGTCACCGGCTCGGCCCTCAACAACGACGGGGCCGGCAAGCTCGGCTACAGCGCCCCCTCGCTGGCCGGCCAGCGCGAGGTGATCCGGGCCGCCCTGCGGCGCGGCGGCCGTACCGGCGCCGACATCGGCTACGTCGAAGCGCACGGCACCGGCACCCAGCTCGGCGATCCGGTCGAGGTGGGCGCGCTGCGCCAGGCCCTGGACCTCGACACGCCGGACAGCTGCGCGCTGGCGTCGGTGAAGAGCCAGATCGGTCATCTGGGCGCCGCGGCCGGGGTGGTGGGACTCGTGCGGGCCGCTCTGGCGGTCCACCACGGTGTGCTCCCGCCCAACGTCGGCTTCCACCGCGTCAACCCGCGGATCGGCGACCTCGCGCCGTTCCACGTCCCCACCGAGGCCCGGCCCTGGCCGGCGGGCCGGCCGCGAGTGGCGGCCGTGAGCAGCTTCGGCATCGGCGGCACCAACGCCCACCTGCTGCTTGAGGAGGCCCGGGTCCCGGCCGCGCCGCCGGCCGCCGTGCCCTGTCTGACGCTGTCCAGCAGCAGCGCGGAGGGCCTCGGCACCGACGCCGCGCGGATCGCGGACTACCTCGAAGCCCGCCCCGAGACCTACCCCCAGGTGCTGCGGCACCTCCAGGCCGGACGTCCCGCGCATCGCTGGCGGCTGGCCGGGGTCTGCCCCGACGCCGCCGCCGCGGTGACCTGGCTGCGCACGGCGGCCGGCATCGAGGCGGCACCGGACGGGGAGGGACTGTCCGCCGCCGGCCGTACGGCCCGGGAGCTGGCCGACGCCTGGCTGGCGGGACGGACCGTCCACTGGCCGTCCGGACCGGCACCGGCCCCCTGGGACTTCCCGCCGCCCGCCTTCCGGCTGACCGACCACGACTTCCCGCGCACCCCCTCGGCACCCGCGCCGGAGTCCGCGCCCGCACCCCGTTCCGTACCCGCACCGGCCGACGGCCCGCGGCGGCTGCCCGAAGCCGAGTGGCTGCACCAGCCGCACTGGGTGCGGCTGCGGCGGGCCCTGCCCGCCGCTCCCGCCGCTCCCGCCGCTCCCGCCCGCGACCTGCTGGTGGTGATGACGGCCGAGCCGCTGCCCGAGGCCGCCGTACAGCCGTTGCGGGCGGTCTACGCCCGGGTGGTGCGGGTCGCCGCGGCGGACGACTTCGCCCGGCTGGCCGACGACGCCTACCAGGTCGACCCGGCCGACCCCGGCTCGCTGGACCTGCTCCTCGACGCACTCGCCGACGTGACCTGGGCCGGTGTCGACTGGCTGCACGCGCTGCCCCTGGCCGTCGACGGGGCGGTGGGCGAGGAGTCGCTCGCCCGCGCCCACTGGGCCTGCGTCGACACCCCGGCCGCACTGCTGCGGGCGATGGCCGGCCGGACGGAGGCGGGGCCGCTGCGCGCCTTCTGGCTCTCCCACCGGGCGCAGCCCGTGGAGGGCGGTGTGGAGCGACCGGAACTCGGCCTCCTGGCCGGCGTCTGCGAGGTGGCCCGCCAGGAACGCGGCGTCGCCGGGCGCTGGCTCGACCTGCCCGGTATCGGCCTCGCCGACTGGGCGCCGCTGCTGGCACCGGTCCTCGCGGAGCCGGACCCCTCCGCTCCGGAGCAGCACCGGTTGGCGCTGCGACAGGGCTACTGGTGGCGGCAGACCCTGCTGCCGGTCACCGCGCCGCCGGGGACCGCCGGGCTTGTGGCCGCCGGGGACGGCGTCCACGTGATCCTGGGCGGCACCGGCGGCATCGGCGGCACCCTCGCGGCCTGGCTGCTGGAACGGACCGACAGCCGGGTGATCCTGGTGGCCCGGCGGCCGTCCCTGCCGGACCGCCTGGCACCCTGGGCGGACCGGGTCCGGATGGTCGAGGCAGACCTGGCCGAGCAGCCGCCCGGCGTGGTGCTGGCGACGATCGAGCGGTACACCGACCGGGTCGACGGCGTGGTCCACGCCGTCGGCGAGGCGGCCGGGAACCTCATCGTCCGGCGCGACGGCGCCGCCATGCGCCGGGCCACCGCCGCCAAGCTGAACGGCGCCCTGCTGGTCGAGTCGCTGATCGCGCGCTTCCGGCCGGAGTTCGCCGCGTACTGCTCGTCCATGGCGGCCCTCTTCGGCGGCGTCGGGCAGCTCGACTACGCGGCGGCGAGCGGTCTGCTGGACGGCTTTGCCCGCCACCGGGCCGCCCCGGCGGAGACCACGCTGCGGCTCGGCATCGACTGGGACGTCTGGCACGAGGCCGGGATGGCCCGGCAGGCGCTGCGGTCGGACACCCGTCACCAGGCACATCTGGCGGTCGGCCTCGACGTGGCCGAGGGCAGCCGGGTGTTCGAACGGGCCCTGCGGCTGCAACTGCCGCAGCTGCTGGTCTCCACCACCCCGCCCGAGCAGGCCCGCGGCTTCTACGAGGCTCCCGCCGGAGCACCGGCCCCGGCACCGCAGGAGACCAGGGCCCGCCCCGAGGAGACCCCGCCCGCCGAACGGCTCACCGAGCACCTGTGCCGCTGGCTGGGGCTGGAGGAGCTGGACCCGGACGCGTCCCTCTACGACCTGGGCGCGGACTCGCTCACCCTGCTCGACCTGATCAGCGAGGTGAAGCGGCACTTCGGCATCGACCTCGAACTCTCCCGGATGAGCCACCGGGTGAGCCTGACGGAGGTGCTGGCACTGCTCGGCGAATCGGTGCACGCGGAATCGGCGCACGCGGAAATGGAGGTGTCCGTCGAAGCGGCCCAGGCGGAATCGGCGCACTCCCGACCGGCGCGGGCCGAATCCGCCACCGACCGACAGGTGTCCCTTGAGGTGTGGCAGCGGGGCACCGGGCGCGACCTGCTCTGCCTAGTCCACCCGGTGGGCGGTGACATCCAGGCGTACCGGGCCCTGGTATCGGCGCTCGACCCGCGCCTCACCGTCTGCCTGATCGCCGACCCCGCCCTGCGCGGGACCGCGCCCCCGTGGTCCCTGCCGGAACGGGCCCGGCACTACGCGGCGGCCCTGCGGCAGCGCTTCCCGCGCGGCGAGTGGCGCCTGCACCTGGCCGGCTGGTCCTTCGGCGCCTGGGTGGCGCTGGAGATGGCCGCGCAGGCGGAGACGGACGGCCGGGCGGCGGACGGCCTCTTCCTCATCGACCCGCCCCCGCCGGGTGCCGGGCCGCGCTTCGCGGACTACGACGAGGCCCGTATCGACGCGGTCTTCGCCCACGAGCTGGGCACGGGCGGCACGGACGCGGCGCCGGGCCGGGCGGCGCAGGAGTACGCCGAGCGGCTGGCGCGCTGCTGCCGGGCCAACCTCGCGAGCATGGCGGGGCACGAACCGCCGCGCCTGACCGCGACGCCGAGCCGACTCTGGCTGGCGGCCCTCCCGGTGGCCGGACTGCCCGCGCTCGGCTCCGCCGACGAGCAACTGGACCTGTGGCGGGCCCACCTGTCCGGGTCGGCGCACCGCCGCGTCCTGGACACCGACCACTACGGCATCGTCCGGCCGCCCCACGTGCGGACGGTGGCCGAGGAGATCAACGCGGCGGCAGCCGCCCCGGACACCGCCGACGCGCCCCCGGAAGGAACCTGAGGCCCCCCGTGCACGAGCAGCAACACCCCCACCAGCAGCACCCCCACCCGTACCAGTCCCTGCCGTCCCGCTCGTTCTGGCGGTCCGCCGTGGCCGAGCCGGAGCCCTCCGCCATCGGAGACCTGTGGACCCCTCGGTTCTCCCTCGGTCAGGACGACCCCGTCCTGACCGCCGGCTCCTGCTTCGCCCGCCACATCGGCCCCGCCCTGCTCGACCGGGGCATGAACTGGCGGGTCACCGAGCCGGCGCCGCCGGGACTCACCCCGGCCGAGCGGGAGAGCCGCCAGTACGGCGCGTTCTCCTTCCGCACCGGCAACATCCACACCGCCGCCGCGTTCCGGCAGTGGCTGTCCTGGGCGAGCGGCGAGACCTCCCCGCCCGACGAGGTCTGGTACGAGGACGGCCGCTTCTTCGACCCGTTCCGCCCGTCGCTCGAACCCGACGGCCACGACTCGGCACAGGCCGTGCTGGCCGCCCGCCGGACGACCCTGGCGGCCATCGGCGGCGCCCTCGCCGGCGCCGCCTGCCTGATCCTCACCCTCGGTCTGACCGAGGCATGGGAGAACCGGGAGACCGGCGCCGTCTACCCGGTCTGCCCCGGCACCGTGCGCGGCACCTTCGACGCCCGGCTCCACGCCTTCACGAACGCCGCCTTCGCCGAGGTGCACCGCGACCTGTCGGCGGCCCTCGGACTCGCCCGCGCCGCCAACCCGGCCCTGCGCGTCGTGCTCACCGTCTCGCCCGTACCGCTCACCGCCACCGCCACCGGCGGCCACGCGCTCACCGCCACCACGTACTCCAAGTCCGTGCTGCGCGCCGTCGCCGGGCAACTGGCCCAGGAACACGGTTACGTCGACTACTTCCCCGCGTACGAGGTCATCACCGGCGCGCCCTTCAAGGCGGCGTTCTACGAACCGAACCTGCGCACGGTCACCCCGGACGGCGTCGCCTTCGTCATGCGCCAGTTCCTCGGCGCCCTCACCCCACGCCCCGCCGCCGGCCCCGGCCCCGACCGAGGAGAGGACATCTGGTGCGATGACGCCGTACTCGACTACTACGGTCCCCGCTGACGCCCCGGCCCCCGCCAGGTTCCTGCTGCTGGGCGACTCGCACGCCGGACCGGTCGGCCGGGCGGCGCGGGAGGCGGGCATCCCCTTCCACGGCGGACCGATCGGCGCCGGACGGGAGTTCACCGCCGAATTCTTCGACGTCCGCGGCGACGACATCATGTTCCGCAAGCCCGAGGCCGACCGCTACTACCGCCGCTTCCTGGCCGGGCTGGACGTCCAGGCCCTCGGCGAGCTGACCGTCCCACTGGTGTCGACGCTCGGGTTCAGCACCCACTTCGTCGCCACCGCCGAGAACTGGAAGGTCTACCGGGTACGCGGCGCGTTCCCCCCGGGCTTCCTGTCGGGCCGGCTGTTCGACGACATCGTCCTGTCCATGTCCCGCGGCGCGCTGGCCTTCTACCGCCGGGCGCGTGAACTCGGACTGCGCACACTCGCGGTGCTGCCGCCGCAACGGGTCCCCGGCCACGCCGACCCCGAGGTCTTCCGGGCCGCGCAGGACACCCTCCGCCGGGCCGTGCTCCCGCTCGGCGTGGAGATCGTCGACGTGCGCGACCGGAGCACCGACGCCACGGGTGCGCAGCGTCCCGAGCTGTGCGAGCCCGACGACACCATCCACGGCAATCTGGCCTTCGGCCGGATGATCCTGGCCGACCTGCTGACGCGCGGCCTGTGACCCGAACCGCCCCCCGTACGAGGAAGACGCAGAAGGACACCATGGAGAAGTTCGTACTGGACGCCGTCGAGCACATCACCACCAGGCCCAGGACGGTCTACGAGACGATCGCCGCCGACCCGCTGACCCCGGTCGTCGGCGCCGAAATCACCGGCGTCGACCTCACCCGTGAACTGCCGGACCGTCAACTGGCGGAGATCCGGCACGCGTTCCTCGAACACCACGTGCTCGTCTTCCGCGACCAGGCGCTGTCGGTCGAGGACCACAAGCGGTTCGCCGCGCACTTCGGTGAACTCCGCCCGCTCCCGGTGGCCGTCCCGGAGGGCCGCGACCCGGTCGTCCTGGAGATCAGCGCCGACAAGGACTCCACCGACGTCGACGGCCACGGCTGGCACGCCGACGGCACCTCCAATCCCGAACTGGCCCTCGGCTCGATGCTCCACATCACCCGCACCCCGGACATCGGCAGCGGCGGCGACACCCTCTTCGCCAACATGCACCTCGCCTACGAGATGCTGTCCCCGGCGATGCGGGCCTTCCTCGACGGCCTGACCGCGGTCCACGACGACGCCGTCGCCTGGCAGGGCCACACCCCTCCGCAGGGCTACGTCCTGCTCAGGAACGAGCACCCGGTGGTGGTGCGCCACCCCGAGACCGGCCGCAAGCTGCTGTTCGTCAACCCCGCCTACACCTCGCACATCCCGCAGCTGTCCGGCGCGGAGAGCAAGGCGCTGCTCACCATGCTGTTCGACCTGGTCGCCCGCACGCCGATGCTGAGCTGCCGGGTCCGCTGGACCCCCGACACGCTGGTGTTCTGGGACAACCGCAGCGTCCAGCACCACGCCGTCTGGGACTACTACCCCCACGCCCGCCACGGCCGTCGGGTGGCCATCAAGGGCCGCCGGCCCGAGGCGTGAGGTCCCGCGGCCGGCGGGGCGCCGGCCGCTCCCGCCGGGCCGGGCGGGTCAGGAGACCGTGCGGGTCAGGGCGTCGAGGAGCCCGTCGGCCAGCCGCCGGTGGGCCGACCGCAGCCGTGCCTCCCGCTCCTCCCTCTCGCCGTCCTCGTCCGGGGTCGCCGGGTGCTCGCGGCCGGCCCAGGCCAGGGCGCACACGTGCACCTGGGCGAAGGGGAAGGTCTCCGCGTAGGCGTGTACGTCGGCCGCGGCCCAGGCCGCCGCCGTCGCACCGGCGTGCGCCAGGGCGTTGCCGTCGGCGAACGACGCGGCGTTGGCGCCGGTGTTCGACTCGGCGTAGCTGCCCGCGAACTCGGCGGCCCGATCGGCCCCGTAGTCGTTCGCGACGGCGTACGCGTGGGCCCCGGCGTACGCGTCGGCGAAGGCGTCCGCGTAGGCGTAGGCGAGGCGGTAGGCCACCCGCAGGGCGGGCCCGAGCACGGCTTCCCACTCGGCCGCCGTGACGCGCTCGCCCGCCAGGGCCCGCAGATGCAGCTCCCGTACCGCTTCCTGCGGCCCCGCCGGCCGGTCCCGCCGGACGCTCGCCTCCGCCAGCATCGGCGCGACGGTGTGGGCGTGCCAGTCGTGCACGACGGCGAACGGCACCGGACCGGCCAGGCGGGCGAGCGCGCCGTGCAGCCGCAGCGCCCAGTCCCTCGCCACGGCGCCGTCCTGGCCGTCGTACAGCACCGCGCTCACCTGCCACAGCCAGTCGGGCAGAGCGGGATCCGAAACCGGACCGGCGGCGGCCATACCGGCTCCGAGCCGGGCGAGCAGCCGGTCGGACGACGCGGCGGCGACCGGGGAAGGGCTCATACGGTTCTCCTGTCGGGGGACGGGGCACAGCGCGCGCGGACGCGGCGGACGCGACGGCCGGGTCGCGGGCGGCCCGCGCAGCCTAGGAACGCCGCCGCACGGACTCCACCGACCGCGCGCACCCTGCCCGAAAGGGCACGGTCCATGCCCGCATGGCGCGAAGTGCCAGGTCACGCGGGGGCGCGGGGCGGGCGTGGTGGACCGCGAGACCGGCGCGTTCCTACAGTGGATCACTGGCCCCCGGGCGCACCAGCCGGTCGCGCACCGCCCATGGCAGGGAGATCGCCCTCTCAGGGAGAAGCAAGCGCATGAGCGGCAACCAGACCGGAGCGGAAGCCGACCCGCAACCGACGGCGTCCGCCCGCGCGGGCACCGCGCGGTCCATGGGCCGGCCCGGCGCCCCTCGCCCGGACGCGGCCCGTACGTCAGCCGGGCCCGGCCGGCGGCAGCAGGCCCCGGTGGCCCCCCGCCCCGCCACGCCGCGCGGTGGACCCGCGGCACCGTCCTGCCCCGACGCACGCCCGACGCCCGGACAGCCGGCCGGGACCGGGGCGACGGCCGCCCGCCCCCCCGGCGCCCGGGCGTTCACCGCCCACCGCGCGGGCCGGGCGTGGTTGGTCTCCCCGGCCGGCACCGCCGATCCGCGCGCCCTGTCCTTCGCGGCCGGCCTCGCCCCGGACCCCGAGTACACCGTCCTGGTGGCCGACCTGCCCGACGACGTGGACGACGCCACGCTGGAGCGGATGGCGCGGGCCGTGCCCGAGGGGGACGGCGGCCTCCGGCTGATCTTCGGCCGGCCGCCCCGCCCCGGGGCCGTGGCCGTGGCCCGGTGGCTCGCCGACCAGCTGGGCAGGACGGTGCTCGCGGCGGACGGCGCTCCGCTGCCCACCCCCGGCGGCGGCCTGTTCATCGGCGCCGACCGCGGCGCGGGATGGGTACGCTGCGCACCCGGCCTGCCCGACGCGCGGGACTCCAGGGCCTTCCCGAAACCGGCGTGGGAGTCCGCCCTGCCCGATGGGCCCTGGTCGCTCGGCACGACCGTGGCGGAACGGCTCCCCGCGGGCGTCTGGCTGCGCCCCGAGGCGCCGGACACCGGCCTGGACGAACACCGCACGTATCTGACCGGCCGGCCGGCGGTCTCCGCCGGACTGCTCACCGTCGTGGCCGGCGTCCCCGGGGCGGCGCCGTTGCCGCTGGCGGACGTCGCCCGGTTCTGGCAGGGCCTGCCCCCGCACGTACGGTCGGCCGTGCGGTTCGTCTGCTACGGACCCGCCCGCCTGAGCGGCGGACGGCACTTCGGAGACGTCCTCGCCCAGGTGGTCGGCGAACCCGTGCGCCTGTACAACGGCATGCCCGACGGAACCGGCGACGGCGCCGAGGTGCTGCTGGTGCGGGCGGACGGCTCGCCCGGCCGCCCGCTGCTGGGACAGGAGTTCGTCCACCAGCCGCCGGCCGGCCCCGCCGGGCCGCCGCCGACGTACGCCGTGGCGCACCGCTGGCCGCTCGGCGACCTGGAGGAGACCAGCCCCGGCACATACCTCCTCGCGCCGGACGCGGTCGTCGAGGTGGTGCCCGGCGGCCTGTGGGTGCGCCTGCCGCAGGACCCCCCGTACGCGGCCGAGGTGCGGTCCGGCGACCCGGAGCCCGGCCGGGAACGGGTCCTGTGCGACGCCGACTCCGAGGAGGAACTGCCCCGGCTGCGACGACTCGCCGCGGACCTGGTGGCGGGTTTCCCGCCCGACCTGCGCCGAGCGGTGCGCCTGGGCGTCTGCCGCCCCACCAGCCCGTCCCGCGGCCGGCCCGCGGCGGGCTCCGGCCCGCGGGCCCACGACGCCCCCGCCACCGGCGGGGCCCGGCCGCACACCGTCCCGGACAGCGGCCACGAGGGCTCCCTGTCCGTCGCGGCCGAGGTACTGCGCCGGCATCCCGAACTCACCCCGGACCCGCCGCAGCCGGACGCCGTCGCCGGTCTCGCGGCGGTGCTCCGCCGGCTGGCGGACAGCGAGGGGCCGGACGGCACCGGCACCGAAGCGGCGGCCGGTCCGGCGGAGCCCGACGGCGAACTGCTGCGCACCGGACTGCGGATGCTCCCCGTGCACCGCGGGGCGACCGGTCTGCGGGCCACGCTCGACGAGGCGGTGCGGCAGTGGTACGCCGGGCAGCCGCTCGTGACCGACCCCGACGTGTGCGAGGCGTCCGCCCTGGGCCCGGGCGACGGACCGGGCAACACCGACTTCCTCATCTGGTCGGTCGACGGCCGCCGCACGGACCTGCTCGACCCGCTGTGCCCGGACCGGGTGCTGTTCCTGCCCGGCTCCCGGTTCCGGGTGCTCAGGCCGGAGCCCGGCACCTTGGGCGTCGTCCTGATGCGCGAGGTCGGACCCGGGCAGCCGGCGCAGGACGCGGAGCTCGACCGGACGGCGGTACGCGAACTGACCCGGGCGTGGCGCGACTGGCGGGGCGGCGCCGGAACCTGACGCCGGGTCCGGCCCGTACCGGGGGACCCCGCGGTTTGTTCGGACAGATCCCCTGGCCTAACGGGCACGGTGACATCGGCACGCTGGCGGGCGCCCGCCGGCCGCCAGAAGGATGACGCGCGGGGGGCGGCTCCCTTCGACGGCGACCGGGGCGATCCGCGGCGCCCGGGAAGCGGCCTCCCCGTTCCCAGCCGGGCGAACCGCCCCTTCGCGCGACACACCGGGACGTCCCGCGTCACCGGCCGAGGGTGCACCTCGCAGGCTGCCGAACCCGATGGAACTGGCCACCGGCTCCTGGAAGGCGTGCCCCATGTTCAACGCACTTCTCCGCCGCCCGCCCGGGCGGTACAGGGAGAAGCAGAAACGAGTCGCCCTCGGCGTTCTGATCGCCACGCTGATGACAGCGGTCGTGGCGGTCCCCGCGCTCGCGGGAGTGGACGGGGACCCCGCCCCGTCCACGGCGTTCGCCCACCCCGGGGTGATGGAGAGCAGACCGCAACTGGACTTCGTACGGGAGAAGGTGCAGGCGGGGAGCCAGCCCTGGAAGGGCGCGTTCGACCAGATGATGGCGAGCCCCTATGCCTCCCTGTCCCGCGAACCCAGCCCCCGGCAGACGGTGGAGTGCGGCTCGTACTCCCAGCCCGACAACGGGTGCACCGCCGAGCGGCAGGACGCGATCGCCGCGTACACCGACGCCCTCGCCTGGTACCTCACCCAGGACGAGAAGTACGCCCAGAAGTCCATCCAGATCATGGACGCCTGGTCGTCGACGATCACCGCCCACACCGACAGCAACGCGCCGCTGCAAACCGGCTGGGCCGGGTCCATGTGGCCGCGCGCAGCGGAGATCATCCGCTCCACCTTCACCGGGTGGCCCCAGGCCGATCGCTTCGCGACGATGCTGCGCGATGTCTACCTGCCCGAGGTCATCAAGGGCTCGGACAGCAACGGCAACTGGGAACTGAGCATGATGGAGGCCGCGGTCGGCATCTCCGTCTTCCTCGACGACCGGACCAGCTACGACCAGGCGGTGGCCCGCTATCTGAAGCGGGTCGCCGCCTATGTCTACCTGGACTCCGACGGCGCCCTGCCCAAGGCGGCGCCGGGAGCCGTGGCCGACAAGTCGGCGACGGTCGACTTCTGGCAGGGCCAGTCCACCTTCACCTCCGGCCTGACCCAGGAGACCTGCCGCGACCTGACGCACACGGGGTACGGCATCGCCGCGATCTCCCACGTCGCCGAGACCGCCTGGATCCAGGGTCAGGACCTGTACTCCCAGGTGGGTGAACGCCTGAAGCAGGCACTGGAGTTCCAGTCGAAGTACGCGCTCGGCGCGGCCGTGCCGTCCTCCGTCTGCGGCGGCAGCCTGAAGCAGGACCTGGGGCCCGTGACGGAGGTCGGGTACAACGCCCTGCACACCCGGATGGGCCAGGACATGCCCGAGACCGGCAAGCTCACCGAGCGCAACCGCCCCGCGGGGACGAACGACCTGTTCGTCGCGTGGGAGACGCTCACCCACGCCGACAACACGGCCGGCCCCGGAACCACGCAGACGTCGGCGGCCACGCCGGTCGCTTCCCCGGTCACGGGCGCGCCGGCGCCGGACGCGTCGAACGGGTCGGGTTTCCCGTCGCGGTACGCGGCGCCGTACGTGGAGACGTGGGGCTCGCCCGACGAGTTGGAGAA
>NZ_JBEZND010000044.1:0-79245 GCF_040706415.1 Streptomyces sp. NPDC048106 | reverse complement strand
AAGGAAGCGGTCTCCGAGGTGAACCGGTCCCCGGTGAGCTGCATGCCGTCACCCGAGTCCCCCGCGAACCGGATGATCACCCGGTCCAGGCGGCGCACCTCGTGAAGCGGGCGGGGTGCTCGGCCGGATTCTCCGGGGGTGCTCGTGTCACTCGGATGAGTCGTGTCCACGGCCATGGGCCGCTCCTTCGCGTCGACGCAGCGGGCTGCTTGCCGCCGCACGCTAGGGAGCGCACCTTGTGATCGGCCAAAGCCGTGCCGCCGGGCCGTGGTTCGCCGGGAACGCCAGGTGTACCGGGAGCGTCAGGCGTACTCGGAACGGCAGGTGGTGCGCGGGCCGGTCACGGCCCGGCGCCCCGTCACAGCAGCCACTCGGAGTCGCGCGCGATGCGGATCGCGTCGACGCGGTTGCGGGCGTTGAGCTTGCCGACGATGGTCGTCAGATAGTTGCGCACCGTCCCCGCCGAGATGCGCAGCGTGGCGGCGATCTCCTGTGGCTCCGCGCCTTCCGCCGCGAGCCGCAGCACCTCCGTCTCCCGGTTGGTGAGGGGGCTCTCGTACTCCCCCCAGGCGGCCAGCGCCAGTTCCGGGTCGACCGCTCGGTGTCCCGCCGCCACCCGCCGTACCGCGGTGGCCAGTTCGGAGGACGGGGCGTCCTTGCGGAGATAGCCGGCGACCCGTGCCTCCAGCGCCCGGCGCAGGGCGCCGGGGCGCCCGAGGCTGGTGAGGATGAGGACGCGGCACTGGGGGAGCCGTTCGCGCAGCCGGCCGGCCGCGGACAGGCCGTCGATGCCGGGCAGGTCGATGTCGATGATGGCGACGTCGGGCCGGTGCTTGAGCGCCATGTCGACGATCTCGTCCCCGCGTGCGACCTCGCAGATCACGTCGAGATCGTCCTGGAGGTTCAGCAGGGCGACCAGGGCGCCGCGGACCATGTTCATGTCCTCGGCGAGCAGTATCCGTATCACAGGACCGCCCGGAGGACGCCGGCACTTCTCGAATCGCCCGCCGCTGTCGGACCGTTCGTGCGTTTCCGTCATCTCCACGGCCTCCATCCTGCGGAGATCGTAAGTCAACCACGTAAAAATTGTGCGCTGTTCGAAGCCTTCTGAGCACACAACCGCGCATCCGGTGGTCATTTGGAAAAGAATTGAGGTCAATTCACCCTTTCTGATGAACCTTCG
Source organism: Streptomyces sp. NPDC048106 (assembly GCF_040706415.1). Taxonomy (NCBI): domain Bacteria; kingdom Bacillati; phylum Actinomycetota; class Actinomycetes; order Kitasatosporales; family Streptomycetaceae; genus Streptomyces; species Streptomyces sp. NPDC048106. The sequence goes on along the minus strand of NZ_JBEZND010000044.1, from coordinate 78,062 downwards.
GTCAGAGGTGTGCGTGCGTCACCCGGGTGGTACGACGCCTCACCCGTAGCCGCCTCGCGGTGCACTAGCGGCTCTTTAGAGGGCGCCCGCAGGATGCGTGCGAACCGTACGCGTCGGCACGGCGCCGGCACTCTGGAGAGGTCAGCGATGCGCGTTCTTTTCACCATCTTTCCGGCATCGGCACATCTTTATCCAGCCATCCCGCTGGCGTGGGCGCTGCAGAGCGCCGGTCACGAGGTCGTGGTGGCGAGCCCCGAAGGTGTGGTCGACCAGAAGGTGATCGAGAACATCACCTCGGCCGGCCTCACCGCGGTCTCGCTGGGCGGCAAGGAGGAACTCACCGCCTCGCTCGCCCCCCTCATCGCCGGCGCCGGCCCCAACCGGCCGACCCTGGCCCTCGACCCCGAGGACCCGGACGCCTGGCGCACGGCCAGGGCCGTGCTCGGGGGCATGCTCAACGCGTACTACCCCCCGCCGGCGGTCGAGGGCGGGCGCCGGCCCGTCCTGGACGCCCTGGTCGAGTTCGCCAAGGACTGGCGTCCGGACCTGGTGCTGTGGGACCCGCTGGCGCCCACCGGCGCCGTGGCCGCGCGCGCCTGCGGCGCCGCCCACGCGCGTCTGCTGTTCGGCAACGACAACATCGGGATCGTCCGCGCCAGGACGCGCGAGGAACTGGCCGAACCCTCCTCGGGCCTGACCGAGGACCCGTGGATGCCGTGGCTGCGCCCGGTGCTGGAGCGCTACGGCCTCGACTTCACCGAGGAGACGCTGACCGGCCAGTGGACCCTGGACCTGACCCAGCCCCGGATGCGCACCCCGGTGGACCTGACGTACGTCCCGGTCCGCCGCGTCCCGTACAACGGGGCCGCCACGCTCCCCGGCTGGCTGCACGCCCGGCCCGAGCGGCCACGCGCCGTGCTCACCCTGGGCGTGAGCCGACGGCTGCTGGCCGGCCGGCACAGCGGCTTCCCGCTACGGGAGTTCTTCGAGTCCGTGTCCGGTCTGGACCTGGAACTCGTGGCGACGCTGAACAGCGAGCAACTGGAGGCGGCCGGCACGCTCCCGGACAACGTCCGCGCCCTCGCCTACGTCCCGCTCAACCAGGTGCTGCCCACCAGTTCGGCGATCATCCACCACGGGGGCGGCGGGACGTTCGCCGCCGCCGTGGCGTTCAAGGTCCCGCAGCTCATCGTGCCCATGCCGATGTGGGACGAGATGGTCACCGGGCGGTACGTCGCCCGCCGGGGCGCCGGACTGGTCGCCGACCCCGCGGCGATCGACGTCGACAGCCTGCACAAGGACCTCCTGCGGCTGATCGAGGAGCCGTCCTTCCAGCTCGGCGCCCGTGCCCTCTACGAGGACATGCTGGCCGCTCCGGCGCCGAAGGACGTGGTCCCGATCCTGGAGCGGCTGACCGCCGAGCACCGCGGCTGAGCCGGGGTACCCACCGCCGTACGGCACGGGCCGGCCGGCCTGAGAGGGAGGGGCGAGCGTGCGCGTCGAGGAATTGAGCATCCCGGGCACGTTTCTGATCGAGCCGGAGCACCTGTCCGACAGCCGGGGTGTGTTCTACGAGTCGCTGCGGACCGACGAACTGGAGCGGTCCGCGGGGATCGTCTTCCGGCCCCGGCAGATCAACTACTCGGTGTCCCGGCGCCACACCCTGCGCGGCATCCACAGCGTGAGCATCCCGCCGGGGCAGGCCAAGTTCATCACCTGCGTCCGGGGCGCGCTGCGGGACGTCGTCGTCGACCTGCGGGTCGGCTCGCCCGCCTTCGGCAGCCACCAGGTCAACGAACTGGACGCCGACTCCGGGCGGTCCGTGTACGTGCCGGAGGGCGTCGGCCACGGGTTCCTGGCGCTCACCGACGACGCCTGCATCTGCTACGTCGTCTCCACCACGTACGTCCCCGGCACCCAGATCGACATCGATCCGCTCGACCCCGACCTGGACCTTCCCTGGGAGTGCGCCGGGACACCGCTGATCTCGGACAAGGACGCGAAGGCACCGACGCTGGCCGAGGCCCTGGCCGCGGGCATGCTGCCGGACTACGCCCCCGTCCGACCCGGCGCCACCCCGGTGCCGCGGGCCGCCCACGGTCCGGATCGAGCCGGCACGGCCGAGCGGCCGGACCGCGCACCGGACCGAAGAGGCATCAACACATGAACCGAGAGGACCTCCCATGAAGGCTCTGGTGCTGGCCGGCGGATCGGGCACCCGCCTGCGGCCCTTCAGCTACTCCATGCCCAAACAGCTCATCCCCATCGCCAACACGCCGGTCCTGGAACACGTCCTCGGCAACATCCTGGACCTGGGCGTGACCGAGATCGGCGTCATCGTCGGCGACCGCGCCCAGGAGATCCGGCAGGCGCTCGGGGACGGCTCGCGCTTCGGGGCCCGGCTGACCTACATCCAGCAGGAGAATCCGCTCGGCCTCGCCCACACCGTCGTCATCGCCCGTGAGTTCCTCGGCGACGACGACTTCGTGATGTACCTCGGCGACAACATGCTGCCGGAGGGGATCGCCGGCATCGCCGAGGAGTTCGCCGCGCACCGCCCGGCCGCCCACGTCGTGGTGTACAAGGTCCCGGACCCGCGCGCCTTCGGCGTCGCCGAACTCGGTCCCGGCGGCGAGGTGCGGCGCCTGGTGGAGAAGCCCGAGCAGCCGCGCAGCGACCTCGCCCTGATGGGCGTGTACTTCTTCACCGCCGCCGTCCACGAGGCCGTACGCTCCATCGAGCCCAGCGCCCGCGGCGAGCTGGAGATCACCGACGCGATCCAGTGGCTGGTGTCGACCGGCGCGGACGTGCGGGCCGGCCGGTACGAGGGCTACTGGAAGGACACCGGGAACGTCGAGGACGTCCTGGAGTGCAACCGGCACATCCTGGACGGCCTGCGCCCGGCCGTGGCCGGGGAGGTCGACGACGCCAGCGTGCTCACGGGGCCGGTCGCCGTGGGCGAGGGGGCGCGCATCGTGCGCTCCCGCATCGAGGGGCCGGTGATCATCGGCGCGGGCACGGTCGTGGAGGACAGCCACATCGGCCCGCACACGTCCATCGGCCGCGCGTGCACGGTCACCGGAAGCCGGCTGGAGTACTCCATCGCCCTGGACGGTGCGTCGGTCACCGGTGTGCAGGGCCTGCGCAGTTCCGTCATCGGCCGCTCCGCCTCGGTCGGCACCAGCGGGCAGAGCGCGGACCGTTACCGCCTGGTCGTCGGAGACCACACCAGAGTGGAAGTCGCGGCATGAGGATCCTCGTCACCGGAGCAGCCGGTTTCATCGGCTCCAACTTCGTCCGCCGGCTCCTCGCGAACGCGTACGCCGGGTGGGAGGACGCGCGGGTCACCGCGCTGGACAAGCTGACCTACGCTGGCAACCGCGACAACCTGCCCGCCTCGCACCCGCGCCTGGAGTTCGTCCAGGGCGACGTCTGCGACCTGGGCCTGCTGCGGGACCTGCTGCCCGGACACGACGCCGTGGTGCACTTCGCCGCCGAGTCCCACGTGGACCGCTCGCTGGAGGGCGCGGCCCCGTTCTTCCGCACCAACGTCCTGGGCACCCAGACCCTCCTCGACGCCGTGCTGGCCAGCGGGGTCGAGCGGGTCGTGCACGTCTCCACCGACGAGGTGTACGGCTCGATCGCCGAGGGCTCCTGGACCGAGGAGCGCCCGCTGCTGCCCAACACCCCCTACGCGGCCTCCAAGGCATGTTCCGACCTGGTCGCCCGCACCTACTGGCGCACCCACGGAGTGAACCTCTCGGTCACGCGCTGCTCCAACAACTACGGGCCCTACCAGCACCCCGAGAAGCTCATCCCGCTGTTCGTCACCAACCTGCTGGAAGGCCGGCAGGTGCCGCTGTACGGCGACGGACGCAACATCCGCGAATGGCTGCACGTGGACGACCACTGCCGCGGCATCCACCTCGTGCTCGACAGCGGCCGGCCCGGCGAGGTCTACAACATCGGCGGCGGAAACGAGCGCACCAACCGCGCCATCACCGAACACCTGCTTGAACTGACCGGTGCGGGCACGGAGATGATCCGCCACGTCGCCGACCGGAAGGCGCACGACCTGCGGTACTCCATCGACGAGTCCAAGATCCGCGAAGAACTCGGTTACGCGCCGCGGATCGGGTTCGAGGAGGGTCTGGCCGCCACGGTCGCCTGGTACCGCGACCACCCCGACTGGTGGAAGTCCGTCAAGTACGGGGGCGAGCGTGCGGACAGCTGAGCACGGCACGGCGGCCGGGCCGCGGGTCATGGTGCTCGGCGGCACCGGTTACCTGGGCCGCAGGATCGGCGAGGCGTTCCAGGCCGACGGCGCGCAGGTGCACCTGGTGTCCCGGCGCCCGGCCGGGGACGGAGCCGCGGGCGCGCGGCACGTGACCATGGACCTGGTCGCGGCCGACGCACGGGACCTCGGCGCCCTCCTCGCCTCGGTGCGGCCCGACGTGGTCGTCAACGCCGCCGGCCGGGTCTGGCAGGGCGACGAGGCCGCGATGACCGCGGGCAACGCGGACCTGGTCGGCCGCCTCACCCGGGCACTCGCCGGACTGCCCCGCCCTCCGAGGCTGATCCACCTCGGCAGCGTCCACGAGTACGGCGCAGGCACGCCCGGCGCCGGCACCCGCGAGGAGCAGGAGTGCGCACCCGTCACCCCGTACGGGCGCACCAAACTCCTCGGCACCCGGGCCGTGTTGAGGGCCGTGGCGGACGACGGTGTGGACGGTGTCGTCCTCCGGCTCGCCCAGGTGATCGGTGCCGGGGTGCCGCCCGCCAGCCTCTTCGGCCGGGTCGCCGCACACCTCGACGAAGCCGCCCGCGCCCGCTCCCGGGGCGAGGAGCCCGAGGAGCTGAGACTCCCGCCGCTGCGTGCCCACCGCGACCTGGCGGACGTGCACGACACCGTGGACGCCGTACGGGCCGCCGCCACCGCGCCGAAGGCCGACGTGAGCGGCCGGGTGATCAACGTCGGGCGCGGCGAGGCGGTCCCGATGCGCGCGCTGATCGACCGCATGGTCGGCCTCAGCGGCCTGGACATCCCGGTGACCGAGGCCGCCCCGGGCCCGTCCCCACGTACCGACGTGGCGTGGCAGCAACTCGACGTCTCCCGGGCGCTGCGGCTCCTGGGATGGCAGCCGCGCCGCACTCTCGACGACTCGCTGCGCGACCTGCTCGCGGCCGCGGTGCCGGCACCAGCCAACGGAAGGACATGATGAGCGACACCACCGACCCCAAGGAACTGGTGCTGGACGAGGTCCGCAGGTACCACCGGGAGACCGCGCCCGCGCGGGAGTTCGTGCCCGGCGTGACCGAGATCTGGCCGTCCGGCGCGGTGCTGGACGAGGCGGACCGGGTCGCCCTCGTCGAGGCGGCGCTGACCATGCGCATCGCGGCCGGCCCCAGCTCCCGGAAGTTCGAGTCCGCCTTCGCCAAGCGGCTGAAGCGGCGCAAGGCCCACCTGACCAACTCGGGCTCGTCCGCGAACCTCCTCGCCGTCTCCGCCCTCACCCAGCACGAACTCGGTGACCGGGCGCTGCAGCCGGGCGACGAGGTGATCACGGTCGCCGCCGGCTTCCCCACCACCGTCAACCCGATCCTGCAGAACGGACTCGTCCCGGTCTTCGTGGACGTGGAGCTGGCCACGTACAACACCACGGCCGAGCGGGTGGCCCGGGCGATCGGACCCAGGACCCGGGCCATCATGATCGCGCACGCGCTCGGCAACCCCTTCGAGGTCGCGGAGGTGGCCCAGCTCGCCGCGGAGCACGACCTCTACCTCATCGAGGACAACTGCGACGCGGTCGGTTCGACCTACGACGGCAGGCTCACCGGCACGTTCGGCCACATGACCACGGTCAGCTTCTATCCCGCGCACCACCTCACCATGGGCGAGGGCGGCTGCCTGCTCACCTCCGACCTGGGCCTCGCCCGCATCGTGGAATCGCTGCGCGACTGGGGCCGGGACTGCTGGTGCGAACCCGGCAAGAACAACACCTGCTTCAAGCGGTTCGACTACCAGTTGGGCGACCTGCCGGCCGGGTACGACCACAAGTACATCTTCTCCCACGTCGGTTACAACCTGAAGGGAACCGACATCCAGGCCGCGCTGGGCCTCGCGCAACTCGACAAGCTGGACGGCTTCGTCGAGGCGCGGCGGCGCAACTGGCGCCGGCTGCGCGAGGGGCTGGACGGCGTACCGGGCCTGCTGCTCCCCGAGCCCACCGCGAAGTCCGACCCCAGCTGGTTCGGCTTCGTCATCACCGTCGACCCCGACGCCCGCTTCACCCGCGCCGAACTCGTCGCCCACCTGGAGGAGCGCAAGATCGGCACCCGGCGGCTGTTCGCCGGCAACCTCACCCGGCAGCCCGCCTACATCGGGCGGCCGCACCGGGTCGTCGGCGACCTCGCCAACAGCGACGTCATCACCGAGCACACGTTCTGGATCGGCGTCTACCCGGGACTCACCGACGAGATGCTCGACTACATGACCGCCACGATCAAGGAGTTCGTGGCCCAGCACGGCTGAGCACCCGTCGGCGCCCCCTCCCGGACCGGGATCCGGACTCCCTCGCCCGGGAGCGGGGCCCGCCGGCGGGTTCCGTACCAGGGGCCGCCCAGGAGAACGGGGACGACGGGGACGACGGGGGCGGCCCGCGCCCCGACCGGTGTCGCGGACCCGCCGACGGCCACCGACCGGCCGCCCGCCGCGGGACCGCGGGCCGGCACGGCCGACGTGGCCACCCGGTCCACCACCCCGGCGGAGTCCACCGCGACCAGCAACGACTTCACCGCGGCCGGCCAGGCCTGACCCGGCCGCACTCTCCTCACCAGAAAGGCAGGGGGCCTCTCCGATGCCGTCGACCCACACGCTCCGGACACGCGCGAACACGAGCCTGCAGGACCGCATCGCCCTCTCCGCGGCCACCACCGAAGGCGCGCACCTGCGCACCGCCGACTTCGCCGGCTGGCTGGCCGGACGCGGCAGGGCCAACACCTTCCAGGTGGAACGGATCCCGTTCGCGGAGCTGGACGGCTGGTCGTTCCAGGAGACCACCGGGAACCTCGTGCACCGCAGCGGACGCTTCTTCACCGTCGAGGGCCTGCACGTCACGGAGGAGAGCGAACCGTACGGCGACGGCCCCTACGCGGACTGGTACCAGCCCATCATCAGACAGCCCGAGGTGGGCGTCCTGGGCATCCTCGTCAAGGAGTTCGGCGGAGTGCCGCACTTCCTGATGCAGGCGAAGATGGAGCCCGGCAACCCCAACCTGCTCCAGCTCTCGCCCACCGTCCAGGCGACCCGCAGCAACTACACCAAGGCCCACCAGGGCGCCGACGTCAAGTACATCGAGTACTTCGTCGGGCCGGACCGCGGCCGGGTCGTCGCGGACGTGCTCCACTCCGAACACGGCTCCTGGTTCCACCACAAGTCCAACCGCAACATGGTGGTCGAGGCGGTGGGCGATGTCCCCCTCCTCGACGACTTCTGCTGGCTCACCCTCGGCCAGATCGCCCAACTGCTGCACCTGGACAACGTGGTCAACATGGACTCGCGCACGGTGCTCTCCTGCCTGCCCTTCGGCGACGCCTGGGACGGCGCGCTGCACTCCGACACCGAACTGCTCTCCTGGATCACCGGCGAGCGCACCCGGCACAGCGTGCGGGCCGAACGCGTCCCGCTGGACCACCTGCCCGGCTGGAAGCGCCGCGAGAGCACGATCGAACACGAGACGGGCCGCTACTTCGACGTCGTCGCCGTGTCCGTGCGGGCGGGAAACCGCGAGGTGACCGGCTGGACCCAGCCCCTGTTCCAGCCGGTCGGCCGCGGCGTCACCGCCTTCCTCGTCCGGGAGTTCGGCGGCGTCCCGCACCTCCTGGCGCACGCCCGCGTCGAGGCAGGCTTCCTCGACACCGTGGAACTCGGACCCACCGTGCAGTACACCCCGGACAACTACGCCCATCTGCCCGCCCGCGAACGCCCGTTGTTCCTGGACACGGTGATGCGCGCCGCCCCGGACCGCGTCCGCTACGAGGCCCTCCACTCCGAGGAGGGGGGCCGCTTCCTGAACGCCGTGAGCCGCTACCTCCTGGTCGACGCGGACGAGAGCGACGCCCCGCAGGACCCGCCGCCCGGCTACGCCTGGGTCACCCCCGGCCAGCTCACCTCCCTGGTGCGGCACGGTCACTACCTCAACGTCCAGGCCCGCACCCTGCTCGCCTGCCTCAACGCGACGTCGGTGCGGGCCCGGTGACCGGCCCCCTGCGGATCGGGGTGCTCGGCTGCGCGGGCATCGCGGTGCGCCGCATGCTCCCCGCCTTCGCCGCGGACCCCGGCATCGAGATCGCGGCAGTGGCCAGCCGGGACGCGGCCAAGGCGCGGGCGGTCGCCGAACGCTTCGGCTGCCGGCCCGTCCACGGGTACGACGCGCTCCTCGAACAGGACGACGTCCAGGCCGTCTACGTGCCGCTGCCCGCGGCCCTGCACGCGGAGTGGACCGAGGCGGCACTGCGCACGGGCCGGCCCGTCCTCGCCGAGAAACCCCTGAGCACCGACCACCGCCGCACCGCCGAGCTGCTCCAACTCGCCGACGCCCGGGGCCTGGTGCTCATGGAGAACGTGATGTTCGTCCATCACCGCCGGCACCGGGCCGTACAACGCCTGGTCGCCGACGGCGCGATCGGCGAACCGCGCGCCTTCCACGCGGCGTTCACCATCCCCCCGCTCCCGGACGGCGACATCCGGTACGACCCGGACCTCGGCGGCGGGGCCCTGGCGGACGTGGGGATCTACCCCCTGCGGGCCGCACTGCACTTCCTCGGCCCCGGCCTCCACGTCACCGGCGCCCGGCTCACCCGGGGCGCGGGACGGCGGGTCGAGACCTCCGGCGCCGCGTTGCTGAGCACGCCCGGCACCGCCACCGCCCAGATCACCTTCGGCATGGAGCACGCCTACCGTTCGGCATACGAACTGTGGGGCAGCGAGGGCAGCATCACCGTCGACCGGGCGTTCACCCCGCCCGCCGACCACGTCCCCGTGATCGGCCTCCACCGCGACGGGAAGAGCGAGGAGATCCGGCTCGCCCCGCACGACCAGGTGGCGGCCACCGTCGCGGCCTTCGCCGCCGCCGTGCGCTCCGGCACCCTCCCGGACCCCGGCGCCACCCTGCGACAGGCCGAACTCCTCGACGAAATAGACCGGTTCGCCGCCCCCGGCGAAACCGACGGCAATGGATGAACGGCAGGAGACCCACGTGCGACGGCACATCGCCTTCTTCAACTTCCCGGCTGTAGGCCACATCAACCCCACGATCGCCGTGGTCGAGGAACTGGTGCGGCGGGGCCATCGCGTCACCTGCACCGGGACGGAGCACTTCGCCCCCATCGTGAAGGCCGCCGGCGCCGAACCGGTCACCTACGACTCGGTCTTCGGCGACTTCTACCGCGCCCCCCTCACGCCCGGGGAGTTCGCGGGCGAGGGACTGCGGAGCCTGGAGGAGGCCACGTCCCTCGTGGCACAGGTCGGCCCCTTCTACGAGGAGAACAGGCCGGACCTGATCGTCCACGACTTCATGGCATGGGGCGCGCGCTTCTTCGCCGCCGCGCACGACGTCCCGGTGATCCGGACGTACCCCGTCTTCGCCGCGAACGAGCACTTCTCCATCCGGGAGAAGTTCCCGGTGGCCGAGCTGACCGACCCGCGGATGGTGGAGGCAGTGCGGGGACTCGCGGCGGCGCTGCCCCGATTCGGGCTGCCCGCCGACCCGATGGGCTTCCTCGCGCACATCGAGAGACGCGCCCTCGTCTTCCTGCCGCGCGAATTCCAGTACGCGGGCGAGACCTTCGACGAACGGTTCGTCTTCACCGGACCCTGCATCGCCGAACGCCCCTACCAGGGCACCTGGCAGCCGGCGTCACCGGACCGGCCCGTCCTGCTGATCTCCCTCGGCACCTCGGCCAGGGGCTGGCCGGAGTTCTTCACCATGGCCATCAAGGCCTTCGGCGACTCCGAGTGGGACGTCCTCATCACCGTCGGCGACCACACCGACCCGGCCGGCCTCGGCCCGCTGCCCGCGAACGTCGACGTACGGCGGTACGCGCCACAGCTCGACGTGCTGCGCCACGCACAGCTGTTCATCAGCCACGGCGGCATGAACAGCACCATGGAGTCACTGGACAACGGCGTGCCCATGGTCCTCGTCCCCCCGACGAACGAGACGCGGGCGAACGCCCTGCGCGTGGCGGAACTGGGCCTGGGCAGCGTGCTGGCCAAGGAGGACGTCAGCGTGGAGAGCCTGCGCGAGGCAGCGGAGCGGGTGACGGGCGACCCCTCGGTGGGCGAACGGGTGCGGGCCATGCGGGAGCGCATGCGGTCGGTCGACGGCCCGGCCGTCGCGGCCGACGCCGTCGAGGCGTACCTGGCCGGCCTGGACTGACCACCGCCGCGCGCTCCCGTCCCCGCCGCTGCCATATCTGCCCTGGCTAGGAGACCGATGGACCATCTCGAAGAACTCAGGGAATTCGCCCGCCTGCACGCCCGGGGCCAGGGCATGAGGCCCGACCACGTCACCCGCGTCCTCACCCGGATCACCAACGACACCGCGGCGGACCCGCGGTCGTGGGCCGCGGTGTGGACCGCCGAGGGCCGGGCCGCCGCCGGCCGCGGCGACCTCCTCGACGCGTGCCGGCACTTCGCGCTCGCCCGGTTCCCCTACCACGGCGACGCGGACCGCGCCCACGCCCAACGGCTGTGCGTCGACACCTTCGACCAGTGGCGCCAGGGCCAGGAGGGCATCGAGCGCCTGGAGTTCGAGCACTGCGACGGCACCCTCACCTGCTGGGCCACCGGGCTCGACAAGCCCCGCCCGCTGCTGATCGTCATGGGCGGCATCGTCAGCGTGAAGGAACAGTGGGCGCCGCTGCTGCCCCTGCTGCGCAAACTCGGCTACGCCGCCGTCGTCACCGAACTGCCGGGCGTCGGCGAGAACACCTTCACCTACGGACCCGGCTCCTGGCGCATCCTCGGCTTCCTGCTCGACGAACTCGCCGACCGCGCCCAGGTGTCCGACACCTCGATGCTCGCGCTCAGCTTCAGCGGCCATCTCGCCCTGCGCGCCGCGGCCGAGGACTCCCGCATCCGCCGCGTCCTCACCGTGGGCGCGCCCGTCGGCGACTTCTTCCGGGACGAGGCCTGGTGGCCCCGGGTGCCCGGCATCACGGCCGACACCCTGCGCCGCCTCACCGGCAGCGAGGACCTCGGCGCGCTGCGGCGCCTGCTCGGGCGGTTCGCGCTCACCCCGGAGCAGCTCCGGCAGGTGCGGATTCCGGTCCGGTACGTCGTCAGCGGCCGCGACGAGATCATCCCGGCCGGGGACCAGGAACTGCTGCGCCGCCACGTCCAGGACGTGCGGTTCAAGACGTTCGACGACGTGCACGGCTCGCCCGCCCACCTCGGCGCGATGCGGCGCTGGCTCGTCCTCCAGCTCCTGCGGCTGCGTCTCGCGGGCCGCGGCGACCGGTCGGCGCTCCGCCCCCCGCGCGGCAGGAGAGCCTCGTGAACGAGACCGGGAATGACGAGCACCCGACCCGCCGGCCCGGCACCGGAGTGCCCCCGTGGCAGACGCTGAGTTCCCTCGGTATCACCGAGAACGAGGTGACGGCCGTCCACCTCACGCCGGCTTCCGCGCTGCGGTTCCTGTCCGGGCTGGGGAACCCGGCCCGCGCGGGCGCCGCCGCCGGCCCCCTTCGGCCGGCTGCCGCCGGGCGCTCCGTGGGCGGCGACGGCCCGGTCGCCGCCGCCCACGCCCCGGTCCGGATCGGTCAGCCGCCCGTCCGCGCGGTGGAAGAGGGCCGCTGCGCGGGTACTTCGGCCAGCAGCCTGAACGTGCCGCCCGGCCAGGCGCCCGACTCCAGCCGGCCGCCCACCGCGGTCATCCGCTCCCGCAGATTGCCCAGTCCGTGGCCGCCGTAGGGTGAGGGGTCGTGGTGGGCGGCGTCGGCGCCGTCGTTCTCGACCAGCAGCCGGACCACACCGTCCAGTTCCACCGCCTCGATGCGGCAGTGGGAGGCGTCGCTGTGCCGCAGCAGATTGGTGACGGCCTCCCGCAGCGTGGTGGCGAGCGCCGTGTCCACATGGGGGGAGAGCGGACCCAGCTCCACCTTCGCCCATACGGTGATGCCGGCGGCGTCGAGCATCGAACGCGCCGATTTGATCTCCTGCCGCAGCGACAGGTCGCGGAATCCGCTCGCGGCCCTGCGGACGTCGGCGAGGGACTGTTCGGCGATGGACATGACCTCGCCGGCCTCCTTCACCGCGCGTGCGGGATGCGCGGGAATCAGCTGGTGGATCAGCTCGCTCTTCAGCGTGATCGCGGAGAGGCTGTGGCCCAGCAGGTCATGGAGGTCCCGGGCGAAGCGCAGCCGCTCGGCGGTGACCGCCCGCCGGACCAGTTCACCGCGGACCGCGTGCAACTGCGTGATCAGCGCCGTCAGCCGGGCCAGTCCGTAGAGGACGAAGCCGGTGAGGAGCGAGACCTGGGAAAGTCGGATGCTCTCCACGACCGGGCCGCCGTCCAGGGCGGTGGGGACCACCATGCTGAGCCCCACGAGGCCGAAGAGCGGCCAGGCCGCCCGGGGCGGGAGCAGCAGCAGGAGCGAGCCCGCGAGACAGGCGGCCATCGTCGCCCAGAACGTCCGGAACAGCAGGAGCGGCAGATAGGTCAGCAGTACTTGAGCGGCCAGGGTCAGGCACTTGCGGGGCAGCGGAGCCCGGCTGCTGTCCGGGACGGAGTGCAGGACCTGGAGGGCGAGGATCACCGGGAGGAGGAGCAGCCAGGCGGTCTCGGCGGAGGGGGAGGCGCCGGAGCTCAGGATGTCCGTGGTGGTCAGGAGCGTGGAGCCCAGCAATGCGGTGAGGAGGATGGTGCGCGCCAGCCTGGGGGCGGGAAGAGCGTTGCCGGATACGGGCGTGGGTATCGCCTCGCGTCTGTCGCCATTCGACCCGTCCACTCTGCCGGAACGGTCGTGACTGCCCATCATGTTGACGGCCTCTCGCAACTCTGTGCATCGTTTTGTGGTTTATGTGAAGAGATTGTGCGGGCTGAGCGGTGATCGGCCGTTCGTGAGATCGACTCCGCAGACCCGGCCCGACCCCCGGACGGTGCGGAAAAGGGGGGCCGGGCATGGCTGCTCCACCGCATGGACCGATCGTCTGCGGGGCCGTGGTGGAAAGGCGTTCCGCATCGTGGGCTCGTGTGCGCGGGCCCATGCGCGGATGATGCCCGAGCAGGTTGCCGTTGATGCGGCTGACGCCCTGTCGGGCGAGTGACTTGTCGACGTACTGCGGGAGTGTCCCGAGGCGGAGAGTGACGCTTCCGGCCATTCGGTCGTCCGGCTATCCGGCTATCCGGCCACCCGGTCGTCCGGTCGGTCGGCGCGGGAGGGGGCTGGGTGCGGGGTGGACGCGCTGCCACGGGCGGCCGGACCGCCGGGCTCAAGCGGCCGCCGGGGCAGGAACCGGCCGGGGAGGGGAGGGCCGGGCCCGGTCGTCGTGGGACCGGCCGTCTCGCCGTCGGCGCCGTGACCCGCGACGGCGCTCCTGGCGACCGCCGCCATGGCCCGCGTGCCGTCCACGTGCCGTTCCGCGCGTCAACGGCGTCTGCCGCGACCCGCCGCGCGGGACTCTTCCTCCGTCACGTCCCGTGGCTCCACGGGGACCGGCCCGGCCCCCGTGCCGGCTCAGCAGCCGTCGCGCTCCGGCTCGATGGTCATGTGGTGTCCGGGCTTGAATTCCCGGGCATCCCGATACGTGGTTCGGTCGACTCGGTACCAGAGGTTGTCCCTGGACTCCTTGCCGCCCACGTCGTCCAGGCTGACGCACCAGCGCTCCGGACGGATCACGCGGCGGTAGGTCTCGGTACCCTGACGCACCTTCGTGCACACGGTGGTCTGCTTGTCGGTGTACCAGGTGCGCTTGTTGCTGCCGGTGCCGGAGGTGTGCCGTACCCGCTTGGTTCCGGGGTGGCAGCGCTTGACCATGTGCGGCCGGGTCGCGCGCGTGGTCCACTCCTGGACGTGCCGCGTGCTGTCCAGCAGACCCGACACCTTGCGGGGCTCGTCGTCGCAGCCGCCGAGGGCCGCCGCGATCACCAGGACCGCCGCGACGAGCGCCGTCCGGCGTATGTGGTACCGCACGTTCCTCCTCCGTCCGTCACCACGGGGGAGAAGGACCATCTCGCGCCCCGGCGGTGTGAGTTCCCCGGGAGTATGACGGACGGCCGCCAAGATCCGAAACTCACCGCGACGCGGCCGGCCGATCAGGGGCGTTCAGGTCCGCGATAGGGCAGCGTGTGACTGTAGACGACGCTCGTCGTCGTGCTGCCCAGGCCGGCCAACTCGTCCATGAGAGCCTCCAGATGCTCCATGGAGGTCGCCGCCACCTTCAGCGTGTAACAGTCGTCGCCGGTGGTGCGCAGGCACTCCAGGATCTCCTTCCGCTCGGTGACCAGCTTGCGCAACGGCTGGTGGCGGTTGCCCGGGTACTTCAGCCTGACGACGGCGAGCACGGCGTAACCGACCTTGGCCAGGTCCACCGTGGCGTGGTAGCCGGTGATGACGCCCAGCGACTCCAGATTCCGCACCCGTTCCGTGGTGGCCGACGAGCTGAGCTTCACACGCCGCCCCAGCTCGCTGAGGGAGATGCGGGCCTCTCGCTGCAACTGCTCGATGATCGCCCAGTCGATGTCGTCAAGATTCACGGCCATGGCGCGACCCTACCGGCAAAATCATGGAAGAACGCCGGTATCACCGGCAGGATATGCTTCAGCGGCCCGTGGTCACCGGGATAGCTTCGGATCATGCGACTTGGCGTCAACGTACCGAACTTCGGGCCGGGTACCGATCCCGGCATGCTGCGGGACTGGGCCCGGATCACGGAGGGGCTCGGCTACGACCTCCTCATGGTGTCGGATCATGTGGTCGTCACCCCGGATGTGGCCGAGCGCTACCCGGAGCCGTTCCACGAGCCGTTCACCACACTGTCCTGGCTGGCCGGCGTCACCACCACGGTGCGGCTGGGCACCACCGTGCTGATCCTCCCGTACCGGCATCCGCTGCTGGTGGCGCGGATGGCCAGGAACCTCAGCCGGCTCAGTGGCGGCCGGCTGGTGCTCGGGGTAGGCGCGGGCTGGGCCCGGCAGGAGTTCGACGCGCTCGACGTGCCGTTCGCCGCGCGAGGCCGGCTGACCGACGAATGCCTGGCCACCCTGAGGGAAGCCTGGCGCACGGAGACCGAGGACGGCGCCGACCCGATCCCCGTCTGGGTCGGCGGCCACAGCGCGGCGGCACTCCGGCGCGCCGCCAGGTTCGGGGACGCCTGGCACCCACTGCGGCTGCCCCTGGCCCGGATGCGTGCCGTGCTGGCCGAGCACTCGCTGCCGGCCTTCGTACCCCGCATCGCGCTGAGACTGACCACCACTGCGGTCGACGACCCCGAACGGCCCGCCGGCGTCGGCACCATCGAGCAGATCCTCGACGACCTCGACCAGCTCCGTGCGCTCGGCGCCGACACGGTCGTACTCGACCCCTATCACGGCGATCCCGAGGAGACGCGCCGGCCGCACACGGCCTGGCGGGCGCTCACCGAGGTGGCCACCCAATGGAGGACCGCATCATGATCACCACGGCCGACGAGACGCTGCTGCGCCGCGCGATCGGCATCGCGGCCCGCGCCGTCGAACAAGGCGACGCGCCATACGGATCCCTGCTGGCCGGCCCCGACGGAGCTGTCCTCGCCGAGGCCCACAACACGGTGCGGCGCGACAACGACATCACCGCCCACCCGGAACTGAAACTGGCCCGCTGGGCGGCCCGCGACCTCGACCCGCGGACCGCCGCGGGCACCACCCTGTACACCAGCTGCCAGCCCTGCGGCATGTGCGCCGGCGGCATCCTCCGCTCCGGTATCGGGCGAGTCGTCTACGCGCTCTCCACCGAGCAACTCATCGAACTCAACCCGCAGTCGGGCCAATGGCCGACGGTGACGCAGGACGGCCCCGCCTTGTTCGACGAGGCACGCCTCCCCATCGACACCTACTACCGGCCAAGTTGACGGCACCGGCTCATCACCACCGGATCGGGGCACTGGGCGGCTTCGCGAAGGCCTCCACTCCCGTCGGGTAACTCCCCGCGCGGTAGCGGGGATTGGGGGATCATGGGTGACCGTGACCGAAGCTTCGAGCGAGACCACCCAGAGCAGTGAGACCAGGGCGCTTCTGCGGAGCCTGGACGGACAGCGGCGCCACGTCCTCGGCATCCTCGACGGGCTCGACGCGACGGATCTGCGCCGGCCCGTGCTGCCGTCCGGATGGCACTGCCTGGGGCTGGTCCAGCACCTCGCACTGGACGTGGAGCGGTTCTGGTTCCGCGCGGTCGTCGCCGGGGACGAGGCGGTCATCCGCGGCCTGACGAGCGGCGACGAAGCCTGGCAGGTGGCCCCGGACGTGCCGGCCGCCGACGTGCTCGACCGGTACCGGCAGGAGGCGGCACTCGCCGACGCCGTCATCACCGCCACCCCTGCCGACGCCGCGTTGGCCTGGTGGCCCCGCGACCTGTTCGGTGAACCGCACCTGCACACCCTGCGCGACGTCCTCCTGCATGTCATCACCGAGACCGCGTGCCACGCCGGCCACCTCGACGCGGCCCGAGAACTCGTCGACGGCCGCCGCTGGCTGGTCCTGACCTGAACGTCCCGGTCGTGCCAACTGCCGTACCGGCCGTACCCGTTGCGGTGGCGGTGCAACCGGCGAGCCCATCGAGGAGTCCTAGGCAGCATGATCAACGCACGCACACGGCGCGCCCTCGGCGTCTCCGCGCTCGTCGCGGCCCTGGCGTCCTTGCTGCTCTCCTGCTCCGGCGGTCCCGACGCGACGTCGAGCGAGAGACCTTCGCCCACCAGCGACGTCAGCAGGACGGCCCCACCCTCCCCGTCCAGGACGACCGGGGAACCGCCCGCTCCGGCCACGACGGAACCGGCACGGAGCGTGGAGAAGGTCCGCGACGTGTTCGCCAGGCTTCAGGCCACGTACAACGACGGGTGTACGACCCAGGGCAACTGCGAATACTTCCTGGGGCGGGTGCTCGATGAACTCACCAGCCTGGACGCGGCGATGAAGGCGGACCCCCAGGGCCCCGCACACTTCAAGGAACCCCTCGCGTGGATCGCGGAACTGCGGAGCGAACTGGGCGGCGACAGTTCCTTCGAGAACCTCAAGAAGCACCAGGCCCTGCTCACGGGAACACGGGACAAGATCAACGCATGGATGCAGGGGCATCCCGAGGACTACCGATGAGAACCCAGCCCCGCCCCCGGCGACCCGCCCAGGCCCGTGACCGCGCGAACCGGCCGTGTCCGGCCCTGCCCTAAGATCCCATGTCCATGGGGGGACTTGTTCGTGGCCGTTCGCGTACGGCTCGTACCGTTGCCGTCGTCTCGGCCGCACTGGCCGCGGTCGCCGTCCTGGGCGTCGTGCTCCTGATCCTTCCGGGGCTGGTCGTCGACCACGACCTCGCCGGCGGCCACCTCGCCGCGGCCGAGCGGCTGAGCGCGGTGAACAACGTGCGCGCCACGCTCCTGCAAGCGGTGGGCGGCGTGGTCGTGCTGTTCGGCGCCTACGCCACATGGCGACAACTGCGCGTCAGCCAGGACGGGTTGAAGGCGACCTGGGAAGGCCACGTCACCGACCGCTTCAGCCGGGCCGTGGACCAACTCGGCGGCGACAAACTGGACGTGCGCATCGGGGGCGTCTACGCGCTGTGGCGGATCGCGGACCATTCCGTCCGCGATCGCGAGGCGGTCATCTCCATCATGGCGGCGTACGTCCGGACGCACCTGCCCTGGCCGCCGCAGGAGCCCGGATCCCCGGCAGCGGACGCCTCGATCAACGCGGTACGACCGCTGGAGACCCGCGCCGCGGATGCGCAGACAGCGCTGACCTGCCTCGGCGTCCTCGGCCGGGAGCGCCGCCCCGAGTGGCTCAACCTCAGCCTGACCGACCTGCGCAGAGCCGACTGCGACGGGCTGTGGCTGCGTGGAGTCAACCTCGACGGCGCGTGCCTGGCGGCGGCGAGCGTCTACCAGGTCGAACTGAGCAAGGCGTCGCTGATAGCGGCCGACCTGCGGCACGCCGAACTCGGGACCTCGATTCTCCGCCAGGTCCGCGGCATCGAGGCCGACCTGCGCGGCGCGCGCCTGGTCAAGGCCGACCTGCGGGACGCGGACTTCTCCCGTGCGGACCTGCGCGAGGCCAACCTGCACAAGGCGCGCGCCCATGACGCCGTGTTCACCGGCGCGGACCTGCGGATGGCCGACCTGCGAGGCTGCGACCTCGGCGGCGCCGACCTGAGCCGGGCGAAACTGGAAGGCGCCCTGGCGAGCGTCCTCACGGTCTGGCCGACCGGATTCGACGCGGAATCGGCCGGCGTGCTCATCACCCCCGACCCGGGCGCCGAACCGGACAACCCGCTGCCGGCCGCCGCCCTCACGAGACAGGTGCCGCCACTGCGATCGGCCTGAAGTCCCCCCGGGTCACCACCAAGCCTCGCGAAGGGAACCACCGCCATGGAATACCGCCTCGAACTGATCCCGCTCCCGGTCACCGACGTCGACCGCGCCAAGGCCTTCTACGCCGACCGGCTCGGCTTCGAGGTCGACCTCGACTTCAGCCCGAACGAGGCTTTCCGGGTCGTCCAGTTGACGCCGCCGGGCTCGGCCTGCTCGATCGCCATCGGCGTCGGCCTCGTCGGAACTCCCGCGGGCTCCGTCCAGGGCCTGCACCTCGTCGTCGACGACATCCACGCCGCCCGGGCCGAGTTGACCGGGCGCGGAGTCGAGGTCGCCGAAGTGGAGGCCATGGGCGCACCGGGCAAACCGACGGTCTCCTACGCGGCGTTCACCGACCCCGACGGCAACGGCTGGACCCTGCAACAACTCCCTGACCGGAAGGCACCATGATCCCCACCCCTCGTCCGACAGCCGACGCGGTGCTCGCCGTACTTCCCGAACTCGCGCCCTATGCGCGCGACGCGGTCATATTCCATCCCGAGCGCGCGGAGCCGGACCGCCGGGACAGTTCCCTCGGCGGACCGCTGCTCTGGCCGAGTGACGAACCGTGGCCCACCTGCTCCCTGCCCGACGAGAACAGCCCTGTCGGTGAGCCTGCCACGGCCATGGTGCCGGTCGCGCAGATCTTCCGCCGCGATGCGCCGGGACCCTGGTGGCCCGCCGGGGTCGACCTCCTCCAGATCCTCTGGTGCCCCAACGAACACTGGGACCCTCCGGCCGGACAGGCGGACATCAGCCCTGTGGTCGACCTGCGATGGCGCAGGACCGCCGACGTGCTCAGCCCCTTGGCGACGCCGCCGGCGCCCACGCGCTACGAGGAGGAGGGCTACCTGCCGCAGGCGTGCGCCGTCACCGCGGAGCGCGTGACCGACTTCCCCTTCCGCGAGGAACTGCCGCCACAGCTCCGTCCGCGGCTCGCGGAACTGCTCCGCGAGACCGGCGACGGGGGTGACCACATCACCCGCCTCGCCGGCTGGAAACTCGGCGGCTGGCCGACCTGGCACCTCACGCACCCCGCCGTTCTCGCCTGCGATGACTGCGGCACCGCCATGACACTCCTGTTCACCGTGGCCAGCGACGACGAGACCGAGGTCGTCGTCGGCCGGTGGGGAGACCTGCGCGTCTTCACCTGCCCCGCCGACCACCGTCACGCGTTCCAGGTGGACCTGCACTGACGGCCCCGCACCCGGGGCCGTCCTCGCGCCCGTCGCCCGCGCCGCCCTCCGCTCCGGGGCGCGCACCGGCCACCATGGGGCGGCATGTGGCCGAATGACGTCGGTGGCGGCGGGCGGAACGGCAGAGTGGCCCCATGACCGCACCAGATGCCAAGGCCGACCTCCGTCTCTACCTGCAGAATGCCCGCGATGCGTTGCTGTGGAAGCTCGAAGGGCTCTCGGAATACGACATCCGCCGCCCGCTGACACCGACCGGCACCAACCTCCTCGGCCTGGTGAAGCACGTGGCCGGCGTGGAACTGGGCTACCTCGGCGAGGTTTTCGGCCGACCGTCCGGCGAGCCGCTGCCGTGGCTGGAAGAGGACGCCGAGCCCAACGCGGACATGTGGGCCACCGCCGACGAGTCCCGTGAGTTCGTCGTGGAGCTCTACCACCGCGCGTGGGCGCACTCGGACGCGACGATCGACGCGCTGGACCTCGACACGCCGGGCAAGGTGCCGTGGTGGCCGGAGGGCAGGAACGAGGTCACGTTGCACCGTGCCGTCGTCAACCTGATCGGCGAGACGCACCGGCACGCCGGCCACGCCGACATCGTCCGGGAACTCGTCGACGGTGACGTAGGGCTGCGCCAGGGCGGCGACAACATGGCATCGCACGACCCGGCGTGGTGGGAGGACTACCGGAGCCGGCTGGAGCGCGCGGCACGGGACGCCGACCGAGAGACGGCACCACGGTCCTGACCGGGGGCGTCAGACCGCTTCCTGCCCGGTGCCGCCCATCCATGGGCGGAGCTTGTCGGGATTGCGCACGGCCCAGATGAACTTGATCCGGTCGTCCACGACATCGAACGCGTACACCGCCGCGATGACCCCGTCCCGCCGCGCCACCAGGCCGGGCCGCCCGTTGACCACGCGCTCCAGGACGACCAGGTCGCCCGGCGTCCTCCCGACGAGCATGGCGAGATAGCGCGCGATCCGCGCGCCGCCCTCCACCGGGTGGAGCGCGGCCCTGGCCAGACCGCCGCCGTCCGCGGTGAAGGTGGCGTCGGGGTCGAGGAGGCCGATGAGCGTGTCGATGTCCTGGGCCTGCCAGGCCCGTCTGAAGTCCCGTACCAGACGCGCCTGTTGGGCCGCCGGGGCCTCGGCCGGCCGCAGGGCGCGGACACGGCGGCGGGCCGTGGAGGCGAGCTGACGGCACGCGGGCGGGGTACGGCCGGTGATCTCGGCGATCTCCGTGAAGGAGTACCGGAAGACGTCGTGGAGGATGAGCGCGACGCGCTGGGCCGGGGTCATCGATTCGAGCGCGACGAGGAAGGCCATGCCGACCGACTCGTCCATGGTGACCCGGTCGGCCGGATCCGCGGCGCCGGTGGCCGCCGGCGCGCCGACCCACTCGGTCCGTTCGGGGAGCGGCTCGGGTATCCACTCGCCCACGTAGCGCTCGCGCCGGGCCCGCGCCGAGCCGAGCAGGTCCAGGCAGACGCGGGTGGCGACGGTCGTCAGCCAGGCGCCGGGCGACTCGATGGCGGCCTGCTGCGGCCGGGACATGGCGTACCAGCGGGCGTAGGTCTCCTGGACGGCGTCCTCGGCCTCGGCCAGGGAACCGAGGAGCCGGTAGGCGAGACCGACAAGCTGCCCTCTTTCGCTGATGACCTCCCCGAGGTCGGTGCCGTATCGCTCGTCTATTGGCCCTGAGGGCTGCGTCATGGTTTCGCCGGGCTTTCTCGTCGGATCCGCCGTCGTGACTACGACGAGACAGCGGGCCGGAATGTCACGTCGCGGCGCCGTGTGACATTCCGGCCCCCTGTCTCGTCGTAGTGCTCGGAGGCTCACCCGGTCCGGGAGAGCCGAGCGAGACGGATGTGGGGGAGACCCATGAGGGACCTTGAGGCCATCGCCGACCGCGTCGAGATCGAGGCGCTGCGCGGCGAGTTCACCGATGCCGCGATGATGCGGGACTACGACCGCCTCGCGTCGCTGTTCACCGAGGACGCGGTGTGCCGGATCCCCGAGGCCGACGTGGAGTTGAACGGCCGGGAGCAGATTCGCGCCGGGGTCGCGCGGTTGCAGGCGCAGTGGGAGTTCTTCGTGCAGAACACTCACCCCGGCGCGATCCGGCTGGCGGGCGACACGGCGTCCGGCCGTGCCTACATCCAGGAGCTGGGCCGCATGCGGGACGGCATGTCGGGGATGAACTACGCCCTGTACCACGACCGTTACCGGCGCACCCCCGACGGCTGGAAGTTCGCGGAGCGCGTCTACGAGATCCGCTACCTCGACACCACACCCCTGGCGGGCTCGGGCTCGTCGCCTGACCCGGCGAGGGTTTCCTGACCGCGGCAGCCGCGACAGAACCCCAACGGACGACACCAGAACGGGAGAACCATGCCAAGGATCGGGATCATCATCGGCAGTACCCGCCCCGGCCGCAACGGCGCACAGGTCGCGCGCTGGGTCCACGAGAGGGCAACGCGCCGCCGGGACGCCGAGTTCGAGGTGATCGACCTGCTCGACCACCCGTTGCCCCACCTGGACGAGCCGGTGCCGGCGCTTCTGTCGGCGGGCCGGTACCAGCACGCGCACACCAGGGCCTGGTCGGACGTCATCGCGTCCTACGACGGGTTCGTCATCGTCACCGCGGAGTACAACCGCGCCGTTCCCGGCGTGCTCAAGAACGCCATCGACCACCTGTATCCGGAGTGGAGCGGCAAGGCGGTCGGGTTCGTCTCCTACGGCAGCGCGGGCGGCGTCCGCGCGGTCGAGCAACTGCGCCTGATCTGTGAGGCGTTGCAGATGACCGGCGTGGCCCCGCAGGTCTCGCTGTCCCTGCTGGCCGACTTCGAGAACCACACCACTCTCCGGCCGGGCGACCACCATGTCACCGTCCTGGACGAGATGCTGGACCAGGTGGTCGCCCGGAGCACCGCGCTCGCACCGCTGCGCACGCCCGCCGGGGTCACGGACTCCTGACCGCCCCGCCGGAGCCGGGCGGCGGGCACTGGCGGTTGGTCGCCGGTGATCGCCGTCTAGGTTGGCGCCGTGACAGAAACAGCGAAGGACCTGCTCGGTGCCGAACCGGAGCCCGGCGGCGGTGCGAACCTGTGGCGGCAGCGGGATTTCATGTTGCTGTGGGGCGGCCAGACGGTCAGTGAGATGGGCTCGGCGGTCGCCCAGATCGCGCTGCCGCTGGTCGCGGTCGTCGTGCTGAGGGCGAGCACGTTCGAGGTGGGGCTGCTGACCGCCGCCGCCACGGCGGCGTTCGCGGTGATCGCGCTCCCCGCGGGTGCGCTCGTGGACCGCCGCTCCAAACGCGCCGTCATGATCGTCTGCGACCTCCTCCGCCTGCTGATCATCGGTTCGGTTCCGGTGGCGGGTGCCCTCGGCGTCCTGACGATGACGCAGCTCTACCTCGTCGCCGTGACCGCCGGCGTGTGCACGGTGTTCTTCGATGTCGCGTACCAGAGTTACGTGCCCTCGCTGGTCCGCGCCGAGCACCTGATGGACGCCAACGGCAAGCTCGGCGTCACCCAGGCGTTCGCGCAGCTCGGCGGGCCCGGCCTGGGCGGGGGACTGGTCGCGGCGTTCGGCGCCGCGGGGGCGATGACGGCCGACGCGATCTCCTACGTCGTCTCGGTCGCGTCGGTGGCCGGAATCAGGACGCGCGAGGAGCCGCCGCCCGCGCGCCGAGCGGACGAGACCTTGCGGTCCCGGATCGCCGAGGGGCTGGGACTCGTCGTCCGGCACCGGATATTGCGGCGGGTCGTGGCGTGCACCGGCACCTCGAACCTGTTCAACGGCATGGGCTCGGCGCTGGCCATGGTCTTCCTCGTCCGGGTGCTGCACGTGCGTCCCGCGCTGACCGGCCTGATCATGGCGGGTGCGGCCGTCGGCGGGATCGCCGGGGGAGTGTACGCCGGCCGGCTCGCCCGGAAGATCGGCTCGGCGCGGATCATCTGGGTGTCGATGCTGGTCTTCAGCGCGCCACAGGTCGTCGCGGCGGCCGCCTGGCGAGGCTGGGGCGTGCTGCTGTTCCCGCTGGGCTCGGGCATCGCCTACTTCGCCGGGATGGTGTACAACGTGGCGCAGGTCAGCTACCGCCAGTCGGTGACACCGCCGGAGCTGATGGGCCGGATGAACGCCGCCGTCCGCTGGGTCGTGTGGGGCACGCTGCCGCTCGGCGGCATCCTCGGCGGGACCCTGGGCACGCTGATCGGGATACGGCCCGCGCTCTGGCTGGCGTTCATCGGCTCGTGGGCGGCCGGGTGGTTCGTGTTCTTCTCCCCGCTGCGCCATATGCGCGACGTTCCCCAGTGAGCCTCTTCCGGGCTCGCAGACGGCGGAGAGGGCAGGATTCGAACCTGCGTGGACCCCCGAAAGGATCCGACCTCGAGACGCGCTCGCTGGTCCCCGATCAACCGCTCCGGGCACCTCTCCTCGCTCCCGGCTCCCGGTCGCCGCCGGGTTCCGTTCACGTGAACAAGACTGACAGGGGCCCCTGACGCCCGGCTGACGTGCCGCTGACGGGGCGGGGCAAGGGGTGCCGGTCGTCACGGGGAAGGCGTTGCGGGCCGGGTGAGGTCTTCCACGCCGGGTGTTCCGGTGACGGCGGTGAGCGCGTGCCGCAGCGCGTCGGCCAGGTGACCGGCCTGCTCACGCGTGTACCAGGCGCGCGGCTGGACGAGGTCCAGGCAGATCGCCTCCCGGTGGCGGGTGACGAAGACGGTCGGCAGGGGGCCCGGAGGGATGGTGATGACGTACGGGCGTTCGGCGGTCAGGCCGTCGGGCAGCACGGGAAGAGTGCTGTGGTGGATGACGTTGCTGACGGCCAGCGTGATGGCCGCGGAGGCGAGCCGGTTCAGCATGCGCGCGGTGGCCAGGTACTCCAGTTCGGCGTGACCGGCGTCCAGGGACGCGTGCACCTGGCGGCTGATCTCCGAGGCGATGGTGCCGGGTTCGGTGCCGGGGCCGACGAGAGCGGTGGCGGAGGTGGTGGAAGCGGCGAAGGCGAACTCGTCGGCCGGCAGCGGGGGACGCAGCCGCGACCGCAGGTCGACGGGGATCAGACAGGCCAGTTGCACGGGCCCGTCCTCGGACGGCAGCAGCCGGCGGACGGCGCTCATCGCCAGCGCGCAGAGGAGACTGTTGGCGCTCGCCCCGTAACGGTGTGCGTGCCGGACCAGCGAACGGCTCTGCTCGGCAAAGAGCGTGAGCCGGTGGCGGTGGGCCCCGTGAGCCTGCCCCGGTCCGCCGTCGGGGCCGGCCTGCGGGACGAGGACGGCCGGCCGTGAGGCATCCAGCCGTGCCGACCAGTCGGTGGCGTACGCCGCGATGTCCGCGGCGCCGTACCGGGCGTGGAGCCGCTCCTCCACGGGCGGGGGCAGCTCGCCGTACGAGGCGGGATCCGCCGGACCGGCGCCTTCGGACAGATCCCGGTAGATCCGCCACAACCGCCGGTGCAGCGCCAGCAGGCAGGCGCCGTCGCTGACCGCGTGCCAGGCGAGGAGGGCGACGGTGTGCCGGTCCGGGCCCTCGCGGTGCAGGAGGACGCGCAGCACCTGCTCGCCCGGCCGCAGGAAGGCCGCGTCCTGCGGCGCCCACCCGTCGGGCACGACGTCCAGGCCGACGGGCGCGTCGGCGCGATCACGCCGCAGCACCAGGCCGTCGGGCCCCTCGACGATACGGGCCGCGAGTACCGGCAGTTGACGGGACAGCTCCTGGACGGCGGCCCGCAACACCTCGATGTCCAGGCTCCCGTGGACCGTCCAGCCGACGACGACGGGACCGCCGGACAAGGCCATCGCCGCCTCACTGGGCGCCAGTGCTCGCTGAAGATTCAACTCCGCCTCCTGCGCTCGCTTCCGGGCCTGCCCGTCAACTCGCCGACTATCAAGGTGAGTTGCCCATGACCCATGGTCCCACGCGGGTTCGGCCCCGTCCGGCGTACGGCGGTCCGCGCGACACGGGAATGCCGAAGAGGCGAGCGGTGACCCCGTCGGCACGGGTGTCGCCCCGACGATCTCCCGTATCGTCTCCCGGTACCGCGGCACGTGACGACGGCGGCCGCGCCATCGAGGAAGTGGGCCATGAGCAAGCCATCGACCGCCACCGGCACACCGGACGAACTGCGCCGCCGGCTCGGGGTGTTCGACGCCGTGGTGATCGGCCTCGGCTCGATGATCGGCGCCGGGATCTTCGCCGCCCTCGGCCCCGCCGCGCGGTCCGCCGGCTCGGGGCTGTCGAACGGCCTGGCGCTGGCCGCCGTGGTCGCGTACTGCAACGCCACCTCCTCCGCCCGCCTCGCCGCCCGGTACCCGGCCTCGGGCGGCACCTACGTCTACGGCCGCGAACGCCTCGGCGACTTCTGGGGCTACCTGGCCGGGTGGGCCTTCGTGGTCGGCAAGACCGCCTCCTGCGCGGCCATGGCGCTCACGGTCGGCTCGTACGCCTGGCCGTCGCAGGCCCACGCCGTGGCGGTGGCCGCGGTGGTGGCGCTGACGGCCGTGAACTACGCCGGAGTGCGCAAGTCCGCTCTGCTGACCCGCGCCATCGTGGCCGTGGTGCTGGCGGTGCTCGCCGCCGTGGTGGCCGCCGCCGTGACCTCCGGCGCCTGGGCGGCGACCCGGCTCGACATCGGCCCGGACGCCACCGCCGGCGGCGTCCTCCAGGCGGCGGGCCTGCTGTTCTTCGCGTTCGCCGGGTACGCCCGGGTCGCCACGCTCGGCGAGGAGGTCCGCGACCCCGCCCGCACCATCCCCCGGGCCGTCCCGCTCGCCCTCGGCATCACCCTGGTCGTCTACGCCGCCGTCGCCACCGCCGCCCTGGCCGTACTCGGCCCCACGGGACTGGCACAGGCCGCGGCGCCGCTGTCCGACGCGGTCCGGGCGGCGGGCGCCGGCTGGCTGGCCCCGGTCGTGCGCGCCGGAGCCGCCGTGGCCGCGCTCGGCTCCCTGCTCGCGCTGATCCTCGGCGTCTCCCGTACCACCCTGGCCATGGCACGGGACCGGCACCTGCCGCACGCCCTGGCCGCAGTGCACCCGCGCTTCCAGGTGCCGCACCGGGCCGAGCTGCTGGTGGGCGCCGTGGTCGCGGTCCTGGCCGCGACGGCGGACGTGCGCGGGGCGATCGGCTTCTCCTCCTTCGGTGTGCTCGCCTACTACGCCATCGCCAACGCCTCCGCCTGGACCCTCACCGAATCCGAGGGACGGCCCAACCGCCTGATCCCCGCGCTCGGGCTGGCCGGCTGCCTGGCCCTGGCCTTCGCCCTCCCCCTGCCCTCGGTCGCCTCGGGGGCCGCGGTGCTGGCCTTCGGCGCAGCCGTCTACGGCGCCCGGCGCGCCGCGACCACCTGACAGGGTGCGGGAGCCCTCGCCGAACCGGGAACATGCCCGTCATGTCGCTACGATCAGCGCATGATACGGGTGCGTCCCATGCGTGAAGAAGACATCCTCGGTGTGTCGACGGTACGGGTGAAAGGCTGGCAAGCCGCCTACGCGGGCATGGTGCCGCAGGACCATCTGGACGCCCTCACGGTGGCGGAGGACGCCCGTGTGCGCCGGGACATGTTCGTGCGCGCCGCGGACACGGTGGTGAACCTGGTCGCGGAGGAGGACGGCACCGTCGTGGGCTGGGCGGCACTCGGCCCCTCCCGGGAGGACGACCGGGAACCCCGGGACGGTGAACTCCTCGCCCTCTACGCCGCCCCCGACCGCCTCGGCACCGGCATCGGCAGGGCCCTGATGGAACGGACACTCGCCACCGCCCGGGAACGCTCGTTCCGCCGGCTCGTCCTGTGGGTGATCGCCGGCAACACAAGAGCGCGGCGCTTCTACGAACGAGGCGGCTTCGCCCCGGACGGCGGAACCTCGCAGTGGCCGGTCGACGGCACCCTGGTCCCCGAACTCCGCTACACCAGAGACCTGCCCGCACCGAACCCGTCCCGGCCGTAACCCCCAAGGGCCCGGCGACCGAAGACCGCCGGGCCCGTCGAGCTACGCCGTGGCGCGCTGAGCCCGGGTCAGGGAGAGCGCTCCGACGATCTCGTCGACCTTCGTCTTGGCGTCGCCGAAGAGCATCTGGGAGTTGTCCCGGAAGAAGAGCGGGTTCTGCACGCCCGCGTAGCCGGCGGCCATGGAGCGCTTGAAGACGACGACGTTCCTCGCCTCCCAGACCCGGAGCACCGGCATGCCGGCGATCGGGCTGGCGGGGTCCTCCGTCGCGGCCGGGTTGACGGTGTCGTTGGCGCCGATGACCAGGACGACGTCGGTCTCGCCCAGGTCGTCGTTGATCTCGTCCATCTCCAGCACGATGTCGTAGGGCACCTTCGCCTCGGCCAGCAGCACGTTCATGTGCCCGGGGAGCCGCCCGGCGACGGGGTGGATACCGAAGCGGACGTCGGCACCGCGCTCGCGCAGCAGCCGGGTGAGCTCGGCCACCGGGTACTGCGCCTGGGCGACAGCCATGCCGTAGCCCGGCGTGATGACCACGCTCGACGCGGCGGCCAGCAGCTCGGCGGTCTCCTCGGCCGAGATCTCGCGGTGCTCACCGTACTGGGTGTCGTCCGACGCCTTGGCCTCGATGCCGAAGCCACCGGCGATGACCGAGATGAACGACCGGTTCATCGCCTTGCACATGATGTACGACAGGTACGCACCCGAGGAGCCGACCAGCGCGCCGGTGACGATCAGCAGGTCGTTGTCGAGCAGGAAGCCCGACGCCGCCGCGGCCCAGCCGGAGTAGCTGTTGAGCATCGAGACCACGACCGGCATGTCACCGCCTCCGATGGAGGCGACCAGGTGCCAGCCCAGCGCCAGGGCGACCAGCGTGAGCAGCGCGAGGACGATCGTGCCCGTGCTGTCGGTCCCGGCGCGGGAGACACGGACGTAGACCACGGTCAGCACCGCGAAGACCACGAGCGCGCCGACGTTGATGAGGTTCTTGCCCGGCAGCATGAGCGGGGCGCCCTTGATCCTCGCCGACAGCTTGAGGTTGGCCACGATCGAGCCGGTGAAGGTCACCGCGCCGATGAAGATGCCGATGGCGATCTCGGCGTTGTGGATGTGCCACAGCGAGATCGGCGACTCGTCCGGCCCACCGGCCAGCAGGCCCTCGCGGTGGCCGACCCAGCCGATCAGCACGGCGGCCAGACCCACGAAGGAGTGCAGCAGCGCGATCAGTTCGGGCATGCCGGTCATCTGGACGATCCGGGCACGCCACAGGCCGATCGCACCGCCGACCACGACGGCGACGAACATCAGGACGATGCCCGCAGTGCTGTCGCCGCCGACCTGGTCGTGGCCGTCCTCGATGACGTGGACGATCGTGGCGAGAAGGGCGACGCCCATGCCGGTGACGCCGTAGACCCAGCCGTGTCTGGCGCTTTCGTGCCGGGACAGTCCGGCGAGGCTGAGGATGAACAGCAGCGCGGCGATGATGTACGCCGCGGTGGCCATGGCGGAGACGGTCATGTCGTCAGTTCCCCTTGCTGAACATGGCGAGCATGCGGCGCGTCACCGCGAAGCCACCGAAGATGTTGATGGAGGCGAGCAGGACGGCGACGGCTCCCAGTGACTGCATGAGGTGGTCGGGGAACCACACCTTCAGCAGCGCACCCACGACGACGACGCCGGAAATGGCGTTGGTGACGCTCATCAGCGGGGTGTGCAGCGCGTGGTGCACCTTGCCGATCACGTAGTAACCGATGACGATCGCGAGCATCAGTACGGTGAAGTGCTGCGGTAGCGGGGCCGGGGCGAAGGCGACGACCAGGCCGAAGACGAGGATGCCGGCCATGCTCAGGCCGAGCTTGGCGCGGGCGCTGACCGGTGCCTTCTCCTCCGTGACGGCCCCCTCGGCAGCCGGCCCGGCGCTGACGGCGGCGGGCGCCGCCGAGACCTGCACGGGCGGCGGGGGCCACAGCTTCTCGCCGTCCCTGACCACGGTGATGCCGCGCTGTACGACGTCGTCGAGATCGAGCACGAACTTCCCGTCCTTGCCCGGGGTGACCAGCTTCATCAGGTTGACCAGATTGGTGCCGTACAGCTGCGAGGCCTGGGTGGGCAGGCGGCCGGCGAGGTCCGTGTACCCGAGGATGGTCACGCCGTGGTCGGTGACGACCCGCTCCCCGGGGACGCTGCCCTCGACGTTGCCGCCCATGCCGGCGGCCATGTCGACGATCACCGAGCCCGGCTTCATGCTCGCCACGTCGGCGGCCGTGATCAACCGCGGCGCCGGACGCCCCGGGATCAGCGCCGTGGTGATGACGATGTCGACGTCCGCGGCCTGGTCGGAGTAGAGCTTCGCGGCGGCCTCGTTGTAGCGGTCGGAGGTGGCCTTCGCGTAGCCGTCGGACGACTGCTGCGTCTCCTCCTCGACCACCACCGGCAGGTACTCGCCGCCCAGCGATTTCACCTGATCGGCCACCTCCGGGCGTGGGTCCGTCGCGCGCACGATCGCACCCAGCGACGAGGCCGCGCCGATCGCGGCCAGACCCGCCACACCCGCGCCCGCGACGAGCACCTTCGCCGGCGGTACCTTGCCCGCGGCGGTCACCTGGCCGGTGAAGAAGCGGCCGAACTCGTGCGCCGCCTCGACCACCGCGCGGTAGCCGGCGATGTTGGCCATGGACGAGAGCACGTCCAGCGACTGGGCGCGGCTGATGCGGGGCACCGCGTCCATCGCCAGCACCGTGATCGGTCTCGCCGCGAGGGCGTCGACCAGTTCGGGGTTGAGTGCCGGCGCGAGGGTGGAGACCAGTGTGGCGCCGTCCCTCGGCCTGCCCACCTCGTCCATCGACGGGCCGTTGACCCGGAAGACGATGTCGGCGCCCCACGCCTCCTCGCCCGTGCCGACCCGCGCCCCGGCCTCCGCGTACGACTCGTCGGCGAAGGCGGAGAGCGCCCCGGCCCCCGATTCGACGACCACGTCGTACCCGAGTCCTGTCAGTTGTCTGACCGTCGCCGGGGTCGCGGCGACGCGTGTCTCCCCTGCTGGTTCGCGAGGGACTCCAATGCGCATGGGAGTGCTCCAATTCATCTCGGATGCGGCCTCCGAGCCGAGCGGTGCGTGGTCGGTTCGGAGGCGTCGGCGCGATTCCGCACAGAATGCAGGTCGCCACACCCGCGTGTCACTAGGCAGTCACTGGTGCCGGGGTCTTCGTGAAGTGCCGGACGAGGTAGTCGTGCAAGGAGTGGGGGTCTCGTCCGTCGGTCTGGCGGGACCAGCCGGTAGTCGGCGCTGACGACGGCGCAGCCGAATGCCGCGCACAGCGGCTTGAGCCAGGGCACGTCCTCGGCGGCGAAACCGAGCACCTGCCACCGCCGTGGAACCACACGTGGACCGGCAGCGGCCCGGGCGTGTCGGCGGACGCGGCAGGAGGACCGTGACGTCGGGGCCTTCGGCGCGCGGCACCCGGATCTCGTCGGCGGTGACGATGGACTCGTCGGGGACGGTGGCGGCGATGGAATCGGCGAGTTCGGGGTCCATCCGCTCGTATGCGTCTTTCATGTTCATGCCGTTCGTCTTCTCTGGCCGCGACGCAGTGCGGGGACCGGTTTCCCCACGCCTTATGGATACGGCGTGGGGCCCGGCCGGGATGGGGCCGGTGTGCTCGGTTGTGCCAGATGGCGGTGGTCATCGCGAGGATTCGCTGAAGCACGCGGACCATCACGCCGCCGAGGGCGCGGCCGCGGTGGCGTTCGAGGTCGAGTTGGCCCCTGAAGGTCTCGTTGATCGATTCGATGACCTGCCGCAACGGCTTGAACAGCCGTGATCCGGCCCGCTCAGCCTCGCCCTCGCGGGCCGGAGTCTCGCGTTCGTCGGCCTTCGCCCCGGTGAGCGCGAACGCGATCGGCAGCCCGCCCAGCGTGCACAGCAGGTGCGGCCGAAGTCCCCAGAAGTAGCGCGGGTGGCTGGCGAAGTAGCCGTGCTGCGCCCATCCGGCCAGGTCGGAGCGCTTGTGAACTCCCTCGTCCCATGCGCGCAGCCAACCCTCGCAATCGGTTATCCGTTCGGCGCGGGTCCGTTCGCGATTCAGCGGCAGGTTCGTACGCGGTGGCGTGCCGTCACGCCCAGTCCTCCGGTTCCCAGGCGAGGAGCAGGTCGAGCAGCTCCGGGTCCCCGTCGAGTTGAAGGGAGTCCACCGGAATGCGGTAGTACAGCCAGAGCACCAGATCACTGGCCGTGCCGCGAATGGAGAGGCCTGCCGCGTCCGGGTCCTCGCCGGTAGCGGGCAGCCGGGTGGTCCGTGCACCGTCGCCGTCGACCGTGAGGCGCCAGGAGCGGCCTTCGGTGGCGTGGAAGTCGAAGGCGGTGGGCTTGTGCGGCCAGGCGCTCGTCGAGAAGCTGGCGATGAACAGGTTCTCCTCGACACCGTCGAGCGCCACCTCGACAGGCAGTGAGGCCGGCTCGCCCACGGTGAGCTGGGCGTCGTAGGTGTGCACCGCGATCTCCTGGACCTGGTGCCGGGCGACGCCACCGGCGGTGTGCGGCGTCTGCGTGTTACCCCAGCCGGTGAAGCAGCCCTGGTCCGGACCGGCCTCCCGCAGGGCCGCCAGCAACAGCTCGGTCGAGGCGGCCAGCCAGGCCAGCACGGCCTCGCGCTCGTGCGGCGCGACCGCGTCACCCTGGGCCGGGGTCCTGGACGTGGCGTCCGGCCCGGCGGCGACGGTGGCGGCCCAGCGGCGGCGGCCCTCGCCGATGTGCTGCACCAGGTCGTACAGCGTCCACTCGGGGCAGGTCGGCACGGGCAGGTCGAGGCTGGGCGCGGCGGCTATCGCGGCGCGGAAGGCGGTTGCACGTTCATCGATCAGCCGCAGCAGATCGGGAAACTCCAGAGTCTTGTGCACGGCGGTAGTTCTATCATCCTGATCCATTTGCCCGACAGCGGTTTTACCAGCCGGTACGGCGGGAAACTCCGGCCCAGGCGAGCCCACGCTCGGGGCTTCCGCCACGCGACAGCCGAGCCTCGCGTCCCGAGCGACAAACCAACCACAGCAGAAGACCGCGTTTCTTGCTGTTCACCGCCTCAACGCGCAACCCAGGACCCCTTGGTATCGATCATCTGGAATCGAACGCCCACGGCTGGGCGCAGCCGGGTGTTGGCCTGATCATGTGCGGGCACGACGCTGTGATCGTCTTCGGGCGGCGCGGCACGGCCTCACGAGGGTGGCGCGATGTCGCTTATTGGCCCGATAAACCGTGTTCAATTTTTTATCACTGCTTCGGAGTAAGCACATGGGTTTCCCGAGGGAGTGACCTGACCGGCCGTTACGGTCCTCTCGGTGGACGGATCCCCGGGATCCCGCCCTCCCCATTCCTCCCTGTCTCGCGGTCGGTGCCGGGTGCGCCGACCGCCCTGTCACGCAAGGAGAGGCTCACCCTGATGACCGTCGACAGCAGCCCGGAGGCCCAGGCCGCACCAGCCGGGCCGCAGCAGTCCCTCAGTACCGCCGCCGCCCGCAACCTCGCCACCACCACCAAGTCCGCCCCGCAGATGCAGGAGATCACCTCCCGCTGGTTGCTGCGGATGCTCCCCTGGGTCGAGACCAAGGGCGGCAGTTACCGGGTCAACCGACGGTTGCGCCACACCCTCGGCGACGGGCGCATCGAGTTCGTCCAGGAAGGCGCCACGGTCCGGGTGATCCCCCGGGAACTCGGTGAACTGGCCCTGCTGCGCGGCTTCGACGACCTGGACGCCCTCACCGCCCTCGCCGACCGCTGCACGCAGCGCGACTTCGCCGCCGGCGAGGTACTGGTGGAGCACGGGGCGCCGGCCGACCGGATCCACATGATCGCCCATGGCCGCGTCAGGCAGACCTGCGACGGCCCGTACGGCGGGGAATCCGGCATCGCGGTGCTCGCGGACGGCGACCACTTCGGCGAGAACGCCCTCCTGGACCCCGACGCCCGCCACGACTACACGGCCACCGCCGAGACCGCCGGCACTCTCCTCACCCTCGCCCGCGCCGACTTCGCCGCCGTGCGTGCCTCCGCGCCGGGCCTCCAGGCCCACATCGAGGAGTTCGGCTCCGCCACACGGAAGCGGCAGAACAAGTACGGCGAGGCCGAGATCGCCCTGTCGGCCGGTCACGTCGGCGAGGCGGACCTGCCGGACACCTTCGTCGACTACGAGCTGAACCCGCGCGAGTACGAACTCTCCGTCGCGCAGACCATCTTGAGGGTCCACACCCGGGTCGCCGACCTCTACAACGGGCCGATGAACCAGACCGAGGAGCAACTCCGTCTCACCGTCGAGGCGTTGCGTGAACGCCAGGAGCACGAGCTCATCAACAACCGCGAGTTCGGGCTGCTGCACAACGCCGACTTCAAGCAGCGCATCCAGACCCACTCCGGGCCGCCGACCCCGGACGACATGGACGAGCTGCTCTGCCGCCGTCGCGGCACCAAGCTCTTCCTCGCCCACCCGAGGACGATCGCCGCGATCGGACGCGGGTTCAGCGCCTGCGGCCTCTATCCGGACCACGTAGACCTCGGCGGGCAGTCCGTCCCGGCCTGGCGCGGGGTGCCGATCCTGCCCTGCAACAAGATCCCGATCAGCAAGGAGCAGACCAGCTCCATCATCGCGATGCGCACGGGCGAGGAGAACCAGGGGGTCATCGGCCTGCGGCAGACGGGCCTGGCCGAAGAGTACGAGCCGGGGCTCTCCGTGCGCTTCATGGGCATCAACGAGCAGGCGATCACCTCCTATCTCGTCAGCACGTACTACTCCGCCGCGGTGCTCGTACCCGACGCGCTCGGCGTGCTGGAGAACGTGCACATCGCCCGCGGGCGGAACTGAAGGCACGTCTCGCGGAAGAGGCCGACACCCCGCCCGCACGGCACGAGAACCTCCTCCGCCGCAGCAAGGAGCCGCAGATGCACGATCCCGGGCCCCCCGGGTCACTCATCCCCGAGCCGCAGTCGATCACGTCATACCTCACGACCGTCGCCCCCGCCGAACCGGCCGCGCCCGCCGCCGACCCCGCCCTGCGGCGGGTCCTCGGCGGACCGACCGGCCTGGGTACGTCCTCGCTCTCCCTGGTCCGCGGGCCGAACCCGCCGTCCGTGGAACCGGAGCCGGAGCCGGCGCCCCCGGCCCCCGCCGCGCCCGCCGAAGGCCGGGCCGTCCCCGGTCTCTACCACCACCCCGTCCCGGAGCCCGATCCCGCGCGCGTCGAGGAGGTGAGCCGCCGGATCAAGCGCTGGGCCGAGGACGAGGTCCAGCTCTACCCCGAGGACTGGGAGGGCCAGTTCGACGGTTTCTCCGTCGGGCGGTACATGGTCGGCTGCCACCCCGACGCCCCCACGGTCGAGCACCTGATGCTCGCCACCCGGCTGATGGTCGCGGAGAACGCGGTCGACGACTGCTACTGCGAGGACCACGGCGGCTCGCCCGTCGGCCTCGGCGGACGCCTCCTCCTCGCGCACACCACCCTCGACCACCTCCACACCACCCCGGAGTACGCGTCGGCGTGGGAGGAGTCGCTGAGCTCCGACGCCCCACGGCGCGCGTACCGCAGCGCCATGGACTACTTCGTCCGCGTGGCCACGCCCTCCCAGGCCGACCGCTACCGGCACGACATGGCCCGGCTGCACATGGGCTACCTGGCCGAGGCCGCCTGGGCCGAGACCGATCACGTCCCGGAGGTGTGGGAGTACCTGGCGATGCGCCAGTTCAACAACTTCCGCCCCTGCCCCACCATCACCGACACCGTCGGCGGCTACGAACTGCCGGCGGACCTGCACGCCCTGCCGAAGATGCAGCGGGTCATCGCCCTCGCCGGGAACGCGACCACCATCGTCAACGACCTCTACTCCTACACCAAGGAACTCGCCAGCCCCGGCAGGCACTTGAACCTGCCCGTGGTGATCGCGGAGCGTGAACAGCTCTCCGAACGCGACGCGTATCTGAAGGCTGTCGAGGTCCACAACCAGCTCATGCACGCCTTCGAGGCGGCCGCGGCGGACCTCGCCGCGGACTGTCCCCTGCCCAGCGTGCTGCGCTTCCTCAAGGGCGTGGCCACCTGGGTCGACGGCAACCACGACTGGCACCGCACCAACACCTACCGCTACACCCTGCCCGACTTCTGGTAAGGAACGGATACTTCTGTGATCACGGAAACCACCCCCGCCATCGCCACCACGATTCCGGCCCCGGCGACCCCCTATCAGGCGGACATCGCCCGTTACTGGAACAGCGAGGCGAGGCCGGTGAACCTGCGCCTCGGTGACGTGGACGGGCTCTACCACCACCATTACGGCATCGGCGCCGTCGACCACGCCGCGCTCGGCGACCCGGAGCACAGCGAGTACGAGAAGAAGCTCATCGCCGAACTCCACCGGCTCGAGTCCGCCCAGGCCGATTTCCTCCTGGACCACCTCGGTCCCGTCAAGAGCGACGACACCCTCGTCGACGCCGGCTGCGGACGCGGCGGATCCATGGTCATGGCCCACCGCCGCTTCGGCTGCCGGGTCCAGGGCGTCACCCTGTCCGCCGCGCAGGCCGACTTCGGCAACGGGCGCGCGCAAGAGCTCCGTATCCAGGACCATGTGCGGTCCCACGTCTGCAACATGCTCGACACTCCCTTCGAGAAGGGCAGCGTCGCCGCCTCGTGGAACAACGAGTCGACGATGTACGTCGACCTGCACGACCTGTTCGCCGAGCACTCCCGCTTCCTCAGGGTGGGCGGCCGGTACGTGACGATCACCGGCTGCTGGAACCCTCGCTACGGCCAGCCGTCGAAGTGGGTCTCCCAGATCAACGCCCACTTCGAGTGCAACATCCACTCCCGCCGTGAGTACCTGCGGGCCATGGCCGACAACCGGCTCGTCCCGCAGACGATCGTCGACCTGACCCCCGACACCCTGCCGTACTGGGAATTGAGGGCCACGTCCTCGCTGGTCACGGGGATCGAAGAGGCGTTCATCGAGTCGTACCGGGACGGCTCCTTCCAGTACGTCCTGATCGCGGCCGACCGCGTCTGAACAGACGGTCACGCCCGACGCCGACGAATCGGTCAGGGAACCCGCCGCCGACGGCCCGTCCCTGACCGCGCTTCTCACACCCGAGCCAGCAGAGGCCCGCTGCCTCTGCCAGAGGCCCGCTACAGTCCGCGAACCTCTCGATCGCGACCGGCAGACGGTGTGCCCGGGGACCGCATGCCGAGCCACTGCTCGGCGCCCCATGCCTCGAACCGTTCCACCTCGGTGAATCCCAGCTTCGCCGCGAGGCGCATCGAGCCGACGTTGGCGCTCTGGGTGGTGAGCACCACCGGCTCGCCGGGAAGGACGCCGTCGAACCAGCCGAGCGCCGCCGCGCACGCCTCGGTGGCGTACCCGGATCCCCAGGCCCGCGGCAGGAACAGGTAGCCGAGGTCGGCCTTGTCCACGGCGGCCGGGCGGCGGTGCCCGGTCGCCCTCCTGAGCAGGATCTGACCGATCATCGCCCCGTCGAGATCCACGACGAAACTCCCGGGCCACCGCTCGGGCACCTCAGGCGTCTCGCGTTCGAGTTCGTCACGCGGGCGGGGACCGCCGAGGTAGGCGTTCACCTCCGGCGAGGCGAGCAGTTCGATGAACGCCGCACGGTCCTGCGGCCCGGACGCGCGGAGCACGAGCCGCTCGGTCCTGATCGGCTCAGGCGGCCACGCCACGAGTCCCAGATCCTCCACCCGCGCACGCTAACAGATGATCAGACCAACGGAACGGAAAACTTCGCGGCCCTCCGTGCGCGGTCTGTCGTAGGCGGCTGGCAGTCTGGACCGGTGCTGATAGACGGATTCGAGAACGCCCCACTCGTCGCGGGGGAGGAACTGCTGGCGCTGCCCGGGTTCTGGGCGGCATACCTGATGTGGCTGAGCCAGACGGAGGAGTACGACCCCGTGCCGGAATGGTTCGGTGCCGACGGGGCCGATGCCGACGCCGCCTGGCTCGCGCTGAGCGACGAGGACGGGTGGCCGGTCTTCCGGATCCCGTTCGCCGACGGCCACACCGCGGTGGTCCTCGGCTGCAACCATCCCGACGACCCGGGGACGGAGTACCTCGTCCTGCACCCCGAGTGGGGACGCAGCGGCCACCTGGCCACCGTCGGCGGCCACCAGGCCGGCCCGGGGCTCTCCTGGCGGGAGCTCACCCACATCGCCCGGACCCCCGACCTCGACGCCCCCGGCGTCCACGCCGAACACGCCCGCCTGCTTCTCCTGCTGCCCGCGCTCGGCGACCAGGACATGCCCGAGGAGGCCGCGGACGTGATCGGCGACGCGCTGACGCGGGCGGGCATCCCCTGCGCGTTGGCACCGGGCCTCGCGGAGGCGCTCCTCGCGGATCACCCGCTGTGGGAGCCCGCCGAATGGACGCCGTCCTCGGCTTCTCCCCTCTCGGGCGGCCAGGAGTCCTTC
Source organism: Streptomyces sp. NPDC048106 (assembly GCF_040706415.1). Classification (NCBI taxonomy): domain Bacteria; kingdom Bacillati; phylum Actinomycetota; class Actinomycetes; order Kitasatosporales; family Streptomycetaceae; genus Streptomyces; species Streptomyces sp. NPDC048106. Next base: position 39,874 of record NZ_JBEZND010000044.1, on the reverse strand, counting down.
CTCGGGATCCTGCACTGCGACGAGCCGATGAGCCCACGGTGCGGTGTCCGCCTCGCCCAGGGCATCACCCGCGAGCAGAGCGACCGGCTGGCCCGCGCACTCGGCACCTGGCCGTGAGCGCGGGAAGCGCCGGCCCCCGGCGCGCAGGAAACGGATGCCGAGTACCGTCGCGCGGGTGATATCAACGGATCGGCTGCTCGCCTTCGCGTTGGCGTCTGCCGTACTCATCGTCGTCCCGGGGCCCGGCGTGCTCTTCGTGGTGGGCCGGGCCATAGCGCACGGCCGCCGTACGGCGCTGGCGACGGTCCTCGGGCACGCCGCGGGCAACTACGTCGCCGCGGCCTGCGTGGCCTTCGGGCTCGGCGCGCTGCTGGAACGGTCGGCGGCGGTGTTCCTGGCGCTCAAGGCGATCGGCGCCGCCTACCTCGTCTGGCTGGGTATCCAGGCGATCCGGCAACGCCGGACCCTGGCGGGCGCGTTCGACGACGAGGCGGCTCCCCGCAGCGCGCGACGGGCCCTGCGCGAAGGGTTCGTCGTCGGCGTCACCAACCCGAAGGCACTCATCCTCTTCGGAGCCGTGCTGCCCCAGTTCGTGGACCGGGCCGGAGGCCACGCCTCTCAACAGATGCTGCTGTTCAGCGTGGTGTCCGTCGGGATCGGCCTGGTCTCCGACAGCGCCTGGGGGGTGGCCGCGAGCGGCGTCCGTACGTGGTTCGCCCGCTCCCCGCGCCGGTACGAACTCCTGGGCGGCGCCGGCGGGCTGGCGATGATCGGGGTGGGCGTGACCGTCGCCGTGACGGGCCGCGGCGACTGACCGCCGCGGGCGGCTGGGGCCCGCCGGGTGTGCCCAGCCCTATCCTGAGCGCGGTTTGACAGTTGATCACCAACGAGGGGGACTGATGACCGGGACCGTTGTGGTGCACGCGGAGCCGCCGGCGCTGCGCCGGGCCGGGAAGTTCGGGGTTGTCGTCGACGGGGTGAAGGTCGGTCAGGTCAGGCAGGGGGACACGGCCCGGTTCACCGTGCCGGCCGGCCCGCACACGGTTCAGATCGCGACGAAGGACCGCACCCGCTCCAACACCGTGACCGTGAACGCGGTCGAGGGCCAGGACTTCCTGGTCACGGTCCGGAGTACCGGACTTGGGATCGCCTTTCTGTTCCCGGTCCTGGCAGCCGTCGCGGTCCCCGGGTACTACGTGATCGGGGCTGTTCTGCTGACCGGCGCCCTGTTCCACGCGGTCCCCGGCCTGCTGTTCCGCGTGCGCGCCGACGGCGTCCCCGAACTCCGGGCCGCCGAGGCCGTCTTGACCAGTGAGGAGACGCAGGGCGGGATGGGCCTGTGGTGGGAGTCGGACCCGGTGCTTGCCAAGCGGTTCCGCAAGGATGCCGACTCCTGACGCTCCCGGGTCCAACAGGGCGACCCGGATAGTGTTGCGGGCATGTCAATGCGTCCCTTACCTTTACGCGCGTCAACCGCACCTGGGGCGCGGGACATTGACGGCACCCCCCATACCGCCGCCCCACCCACCGCGACCAGCGCTCACCAAGCGTTCAAGTTCCGACGGCCCCACTACCGACCGTCGACGGCCCTACCGCGGCCGCCCCGGCCCGAGCGCTTCGCGGTATCCCTCCACACTCCTGGGAGCACCATGTTTGCAGCCGCCCTCTCGCGGTTCAGATCCGGCAACAGCGGCAACCTCGTCCGAGCGGCGGGGCTGCTGGCAGCCGTCCTCACCGTGCCGCTCCTGCCCGGCACCGCCTCGGCGGCCGCCGGCGGCCACGGGACCCCGGTGCGCATGACGCACCCGGATCAGGACCACGCCGGATCCGGGCTCCAGCGCCTGAGCGCGGGAGCCCTGGCGGCCAACGTGACGGCCGCCGTCAGCACGGGCCCGGCCGGCCTCGACGTCAGCCACTACCAGAGCAACGTCGACTGGACGTCCGTCAAGAACAACGGCGCCGCCTTCGCCTACGTCAAGGCCACCGAGGGCACCACCTACACGGACCCGTCCTACTCCCAGCAGTACAACGGCGCGTACAACGCCGGACTGATCCGCGGCGCCTATCACTTCGCGCTCCCCGGCAACTCGAGCGGTGCCGTACAGGCCGACTGGTTCGTCAGCCACGGCGGCGGCTGGACCGCCGACGGCAAGACGCTGCCGCCCGCCCTGGACATCGAGTACAACCCCTACGGCGCCACCTGCTACGGGCTGAGCCAGAGCGCGATGGTCTCCTGGATCCGGGACTTCAGCAACGAGGTGTACGCCAAGGTCGGGCGCTACCCGACGATCTACACCAGCACCGACTGGTGGACCACCTGCACCGGCAACAACAGCAGCTTCGGAACCACCAACCCGCTGTGGATCGCCCGTTACTCCAGCAGCCCCGGCACGCTGCCCGCCGGCTGGTCGAGCCAGACGATCTGGCAGTACGCCGACTCCGGCACCTTCCCCGGCGACCAGGACACCTTCAACGGCACCCTCACGAGCCTCCAGGCCTTCGCCAAGGGAAGCGGCTACACCCCGCCGCCGACCGCCAGTTGGCCCACCGTGCAGCAGGGCGCCAGCGGTGAGCGGGTCAAGACCGTCCAGTACCTGCTCAACGCGCACGGTTCCGCGCTGACGGTGGACGGTTCGTTCGGTCCGGCGACCGACACCGCGGTGCGCTCGTTCCAGTCCGCGCACGGCCTCACCGTCGACGGCATCGTCGGCGCCGGCACCTGGCAGGCCCTCGTCGTCTCCGTGCAGCAGGGATCGTCGGGACCCGCGGTCCAGGCGGTGCAGAGCCAGCTCAACGCGCACGGTTCCGCGCTGACGGTGGACGGTTCGTTCGGTCCGGCGACCGACACCGCGGTGCGCTCGTACCAGTCCGCGCACGGCCTCACCGTCGACGGCATCGCCGGTACCGGCACCTGGCAGAGCCTTGTCTCTTGAGCTTCGGCGCGACACCACACAAGAAGGAGACTTCCATGACACCGGCACGACCCTCCGGTAGCGGTATCGACCGCCGCGCCCTGCTCCGGGGCGCGGCAGGGCTCACGGCCACGCTCGGCCTGGCGGCGACCGTCAACCTCGGAGCCGCCGGCCAGGCCTCGGCCTACGGCTGGACCCGCACCCTCCAGCAGGGCGCCTCCGGAGCCGACGTGGTGGAACTGCAGATCCGCGTCGGCGGCTGGGCCGCGTCCAGCGCCCAGCAGTCCTATGTCGCCTGGGACGGCAGCTTCGGCCCGGCCACGGCGGCCGCCGTCCAGCGCTTCCAGTCCGCCTACGGCCTCAGCGCGGACGGCGTCGTCGGCCCGCAGACGCAGAGTGTGCTCAACAGCCTTGAGTCCAGTGACGGTTCGACCGCCCACTTCGACTGGAGCGAGTTCTCTTCGGCGGACGGCTCCGGGTTCAGCGGCGGAAAGGTCGATGCCGCGACGGTCAAGGAGAACCTGCGCCGGCTGATGTACAAGCTGGAGGCCGTGCGCAAGAAGGCCGGCAACAGCTCGATCACGATCAACTCCGGCTTCCGCAGCATCGCGCACAACGCGGCGGTGGGCGGCGCGTCCAACAGCATGCACGTCTACGGCGTCGCCGCGGACATCGTCGTCTCCGGCTACAGCACCCTGCAGACCTACCGGATCGCGGAGACCTGCGGCTTCTCCGGCCTGGAGGCGTACACGCACTCGTGGCAGCACGTCGACAGCCGTGTCCAGTACCCCTCTTACGGCTCCGGCTCGTGGTGGTGGGAGAGCGGCGTGGTGTGATCCGCCCCGCTCCGGCACACCGGGCCCGTCCGCGCCGTCATGGCAGGGACGGGCCCGCGTCGTGTTTCGGCAGACGCACCAGTTGGTCGAGCCTTTTCAGATCGCGTACCCGGGGAAGTCGGAGCTGCGGTGCCGAGCCGACCGCCAGGGGACGCATCATCTCGATGGTGCCGTCCGTCGAAGCACCGTCCTCGTGAGAGAGGATGTGGCAGTGCCAGACCGACGTACCCGGGATCGTGTACGTGCCGACCCAGGCGCTGATGTAGTCCGGGGGCGAGACAAAGGTGTCCTTGGGTCCGGATTCATAGGCGTTCGCCGGTTGGAACGGGCCGACAGTGCCGGGGACGGGCCTGCCGACGGCGTCCCACTGTCCGACGTGCCAGCGTCCGAGCAACCGGAGTTCCACGAGGTGTTCGTGGAAGGGATGCGCGTCCGGACTGTGGTTGCGCATCGCCCAGACTTCTGTGGAGCCGAGTTGGGGTGTCTCGGTAGGAGGGTCGACATAGTCGAGCAGCTGGTTCCTGTCCCCGATCTGGGGCACGCCGGGCGCACTCTCGCCGGCCTGGACCGTTCGCAGGCGTGCCTTCGCGAGTATGTCCGCCGGCGACTCGCCGTTGTTGGTCTCCCGAATCGTCGCCGGCACTCGTGAACGGTCAGGAGATGTCACTCCGAAGTCCACGTCGAACCGCATCAGCCGAGGAACCAGGGGCGCCGCGTTCGGGCCCGGGTAGGGCGCCGGAGCATCGTTGGCCAGTACCCACTGCTGTCTCTCGTGGCCGGTGAAGTCGATGACCACCTTGTAGCGCTCTCCAGGCGAGATCAACAGATCGCTGATCGGCGCGGGATGCCGCAGGTAGCCCTCGTCGTTGCCGACCACGGTCATTTTCGGCGGGGCCGAGTGGGATCCGCCGGCCTGCTGGAGGCTCAGGCGGTAGAAACGAGAGTCGGAGCCGTTGACCAGGGTGACGGAGTAACGCCTCGGCTCCACGGTCTGCTTCGGCGCGATGGTCCCGTTGATCACCGGCAGGTCGCCGAAGAACTCCGGATCGGCGTGCGTGTAGCACAGCGAGTGGTCGGCGTTGAACGACTTGTCCTGCAGCACGTAGGCCTTGGCGAAAGCACCCCGCGGCAGTCCGAACGACGGCTCCAGCTCGTCGGTGTTGGGCGCCAGCCCTGCCAAACCCTCGTAGACATGGTAGGAGTTCCGCGCGTCGGCGTGATCGTGGTACCACAAGGGCGCCGCGGCTTGGTCGTTCGGGTAGTCCTGTGTCTCTGATCCATCTGGCGGAACTTCCACGCCGTAGGGCCCGGGGACGCCGTCGCTGGCGACGGACTGCAGACCGCCATGGCGGTGGGTGGTGATGGTGTTTGCGTCAGGCGGGTCGAAGGGGAACACGGGCGTGCCCGCTGCGGGCAGCTTGTTGACGATCCGCACCTTGATGGGGCGGTTCTTCTGGGTGACGATGGTCGGCCCGAGGTAGTCAACGGTCGCATTGACCGTGCTGTAGCCCAGTGTCCTGGTCGCCCCCCACGCGCTGCTGAACTTGTGGGTGTTGTGGACGCCCACCGTGAGCGTGTAGTGGTTCTCGGCGTCTGGTGCGGCGACCGGAGGCTGCCGCACCTCGTCGGTGAAAGGCGTCACCGCGGGCGAAGGACCGCAGCGCGGACTCGCGGCAGCCGCGGCCGCTGTCGTGAACGGTGCGGGCGCCAGCATCGGGCCGGCCCCGACGACAGCGGCGCAGGTAAGACACGCCAGCACGCGCCTCGGCACCGGATCTCCGGTGGACCGCCGACTGTGCGACATCATCCCGAGCAAGACAGCCTCCCGCAAAGCGTCACCGGCGTTCGGGCACCAGAAGCGCGTTGAAACGGCCGTCGCCGATTCGGCTCCACTGGTCGGTAACGATGCATGGCCGCACGGGCTCGACTCCGGACAACACGTCGGCCAGAGCTCCGGACGCGGAACAGGACCACCCGAACGCGGTAAGGGAGTGGCGGCGTCGCCCGCACGTCACGACGTACGACGCCTCCGAGCGCGCGGGCCGTCCGCCGGTGGGATGCCCGGCAGCTGAGGCGCCGTCATCGATTTGAGACCGGGATGGCCTGACTTCGCCGTCCAACCATCCTGACTCCTTGCGGAGAAGATGAAAAGATCATGTCATGTTCCATTCACATCCGCGTCAGGAGTCGCTGGTTTCCCTCGCTTTGCATTGCCCGGCCGTGTTCGGGTTCCAGGCCCCGCGTGTGTATGTTCTCTAGCTCAGGAGCAAGTCCATGTCCCACCCCCTCTCAAGGAACCCCCGGTCCCGCCGGATGCTGGTAGGCGCCACCGGCATCGTGCTGGCCGTGACCGGCCTCAGCGGCATCAACTCCGCGCCCGCCCAGGCCAATCCGGCCGGTACGGGGCTGGTGGTCAACGAGGTGTACGGCGGCGGAGGCAACTCCGGCTCCACCTACACCAACGACTACATCGAGCTCTTCAACCCGACCGACGCGGCTGTCGACGCGAGCGGCTGGTCGGTGTCGTACTACAGCGCCAAGGGCAGCCTCGGCGGGACGACGCCCCTGTCCGGCAGCGTGCCGGCCCACGGCTACTACCTGGTCCAGGAGGCGTCGGGCACCGGCGGCACCACGCCGCTGCCCACCCCCGACGCGAGCGGTCAGCTGGCGCTGTCGGCGACCGCCGGCTCGGTGACGCTGACCGACGCGAACGGCACCGCCGTCGACACGGTCGGCTTCGGCACCGGCACGATCGTCGAGGGCGCGGCCGCCCCCGCGCCGAGCAACACCACGGCCGTCACCCGTGCCACCCCCGGGGTCGACACCGACAACAACCAGGCCGACTTCATCACCGGCCCGCCCGCCCCCATCAACTCCGGGGGCAAGACCGGCGGTGGCGGCTCCGGCGGTGACGCCGGCGACGTGACGATCGCCCAGATCCAGGGCACCGACACCGACACCTCGCCGCTGGCGGGCAAGACGGTCAGCACCGAGGGCGTCGTCACGGCCGTGTACGCGACCGGCGGGTTCAACGGCTTCTACATCGAGACGGGCGGCGCCGGCGGCACCCCGGCCGACGACAAGACGCCGGGCGCCTCGGACGCCGTGTTCGTCTACGGGTCGCAGTCGGCCGCCACCGTGACCGTCGGCGAGAGCGTCCAGGTCAGCGGAACGGTCAAGGAGTTCGCCGGCGAGACCGAGATCAGCTTCCCCACCGTGACGAAGCTGTCCACCGCGCTGCCGGCCGTCGTGCCCGACCAGATCGCATGGAGCGACCTGGCGACCGACGCCCAGAAGGAGGCCCACGAGGGCGAACTGGTCGCTCCCCAGGGCGACTTCACGGTGACGGACAACTACGACGCCAACTTCCACGGCCAGGTCGAGCTCGCCGCCGGTGACCGGACGCTGCGCCAGCCGACGGACGCCGGCCCCGCCGGAAGCGACGCTGCGCAGCAGGCCGTCGACTACAACGCCTCCCACGCCATCACCCTCGACGACGGCGCGAGCGTCACCTACAGCCCCACCAGCTCCGCCGCCAACGACCCGCTGCCGTGGCTCACCGCCGACAACCCGGTCAGCGTGGGCGCCAAGGCGACCTTCCACAAGCCCCTGGTCCTGGACTACCGCAACTCGATGTGGAACCTCCAGCCCACCGCTCAGGTCAGCGGGGCCGGCACGGACGTCGTCTCGTTCTCCGACATGCGCACCCAGAACGCCGCACCGGCGGCGGTCGGCGGCCAGGTCCGCCTCGCGACGTTCAACGTCGAGAACTACTTCCCGATGACCGGCGCCCAGTACACCGCGAGCGGCCTGGGCAGCTGCTCGTACTACAACGACCGCCAGGGCAACCACATCGGGGTCGACGACTGCGGTCCCAACGGCCCGCGCGGCGCCGCCGACGACGCCAGCTTCCAGCGGCAGCAGGAGAAGATCGTCACCGGCATCATCGGCCTCGGGGCGAGCGTCGTCTCCCTCGAAGAGGTCGAGAACTCGGTCAAGTTCGGGGAGGACCGCGACAAGGCGCTCGCGGGCCTGGTCGACGCCCTCAACGCCAAGGCGGGCGCGGGCACCTGGGCGTACGCTCCGTCTCCGGCGGCCGTGGACCTGCCGACGACGGCCGACCAGGACGTCATCCGGACCGCGTTCATCTACAAGCCCGCCGACGTCTCCCTGGTGGGCGTCTCACACGTCCTGAGCAACCTCTCCGGCGCCGGCCAGGACTTCTCCATCGCGCGCGAGCCGCTGGCGCAGGGCTTCAAGGCAGCCGGTGCTCCCGACTCCGACGCCTTCCTGGTCGTGGCCAACCACCTGAAGTCGAAGGGCACCGACGCCACCGGGCTCTACCCCGGTGACGCCGAGGACACCCGCCCCGCGTACGACCAGGGCGGCTACAACGAGAGCCGTACGCACCAGGTGCAGGACTCGCTCGCCTTCGCGCAGGCGCAGGCCCAGGCGCTCGGGACGGACAAGATCTTCCTCGTCGGCGACTTCAACGCCTACACCCACGAGGACCCGATGGAGTACCTGTACGGCCAGGGCTACACCGACCTCGGTTCGACGTACGACCCGAACCACTGGTCGTACTCCTACAACGGCCTGGAGGGCTCCCTCGACCACATCGTCGCCAGCCCGGCGGCGCTGAAGATGGTCACCGGCGCGACGGTCTGGCAGATCAACGCCCAGGAGTCGGTCGGCTACGCCTACAGCCGCTACAACTACAGCGCCACGCAACTGTTCAACGCCGACGACCCGTTCGCGGCCTCCGACCACGACCCGGTCGTCGTCGGTCTCGACCAGGGCGTGACGAAGGCCGCTGCCGAGGTCGCCGTCAAGGCCACCCCGAACAAGGTCACGGCGGACAAGACCCGAGCCGTCGTGCACGTGACGGTCGAGGCCACCGGCACCACCCCGACCGGCACCGTCACGGTGACGGTCGACGGCCACACCTACAGCGCCGAGCTCGCCGACGGCACGGCGAACATCAAGCTGCCCGTGTTCCACGACGCGGGCGACCACACGGTGACCGTGAACTACTCCGGAGACACCAAGGTGCTCGCCGGCACGGCCGACGTGACGGTGCGGGTCGGCGAGGCCAAGTAAGCGCACAGGCACCGACGCACGACCTGACGACGGGAGCCTGCCCTTCGAGGGCGGGCTTCCGTTCCCTTGCGAAGGAGCGGACCCGCGACGCCCAGGGCCCGGAATGGTGGGGCGCGGACTGTTGGCGGGGCGGAGGACAGGCCGTGCCGGGGGCGGAGGCCGGGGGCCCTGTGCCGGGGCGGCCGCCGTTTGACGGCCGCCCCGGTGCGTCACGGGTATGGCCGGTCAGCCCCGGACGATGTTCTGGGCCTGGGGCCCCTTCTGGCCCTGTCCGATCTCGAAGGTGACGTGCTCGCCCTCGGTGAGCTCGCGGAATCCGCCGCCCTGGATCTCGGAATAGTGCGCGAAGACGTCAGCCCCTCCGCCGTCCTGGGCGATGAAGCCGTAGCCCTTCTCGGAGTTGAACCATTTCACGGTGCCGCTGGCCATCAATCGATCCTTCGTTCATACCGGGAGCCACCCGCGTCCGGGGCCGCTCCGGCTCCCTTGGCAGTAGGAGCCGACAACGTTCTACCCCACGTACCGCCGCCTATCCGGCTCATGACAGACCAGCCGAGCCGTGAGTCGTGTCGGGGATGCCGGGGAGCGACGGGGAAGGGTAGAAGGAAGAGGAGACAGGGAGGCGGATGTGGCGTGTGAGCGGAGCGGGCTGGCCGAGGTGCTGGCCGCGGCGGAGAACGCCGCGCCGATGGCTTCCGTGGATGTGGTGGCCCGCAGTCTGCGGGACCGGTTCGGCGCGCGGTACGTGTCGTTCCTGTTCGTCGACATCATCGGCCGCAAACTGGTGCGGGTCAGCGAGGAAGCCGCCACGCAGGAGGGCCGCCGCGCCGATCAGGTCGAGCTGCGGGGCAGCGTCTACGACGAGGTCCTGCGCTCCCAGCATCTGGTGTGCGTGCCGTCGGACGGCGAGCAGGCGCAACGGGTGATCACCCCGGTCACCAACCGTGGCGACACCATCGGTCTCCTGGAACTGTCCCTGCCCGACGCCGGGCCCGACGCGCTGGAGCAGGTGAAAGAGGCCGCCCACGCGCTGGCGTACCTCGTCGTCACCGACCGCCGTTTCACCGACCTCTACCAGTGGGGCCAGCGCACCACCGGGCTCAGCCTGGCCACCGAGATCCAGCGCCAGCTGCTGCCCTCGGCTGCCTCCTGTGAGGCCGCCGAGTTCGCCCTCGCCTGCGCCCTGGTCCCCGCCGACAGCATCGCCGGCGACACCTACGACTACGCCCTCGACCACAACACCCTGCACCTGTCTCTCACCGATGCCATGGGCCACGACGTCGACGCCTCCTTGATGGCCACCCTCCTGGTCAACGCCTCGCGAGGCGCCCGTCGCGCCGGAGTCGATCTTGCCGAACAGGCATACCGGACCCACCAGGCCATGCGCGACCATGGGCGCGGCACTTTCGCCACCGGCCAGCTGCTGCGCATCGCGCTCGACGGGACCGGTGCCGAGCTCGTCAACGCAGGTCATCCGTGGCCGCTGCGCCTGCGCGACGGTGTGGTCGACGAAGTTCCCCTGGGCGTCGACCTGCCCTTCGGGGTCCCCACCGCCTCTGGTTCCTACCAGGTCCAGCACCTTGATCTGCGCCCCGGCGACCGCCTCGTGCTCTCCACCGACGGCATGCAGGAACGCCAGGCGCAGACCGTCGACCTGCCCGGCCTGATCCGTGAAACCGCCGACGAGCACCCCCGTGAGGTCGTGCGCGCCCTGACCGCCGCGGTCGCCGACGCCTGCGGCGGGCACCTCTGGGACGACGCCACCGTGATGTGCCTGGACTGGCACGGCCTCCAGCCCGAAGGCCGCAGTGCGAACGCCGGAGCCGACACCGACGCGGCCCCGCGAAGACGGTGACCGGCCGTCCGGCCGCTCGATCGCGTCCTGCCAGATAGCATCTGGCGTTCGATGCGAACGGCCGACAGAGTCTGCGGCCGACGAAGTGGCGGGGGCGATGAGCGATATGTGGACAGGCGAGAAGGTACGTCTGCGAGGCGTCGAGCCAGGGGACTGGGAAGGCTTTCGCGACCTGGCCCGGCACACGGTCGACGTCCGTAACTCGGACCTGGTCGAACCGCCCCGCTCGGATGAGAGCTTTCGTTCCTGGACTGCCGAGCGCGCCGGGCGCCCGCCGGGGGGTGCGGGCTTCCGGCTGGTGATCGAGGCGCTGGCCGACGGCGCGTTCGCGGGAACCTCGACGGTCGGCGAGACCGACAGCCGCGCGGGGCGATTCAGGACAGGCATCGCGATCAGCCGTGATCACCGCCGCAAGGGCTTCGCGGCCGAGGCCACGGAGCTGCTGCTCACCTACATGTTCGCCGAGCAGCGCCACCACAAGTGCGAAGTCGAGGTCTACGCGTTCAACGACGCCTCACTCGCGCTCTACCAGAAGCTGGGCTTCGTCGAGGAAGGACGGCTCCGCCAGCACGAGTTCCTGGCCGGCGACTTCCACGACGTCGTGGTGCTCGGCATCACCGCCGACGAGTACTGGGCCGCCCACCCGCGTCCATCGCTGCGGTGACCTGCGCCTTCCCCGATCGCGGGGAGCGAGACGGGCCCGGGACCACGAGCACGCGGCCGGCTCAGGCGACGCCGAGGCGTCCGGTCAGCTCAGCGAGGGCCTGACCGAGGGGCAGCGCCACGTGCGCGTGCGCGAGGTCGTCGCCCCGGGTCGGACCGAGGTTGATGATGGAGACGGGCTTGCCGTCCTTCGCCGCGCGCCGCACGAACCGCAGTCCCGACAGGACGGCCAAAGACGAGCCGAGGACGAGCAGCGAGTCGGCCGCGTCGATGAGATCGAAGCAGTGCCGGGTACGGGGCCCGGGGACGTTCTCGCCGAAGAACACGACGTCGGGCTTGAGCACGCCGCCGCACCGCTCGCACGGCACGATGCGGAACGTGTGGACGAGGTCGTCGGGCAGTTCGACGTCGCCGTCGGGGTTGATATGGAGTCCGGCGGCGTCCTGCGCGGCGAGGAACTCCCCGTTGGCGGCGAGCAGCCGCCCGTCGAGTTCGTCGCGAGGACCGATCGTCCCGCACCCGAGGCACACGACACGGTCGAGACTGCCGTGCAGGGCGACGGCGTCCGTCGTCCCGGCCGCCTGGTGCAGCCCGTCCACGTTCTGCGTGATCACGGCGTCGACGTACCCGGCGGCGCGCAGCGCCTGCACGGCGTGGTGCCCGGCGTTGGGCCGGGCTTCGGCGATCGCGCGGCGCCCGACGTAGCCGCGGGCCCAGTAACGGCGCCGGTTCTCCTCGTCCGCGACGAAGTCCTGGTAGGTCATGGGGGAGTGCCGGCGGTGCCGCCCGGTCGCACCTCGGTAGTCGGGGATCCCGGACTCGGTGGAGATCCCGGCCCCGGTCAGCACCGCCACCCTGCCGGCGGCCAGTTGCCCGGCGATCTCGTCCATTCCGCCGGCGGGACGTATGCCGGTGTCGGGTACCGGGCCGATGATCGGACGCATGCGCATATCCGCAGCTTAGGGCGCCTCGGGCGCGTCGCGCCTCCGGTGGGGAAACGGGAGTGCCGGAACGGCGGCCGCACAGCGGCTCGGTAGATGGCCGACAGTGGTCGGCCGGCGGCCGGATCATGGTGGATCGCCGGACGCCCGAACGACCCGGCAAGGGACGGTCCCGGAAACGGCTCGATTCGTCCAGTTCCGTGCGCCGACGCTCACCGAGTTCGCCAATGAGGCGAGCCGGGGTTGTGCGGCCCGGTCAACTGCCCCTAGTTTTCCGCCCCATGGCCATGTCACGGAGAACGATCCTCAAGGGACTGACCGCCGGCCCGTTCGTCGCAGCCGCAGGCAGCCTGCTGGCCCCCACCGTGGCCGAGGCGGCCACCATCGACGCGGGTCAGTTCAGCCTCACCAGCCGAGCCTCCAACAGCTACGGCGCGTTCGCCGACCTGACCGCCGGTCTGGCGACCAGGCTGACCAAGGTGGACGCGACGACCGTCATCGCCGACACCAACCGCAGCGCCACCCACCTCACGAGCGCCCCCGGCACCGTCGAGGCCTTCGCGACCGGATTCGCCTGGAACAGCGGTGACCAGGCGGTCGACTACTGGATCCCGCAGGGCGTCACCACGAGCGCCGACGCCTACGGCAACGGGGTCTACCCGGCAGGCGGCACCAGCCGGGTCGTCCTCGTCTCCTGGTACTTCGAGACAGACCCCGACGACGACGGCGTCGACGAATACGCCCTCGACAAGGGCCTGCGGCTGTCGTTCGTCGACTGCACCACCGCCGGCACACCGACGTACCGGCACGTCCTGCTGGTCGAGCCGGTCAGGACAAGCACCGGGGAGTACTCCTTCAACCCCATCCACAAGCACGCCGGCGGCATCATGTGGTACGGCAACCTGCTCTACGTCGTCGACACCTACAAGGGGCTGAGGGTGTTCGACCTGGACACCCTCTTCGAGGTCGCCACCGCCCAGACGGAGGTGTGCGGCCTGCACACCGACGGGTCCTACTACGGCTACGGGTACCAGTACGTCCTGCCCCAGAGTCACGCCTACGACAACGCCGGGAAGTACCTGCGCTACACCACGATCGGGCTCGACCGGGCCAGCACTCCCGACAGCCTGGTGGTGAGCGAGTACTCCCTGTCCGGGACCGTCGACTACACGGACGGCACCTTCAACGGCACGGGGCCCGGCACGACCACGCCCAAGGTGGTCCGCTGGAACCTCGACTACACCAACCGGCAGATCAGCTCTCCCACCGCCTCGGAAGCCGTCACCGTCGCCCAGCAGAAGATCCAGGGAGTGGTGTCGCGCAACAGCACGCACTACCTCGCGACGAGCGCCGGCCCCTCCACGAAGGGCGCGCTGCGCACCTTCACCTCCGGGGCCTCGACCGCCACCACCGTCTGTGACCTGGCCGTCGGCTGCGAGGACCTCAGCTACCACAGCAGTGACGCGTCCGGCTGGGCCTACAGCGAGTCCGTCATCTGGAACCTCAGCGAGTACGCCGGCAAGCGGTACGTCTACGCGGTCCACGCGGACGGCTCGTAGCCGCGCCAGTGACCTCGGCCCGGCCCTGCGGCTGAAACCGTGGAACGGAGCGACATGGCGGTTACGGTCGCCGTGGTCGGGCCAGAGGTCCGGGCCCCGGATGGCCCAGCTGGGCACGCGTCCGCGGCGCCTTGCGATCAGAATGACGGAAACCGGCGAACGAAGCCGTCGCCCGGCGCGTGCCCCCGTGCGTCCGCGCGCGGTCCGCGGCGCCAGGGACGCGGCCGAGTGCGCAGCCGAGGGACTGGCCCAACTCGTGCCCCACCGCCTGGAGGGGGTCTCCGCGGTGTGCCGTGGCGAGGACGACGGCTGGATCGTCGACGTCGACGTCCTGGAACTGGCCCGCATCCCGGACACCACCAGCCTGCTCGCCACCTACCAGATCGAACTCGACGCGGACGGAGAACTGCTCCAGTACCGCCGCATCGCCCGCTACCGGCGTGGTGCCCAGGACCAGTGACCGGCCCGTCGGGCCGGTCACGGAAGGAGCGCGCATGATCACCTACGACGACGGGGTGGTCTGCGTACCCCGCGCCGGAACCCTGTACGACGTCCTCGAACTCATCCTCGACCGAGGCATGGTGATCGACGTCTTCGTGCGCGTCTCGCTGGTGGGCATCGAGATCCTGAAGGTGGATGCCCGGATCGTGGTCGCCAGCGTCGACACCTACCTGCGCTTCGCCGAGGCGTGCAACCGTCTCGACCTGGAGCACGACGCGCGGTCCAAGACCGTGCCCGAACTGTTCGGCGGTTCGGCGGCGCGAACCGTGGCCAAGGCGGGCGCCAAGCGGACCGCCCGCTCCCTGAGTTCGAAGGTCCGCGACATCCTCAGCCCGGAGAGCACCGAGGAGGAAGCCGAGGAACCGGAGGAGGCCGTCGGGCGCCCGCGCGGTCGAAGCCGACGCGAGCCGGAACCAGCGCGCCGCCGCCCGGCCGCGGAGCGCCGCAGCCCCGCAAGCCGCCGCGACGACGAGGAGCCTGTACCGCAGCGATGCCAACGCGGTGCAGGCCGTCGCCGCCCGCGCACCGGCGTTCGCCGAGCTGCTCGACCGGCTCCGCGACCGCACGGAATGGGCCGTCAAGGTGCACGCCGCCCCGCCTGCCGGGGCACCGGACGGCCCGCCGTCCGCCGGCGAAGGCGGTTCGGGCGACGGCGGTTCGGGCGGAGGGCGGTCCTATCTGAGCAGGGCCAGCGCGCGGCGCCGTACCCGCCGGCAGACCCACGAGCAGGCGCTGGCCGAGGCGATGGAGGTGGACTCCGCGTTGCGGCGGCACGCGGTCGCCGCCACCAGACACCGGCCGCAGAGCGAGCATGACCGACAGGACGACGCCGCAACTGCTGAACGCGGCCTACCTGGTGGACGACGCGGAAGGAGAGGACTTCGCCCGGGTCCTGGCCCACGCCGCCGCCGTCGGTCGCCACCCGCACGTGGACATCACCGTGTCCGGGCCCTGGATCCCGTACTCCTTCGCGCGGCTGGACCAGGACCGGGCCGACGCGGCACGGGAGGTGCGGGGATGAGCCTGCCGGGCACCCCGCGGTCCGACCGCACACCCGTGCCCTGGGACGAAGCGGAACCGTACGCGCCGATCGGGGTGCCCCTCGTCGACCTGCTGGACCGGGTGCTGGCCACCGGGGTGGTGATCAGCGGTGACCTGGTCCTGGCCGTCGCCGACGTGCCGCTCGTGCGGATCTCGCTGCACGCCCTGCTGGCGTCGGTCAGCGACCGGGTCCCCGCGCCGTGGCCGGACAGCGGGCCGCTGTGACCGCCCCGCGCTCCCACGCCCTGGACCTCGATCCGGAACGGGTCGCGGGCGACCTGGCCGCACTCGTCCTGACGGTCGTGGAGCTCCTGCGTCAGTTGATGGAGCGCCAGGCGGTACGCAGGTTCGACGAGGGCACCCTGACCACCGAACAGGAGGACCGGCTCGGCACCGCGCTCATGCTGCTCGACCAGCGGATGGACGAACTGTGCGCGCAGCACGGGCTGCGCCGCAGCGACCTCAACCTCGACCTGGGCCCGCTGGGCCACCTCCTCGCCGACCCCCAGCCCTGATGCCACAGGCCCGCCGGGACGATGGGGCGTCCGCGGGTGCGTTTCGAAAGTGGACCAGGCTGGTGTGCCCCGGTGTCAGTGATGGACGATGACCGAGGAACGGGCCCACGACGCAGCCCGGCGCCCCTACTATCTTCGGATGATGTCGAATCGAGCGGTGGTCGCCGGGGCCGGTCTTGCGCGGGTGATGGCGCATTGCGGGGGCAGTCCCAGGGCCGCCGTGCACTATGTGGCCGGCGCTATCGCCTCGGCGCCCGAGGATCCGGAGCCCTACGCGGTGCTCGCCGAGTTGTGGGAGGAGCAGCGGGCGGACCTGGCCGAGCTCTTCCAAGGTGCCGACTCGCTGAGGGCGGTGCTGGCGAAGTCGTACATCAGCTTTCTCGAGAACGACATGGACGCCGCCGTGATGGCTCTCGGAGCGGTCACGGGTGCGCGACCCACCGTCGCGTGGGCCGACGCCCCCTGGTTCGCCGACGCACGGTTCCTGGGGACAGTGACCGCCGACGCGCTGGCCGAGGCCGTCATGCGGACGATGGACCACGGGCATGCCCTGGACACCCCCGGCACGCGGGAGGTGCTCCGGCCCTGGTTCGACGCGATCGAAACCGTCTGTGCCCGCCAGCCGGTGCCCGAGGCGATGGCCAGAATGGCGATCTTCCTGCGGGCCTGCGGCCTCACCGACGCGTCGTTCGACCTCTGCGACCGGGCGGACTCCGTCGAGCGGGTCATGCTGACGGAAGTCGTACGCGCGGGGACATGGCGCAAGCTGGGGGACTTCGGTCAGACCGCGGCGGCGTTCGAACGCGCTCTGGCCCTGGACCCGAACAACTGGTCGTTGTACCTCGACCTGGCCGACCTGCGTGCCGAACAAGGCGACTTCGCCACCGCGGTCCGACTCATCGCTCAGGGGCTGGAGCACGAGCCGAACGAAATCACGCTTCGCGCCGCCGGAGCCGCCTACCGCTCCCGGTCCGCCGGCTCGCCCGACGACCTGCGCGAACTCATCGGACTGATGCCGCACCTACCGAACAGCCCGTACCGGCGCCTGCTCATCGATCACGCCTGTTCCGGTCCCGCCCTGCCCGCCGAACTCGTCGCCGAGGCCCGCCGCCTCCAGAACAACTGACGGAGCCCCGCGCAACTCCTCGACCCCGCGTGCCGAGCGGGTGGGGTCAGGAGCGATACCCCACCACGGTGAGGGTGACGGCGGGTGCGTCGTGCGTGGTGTAGTAGTGGCTGCTCATGCCGGCGAAGCGGGCGCTGTCCCCGGTGGCCAGGTGGTGCTCCTCGCCTTCGACCACCAGGGTGACCGCGCCGGACAGCACGACGACGTACTCCACCGAACCGGCACCGTGCGAGCTGAGCTGGCTCTGCGCGTGAGGGTGGAGACGGGTGCGGTACATCTCCGTACGCCGTGGTTCCGGGTCGGCGAACAGCAGGTTGACGGACGTCTCGTCGGGAGGTTCGGGCAGCCGGGCGGCCCTGACGATCTCGGGACGCAGCAACGGCCGGCGCAGCAGCTCGTCGCAGGTGGTGTCCAGCGCGGCGGCTATCCGGACCAGCACGTCCACCGTGGGGTTGGCCTCGGAGCGCTCGATCTGGGAGAGCAGGGCCTTGCTGACGCCGGTGGCGCCCGACAGCTCGCGCAGGCTCAGGCCCCGTGACAGACGCAGCCGGTTGAGGTTCCCGGCCAGTGAGGCACGGACCGTGTCGGCCGGGGACGCGGGGGACGACGGGGGCAGCGGGGACGCGGTCGGAGGCGGGACGGCGGCAGGGGTCGTCGTCTCGGTCACCGGTCCCTCACTGTTCATCCGTTGTGTCCGTTCGGCGCGGCCGACGGCAGGTCAGCAGCCCACTCTAGCCCGCCACTTCCGGGTCGTGGAGGCGTTCGGGCACCGCGGCGAGGAGCCGTCGCGTCTCGTCGTGGTGTGGGTTGTCCAGGACCTCCGCCGTGGTTCCCTCCTCCACGATGCGTCCGTGGGACAGGACGGCGACCCGGTCGGCGATCTGCCGTACCACGGCCAGGTCGTGGGTGATGAAGAGGACCGCGAAGTTCTGGCTGCGCCTCAACCGCGCCAGCAGTTCGAGGATCTGGGCCTGCACCGAGACGTCCAGGGCGGCCACGGCCTCGTCGCAGATCAGGAGCCTGGGCCGGGCGGCGAGCGCACGCGCCACCGCGACCCGCTGACGTTCGCCCCCGGACAGGGCGGCGGGACGCCGGTCCGCGTAGTGCGCGGGCAGACCCACCTGGTCCAGGAGCGTCCGTACCGCCTGGTCCCGATCGCCTTCCACGGCACGGCCGTTGCGCTGTGCGGCGGCGAGCGCCTCGCGGAGTGTGGCGCCCACGGTGCGCAGCGGGCTCAGTGACGCGTAGGGGTCCTGGAAGACGATCTGGGTGTGGGCCGCCAGCCGGCGCCGGTCCGCCGTGCCCGGCCGGCCGCCCGCACGGAGTTCCACCGGTCCGCTGCGCACCGCTCCGGAGTCGAAGGTCTCCAGACCGATGGCGATGCGGGCGAGGGTCGTCTTGCCGGACCCCGACTGCCCTACGAGGGCGGTGATCTCACCGGCCGGGACCGTCAACGAGACGTCCGACAACGCTTGATGACGGCTGCCCGCGCCGGTGCCGAACCGGCGGCTGACACCTTCGACCACCAGGGCCGCGTCGGACGGCCGCGGCGCGGCGTGCGAGGCGTCGCCCTCCGGGGTGCCGGGTCGCGCGCCGGATTCCTCGGCCTCCGCCACGGCCGCGCCCAGCAGCGTGGTGAGGGCGTCGACCCGCACGCACGCGGTACGCCGACGGCTCGCGCCCGGGGCGCCCGCCGGTGGCGCGGTCAGCGTGATCGGCGTGGTGTGGCACTCGGCCGCCACATGGGCGCAGCGGTCGGCGAACGGGCAGCCCGTACCCCGGCTGCCCGGCGCCGGGACGGAGCCGGGGATCGACGGCAGGGGGTCCTTGCGCCGGTGCACGGACGGCTCCGAGGCGAGCAGCGCCGCCGTGTACGGGTGCTGCGGCGCGGCCTGGACGTCGCCCGCCGGGCCGTGCTCCAGCACGCTGCCCGCGTACAGGACGTAGAGCCGGTCACAGGCGGAGAACGCCACACGCAGGTCGTGGGTGATCAGGATGAGCCCCATGGCCCGTTCGCGACGCAGCCGGCCGAGCAGACCGAGGACGGCGGCCTGGTTGGCCGAGTCGAGGGCGGTGGTCGGCTCGTCCGCGATCAGGAGTTCCGGGTCCCCGGCGAGGGCGGCGGCGGTCGCGGCACGCTGGAGCATGCCGCCGGACAGTTCATGCGGGTAGCGGTCGGCGACGTCCCCCGGCAGCCCGACCTCGGCGAGACGTCGTACGACCTCGGCCCGGCGGGCGGCCCGGGCGGCGCGGCCCCGGCGCGGGTACTCCTCCTCCCGCAGCCCGTCCGCGATCTGGCGTCCGCAGGTGAGCTGCGGGTGCAGCATGGTGAACGGGTCCTGCATCAGCAGGGCCACGCGCCGCCCGCGCAACGCACCCCGGGCGCGCGGGCCGAGCCCGAGGACGTCCTGACCGCCGAGCGATACGGTGCCGCCGGTCACGGTCACACCGTCCGGGAGCAGACCGGTGACGGCTCGTACGGCGAGGGACTTGCCGCTGCCCGACTCGCCGACCACACCGACGCATTCGCCAGGAGCGAGGGTCAACGAGACCCCCTCGACGATGGAGTGCCCCGCGCCCGCCGTGGCGGCGATACGCAGGCCGTCGACGTCGAGCAACGACGCGGCGGCGGGAGTGGGTGTGGACATCACGCGTTGCCTCGCTTGGAGAACACCTCGAGCACCCGGTCCCCTAGATGGTTGAGGACGACCGCGGAGAGGACGATGAGGACCGCCGGCGCGAGGGCCGCGCTGGGGTTGGTGTAGAGCAGGTCCCGGTTCTCGGAGAGCATGCGCCCCCAGTCGGGCGCGCCCGGCGGGACCCCGAGGCCGAGGAAGGACAGCGAGCTCAGGGAGACGATGGACCCCGCGAAGTTCAGCAGTGTGTTCGCGACCACGACCGGCAGCGTGTTGGGCCAGATGTGCCGCAGCATCACGGTGCCACGCGACAGCCCGAGCGTCTCCGCGGCCTCCACGTAGGGCAGGTGCCGCTGCTCCAGGACGGCGGTACGGACCAGCCGGATGTCGGACGGCGACGTCAGCACCATCAGCGCGCACACGGCGAGCGCGTAGCCGCCGCCCCCGATGCCGGCCACCACCAGGGTGACGAGCAGCGCGGGCACGGCGAGCAGCAGATCGGCCCAGCGCCGTACCAGCATGTCGGTCCAGCCGCCCAGATATCCGGCGAGCAGGCCGAGGATGTTGCCGATCAGCATCGAGCCGAGCGCCACCAGCGCCGCGCCGGTCAGGGTGGACCGCGCGCCCGCGACCGTCATCTCGGCGATGTCGCGGCCGAGTGCGTCGGTACCGAGGAGGTGCCCGCCGCCCGGCATCCGAGCCCCGATGCCGATGTTCTGGGCGTCCCAGTCGGGCAGCAGCAGTTGCCCGAAGGCGGCGGCGACCAGGAGCAGGACGGCGACCGCGACACCGGCCGCGGTCAGCGGGCGCCTCCGCGGCCTGCCCCGCCGTGGGGTGGCACCGGTCCCGTCCGTGGCGGCTGCCGTCACCAGGTGTTCCGTCATCGCGCGTTCCCCTTCCCCGCACGGGCGGGCCGCAGCCGCGGGTCGATCAGTGGCTGCGCGAGGTCCGTGACGAGTCCCGCGAGGACGACCAGCGTCGCGATGAGCAGCGCCTCCGCCTGGACGAGCGGGACGTCCCGGTAGGTCACGGACTCGACCAGCAGGGAGCCCAGGCCGGGCAGGGCGAAGACCTGCTCCACCATCACGGTCCCGGCCAGGAGGTAGGCGACGACGAGACCGACACCGGTGAGGACCGGGACCAGGGCGCCGCGCAGCACGTAGTGCACCAGCACGCGGCGCTCCGGCACGCCCCGGGCGCGGGCGAACACCACGTGCTCCTTGGAGAGTTCGCGGATCACCGCCGCCCTGGTGAGCTTGAGCAGGACCGCGGTGACGCTCAGCGCGAGGGCCACCGCCGGCAGGACCAGGTGGGACAGCCGGTCGCCGCCCTGGCCGGCGCCGTAGGCGGGGAACCAGCGCAGCATCAGCGAGAAGACGTAGATGAGCACGAGGCCGCCCGCGAAGGCCGGTGTGGACAGGGCGACCAGGCCCGCCGTCTGCACCGCGCGGTCGGTCGCCCGGTAGCGCCGGAGCGCGGTGAGGACCCCGCCGGGGATCCCGAGCAGCAGCGCGATGGCGAGCCCCAGCCCCACGAGCTGACCGGTGAGGGCCAGCCGGCCGCCGATGGTGGCGGAGACCGGCGCGCCGGTACGGATCGAGGTGCCGAGGTCGAGACGGCGGACACCGTCGAGCCAGTGCAGGTACTGCGCGGCGAAGGGGCTGTCCAGGTGGTAGCGGGCCCGGACGGCGGCCAGTGCCTGCGGGGTGGCGCCGCGCTGGCCGAGCAGCGTACGCGCGGGGTCGCCGGGCGCGATCTGGAGCAGTGCGAACACGGCGACGGACAGGACGAACAGCAGGACCAGGGTGGCGCCGACGCGGGTGAGGACGTAGCGCAGCGGGAGGGCTTCGCGGTTCACCGGGAGGCTCCCTCGGCGGCGGCGGCGGCGGCGGCGGACGGGCGGGGCGGGGCGGCGGACGGGACCGGTGCGGGCGCCGTCGTACCGGCGAGGTGCAGGTCGAGCCACGCCTCCGCGCGGGCCGCCGCGTCCAGCAGATGGCCGGGGTCGGTGAACTCGTGTCCCTCGCCCGGGTAGACGTACAGCTCGACGGCGGCGCGGCCCGCCCGGCGCAGCGCGCGGTACAGCTGGTGCGCCTGGCCGACCGGGGTGACCCGGTCCTCGGCGCCGTGGATGACCAGCGTGGGTGTGCCGGAGCCACCGTGGGCGACGACGGCGGAACGCGGACGCAGACCGCCGATCCCCGGCACGCCGGACGGGTCGGCCGGCGGCGCCGCGATGCGGTACGTCTCGTCGTAGCCGCCGCCGATGTTGCTGCTGTCGCGGAAGCTTTCCCAGTCGGCCGGGGCGGAGACCACGACGGCGGCGCGGAACAGGTCGGTGCGGGCGGCGGCCAGCGCGGCGAGGTAGCCGCCGTAGCTGTGGCCGAGTACGGCGGTGCGGTCGGGGTCGGCCAGCCCGTCGGCGATCAGCCGCCGCACCCCGCTCAGTACGTCGTCGAGGTCGGCGCCGCCCACGTCGCCGACGACGGCGCGGGCGTAGTCGAGTCCGCGTCCGCTGCTCCCACGGGGGTTGGGCAGCAGGACGAGGTAGCCGGCGGCGGCCAGCGCGGGCGCGAGTCCCAGGACGTCGCCGGGCGCGTGACTCGCCGTCCACTGCCAGGAGGGGCCGCCGTGCAGCAGCACGGCGAGCGGCCGGGGCCGGTCGGGGTCGGTGCCGCCGGGGGCGTCGAGCAGCAGACCCTGCACGGTGGTGCCGTCCGGGGCCGGCCAGTCGGTGGCGGTGGTCCGGATGCCCGAAAGGGCGGGTATCCCGCCGGAGTTGAGCGTGGTCACCGGTTGCCACCGCCAGGCGTCGGGCCCCTGGGTCGGGGCGACGACGGCTTCGGCCGGGCGGCCGGGGGCGTCCAGGACGGTGGCGGCGATCCGGTGGTCCGCGCTGAGCGAGAGCGCGGGCCGGAAGCCGGGCCCGGTCAGGCCGGCCTGGGCGGTCCACCCGGCCTGCGGGGTCGTGGTGCCGGTGTGTCCGGCCCGGACCCCGGTGCCGTGCCACCCCGCGTGCCACAGGGTGGTGCCGTCGATGCCGAACTCCAGCCAGGTGACGTCCTCCAGGCCGTCCGGGCGGGTGATCTCCCCGGTGGTGAGGTCGACGACCAGGGGGCGGCCCGCGACGATCGAGATGCCCTCGGACACCGCCGCGCGGCTGCCGTCGGCGCTGAGCGCGGGAGCGGCGAGCTGGCCCTGCGGCCGGTAAAGGGTGCGCGCGGTGCGGGAGTCGAGGTCGAGGGCGGCGAAGTGCGCCGTGTAGTAGCCGCTCGGGAGGGTCTCGGTGGAGACGGTGGCCACCGCGGTGTCGCCGCCGCGCCAGGCGACGTTCCACACCGTGAGCCCGTCCGGTCCGGCCTCGCGGAGTCTTCCGGTGGCCAGGTCGACCCGGTGCAGCCGGCGCCGTCCGAGGCCGGGAGCGAACCGCTCGGGGTCGGGGGCGGCGCCGAGCCGCACCGGGAGCCCGAGGTTCATGCCGTCGCGTTCGGCACCGTCCTCCGCCGTGAGCAGCAGGGCCTCGGTGCCGTCGTCGGACACCAGCAGGTCCTCGACGTCACCGGGCGCGCGGACCAGGAGGCGTGACTCGCCGTCGGCGGTGTCGAGCACCGCCAGGTGCGGGTGGCGCCCGTCGGCGGGCAGGGCGATGTGCAGCAGGGTGCGGGAGTCGGGCAGCCAGCGGGGGGTGTGCCGTGCGGTGCCGTCGTCCGGCGTCGAGGCCCGCGACGCGCGCGGTGCCTCGTTCCGGGCCTGCGGGGAGGGCCCGTCGGCGGGGGTCACGAGGATGCCGGTGCCCTCCGGCCCCGCCGCGGTGACGGCGATGAGGTGGCCGTCCGGGCTGATGCGGGCCTCGGCCGGGTGGACGAGCCGGAGCATCTCCTCGCCCACCTGCCGCACGGCCCGTGCCGCCATGCGTTCCATGGTCAGGCCGCCTTGCGGATCCGGGCCGCCCAGGGGCCGACGAAGGCGAACGGACCCGGCTGCTGGAGAACGATGTCCTTGGACAGCGCGGTCGCCGTCTGCCCCCACCACAGCGGGAGATAGGGCAGGTCGTCGCCGGCCGTGCGCACCGCCGTCATCAGCTTCCCGGCGCGGCTGGCCTTGTCGGTGTCGGACTTCGCCGAGTCCAGCGCCTTGTTCACGGCGGTGACGTCGTAGTGGGCGATGTCGGTGGCGGTGGCGGACGCGTTCAGGTACGGGTCGGCCAGTTCGGCGGGGTCGCCGGTGACGGGGAAGTACCACAGGAACTGCAGCGGCTGCTTGCCCGACCCGAGCTCGGCGACCCACGCCTCCAGCGTGATCTCCTTGACCTTCAGCGTGATGCCGAGCTTCTTCAGGGAGTCGGCGAGGGCCAGGGCCGCCTTGCCGAGCTGGGGGCCGCTGGACGGGTAGTGCAGTTCGGCCGTGAAACCGTCGGCGTGCGCGGACTTGGCCAGCTCGGTGCGTGCCTTGTCCAGGTCGAAGCCGTACGACGTGATCTTCGCGTACTCGGCGCGCACCTGGTCGGCGGGCATCAGGTCGCCCCACATGTCGGGGGAGACCAGCGCGTCGGCCACCTCGGCCTTGCCGTGGAGGATGCCCTTGACCATGCCCTCGCGGTCCGCGGCGTGGGCGACGGCGCGGCGGACGTGCGGGTCGTTCCAGGGGGCCTTGGCGGTGTCGAAGGCGAGGGCGACCACGGAGCGGTCACCCGTGTAGGTGATGTCCGCGGCCGATGCCCAGCCGGAGGTCTCGTCGGAGGCCAGGCCGAGGGCCCCGTCGATGGCGCCGGACTTCATGGCGACGAGGCGGGTGCCGGCGTCCGGCACGAAGGACAGCTTGAGCTTCTTCAGCGCGGGCTTCTCGCCCCACCAGTGCGGGTTGCTCTCCAGGAGCACATGGCTGTCGGCGGCGAACTCCGTGATGCGGTAGGCGCCGGTGCCGAGCAGCAGCGTCTTCTCCGTGCCGATCTTCCCGCGGTTGGCGGCGAGGAACTTCTCGCTGCTGACGAGGAGGCCGCCCGGGCCGGTGTTCCAGATGAAAGCCGCGTCCGGCGCGGACAGCCGGATGGTGACCTCGTGCGTGCCGGTGGCCTTCACCGAGGAGACCCCGGCGAAGGCGTACGCCAGCGCGGAACCGTTCTTCGGGTCGCGGATCTCCTCGATGGAGGCGACCACGTCGGCGGCGGTGAACGGGGAGCCGTCCGTGAACACCACCCCGCGGCGCAGGGTGAAGACGTAGGTGGCGGCGTTCGTCTGCTTCCACGAGGTGGCGAGGCCGGGCTTCAGCTCCCCGTCCGGGCTGATGGATACCAGCGACTCCTGGGCCAGGGTGGCGACCAGGTAGTTCAGCACCCCCGACTCGTGGCCGACGTCGAGGCTGGATATGGACGAGGGCAGGGCGAAGGTCAGTTCGCCGACGGGCACGTCCGCGCCCTGCGCCCCGCCGTGGCCGGCGGTGCTGCCGCCGTCGGCCGCGGGCTGCGGGGCACAGGCCGAGAGGAGACCGGCGGCCGCGAACACCCCGGCGCCGGCCATGCCGAGCAGTCTGCGTCGGCTGAGTGTGCCAGCGGTATCCGAGGCCATGGGCCACCGTCCTTACGTCTGTTCTTGTCCACCAAGAATGTCCACTTGGGCGGCGACAGTAGCCGACTTGATTAGAGACCGTCAAAGGACGCCTTATGGGTGGACGGTGGCGGGGTGTCCCGCCCGGGGACCCCGGTCGGGACCACGCGCGGCGTCGGCGCGGCTCACGAGGGTGGCCCGGGCTGCTAGCCGGCTGGTTCGGAGGTCACCTGATAGGACAGCAACTGCTGGAACAGTCCAGGCTGTTGGGACAGCTCCTGGTAGGTGCCCTCCTGCACGATCCTGCCCTCGTCGAGGACCACGATCCGGTCGGCCACGGCCACATTGGTGATGCGGTGCGTGACCAGCAGCACCACGCGGTCCCGGGCGAGGTCCCGCAGGCGCTGGAAGATGCGGTGCTCGGCGCGGGGATCGAGGTTCGCGGTCGGTTCGTCGAGGACCAGCAGCCCGGCCTCCCGGAAGAACGCCCTGGCCAGTGCGATGCGCTGCCACTGGCCGCCGCTGAGTTCCTCGCCGTTGAGCCACTCGCGCGCGAGGAGGGTGTCCAGACCGGCGGCGAGTTGGCCGACGACCTCGTCGGCGCCGGCGGCCTCGCACGCCTCCCGCACCCCGGCGTCGCCGCGCGCCGTGGGCTGCCCCAGGTTCACGTTCTCGCGCACCGTCAGCGGCCAGTGCGCGTAGTCCTGCGGCACCAGGGCCACCTGCTGCCACAGGGCCTGCGGATCGGCCTCACCGACCGGCATCCCGT
Organism: Streptomyces sp. NPDC048106; assembly: GCF_040706415.1. NCBI lineage: Bacteria > Bacillati > Actinomycetota > Actinomycetes > Kitasatosporales > Streptomycetaceae > Streptomyces > Streptomyces sp. NPDC048106. The sequence goes on along the minus strand of NZ_JBEZND010000044.1, from coordinate 13,877 downwards.
CCCACCGCACCTCCCCGGCCGTGGGCAGGTTCAGACCGCTGATGAGCTTGGACAGCGTGGACTTCCCCGACCCGTTGAAACCGACCAGGGCGGTCACCTCCCCGCGGCGCAAGGTCAGCGAGACACCGGACAGGGCGTCGCGGTCCTTGCCCGCGTAGCGGTGGGTGACCGACTCGACCTCGATCGTCTTCGGCGGTCCGGGACGGCGCGCACCCCGGCGCATACGGAAACCGCCGGCCCGCTCCAGGAAGTCGCTCCAGTCGTCCATGTACAGGCCCGTGCGCACGGCTCGCGCGCCGATCGCCACCAGGCCGCGGACCGACTGACCCACCATCTGGAGCGCGAAGACGGCCGTCCCCGCGTGGCCGACGCTGATGCGCCCGTCAGCCAGCAGCAGCACGACCGCCGCCCATACGACGGCCGACCCCAGGCCGCCGCACAGCGCGCCGAGAAGGGACATGCGGGCGCCCTTGTCGGCCGCGGCCCGGTCCTCGCGGTTGATCCGGGCGACCGTCTCCCGGTACCGGCCGGACAGGAACGGCGCCATGGTGCCGGCACGGATCTGGTCGGCGGCGTCCCTGTTGTAGATGTGCCAGCGCAGCACCGACAGCATGCGCAGGTCGCCGTTGCTGCGCAGGTTCGCCAGGTACCGCACCCGCGCGGCGCTGATCTGGGCCACGGCCTGCGGCAGGCTCGCCGCGATCAGGAGGGGCAGGAGCAGCCAGTTCACTCCGGCCAGCACGAGCGCCCCGGCGACGAACGAAGCGGCCGAGGCGATCAGGTCCTGCCCCTCGTCGATCAGGTCCCCGGTGACCTGCGCGCCGCGGTCGGCCGCCTCACGCGCGCGGTTGAACTCGGGGTCGTCGTAGGCGCACAGCTCGGCCTCGGCGCAGCCGAGCAGCAACTGCTGCTCCGCCTCGCGCGACATCAGCGGGCCCAGCCGGGAGGACAGCCAGTTGACGGTGATGCCCAGCAGCGCGCGCACACCGGTGGCACCGGCCAGCAGGGCCACGGACGGCCACGCCTGAAGAAGCCGGTCGTAGACGTCCTTGCTGGTGAGCAGCGCGGTGAGGGTGCCGCTGATGGCGACCAGGCCGAGGGCCTGCATGACACCGGCGGCGACCTGGCACAGCAGCAGACCGAGGGTCGCCGGCCGGTCGACCTGCCAGGCCAGGGCCAACGAGCGGCGCACCAACTGCGGCAGCCGGCGGGCCATGTCACGCAGCCGGATCGAGCGGCCGGCCGCTTCCCGGCTGCCCGTCAGGTCGACGTAGCGCATCCGCGGTCCGCCGTCGGGCTTCGGCGCGCTGTGCTGCTCCGCTCCCTGACGGCCGTCGGCTCCGGCGGACTCGGCGGGTGGGGCGGTGCGCGGTTCGGGGACGCTGTCGGCTGATCCATCGGTGGCCCTGGTCATACGGTCCACCGCGTATCCGGACATGCCGCACGGACGGAGTCGAGGGCGAGCCGCGCCCGCGCCGGCGTGATCGCGGGCGGTGCGGGTGCGACAGGAGCGGGCGGAAGGGTGGTCCGCGGATGGGGCAAGCGGTACATGGCGGTCTCCGGGAACGACGGACGGGGCACAGGGGTCAACGACCAGGTCCCGGCTGTCGAACACACGTCTTTCGGACGTGGTGGAAATCCCGGCGTCAGGCGAATACGCGTTCGTGCCGGATACACCGACCCTTGCCCGGGCGGGCCGGTCCCCGGACGCCGTCGTGGCCGAAACGCCGATGCCGGACACACCGGCCGCCGTGCGCGCCGCTCGGCCATGTGACGTGCCGTCGGACGCGCCGCGCTGAACGGGCGGCCGTCTACGGCAGCACCCCGGACCCGGAATACCCCTAGGGGGTATCTTGTTGGTGAAGGTGAACCGATCCGGCAAGGGGAGGCCGACGATGGACCACACCGCACACCAGCAGCACGAACACGAGTACATGCACCACGCTCACCACGGCGCCGGTGCTTCCTGGCGCACCGCCGCGCAGGCGACGCTGCACTGCCTGACGGGTTGCGCCATCGGAGAAGTCCTCGGCATGGTGATCGGCACCGCCGCCGGGCTGCACAACGCGGCCACCGTCGTCGTGTCGATCGCGCTGGCCTTCGTCTTCGGTTACGCGCTGACCATGCGGGGCGTGCTGCGCGCCGGGCTGCCGGTCCGTCAGGCGCTGAAGGTCGCCCTGGCCGCGGACACGGTGTCCATCGTCGTGATGGAACTGATCGACAACACCGTCATGGTGGGGGTGCCCGGCGCCATGGACGCGGGTCTGTCCCAGGTTCTGTTCTGGATCTCGCTCGCGGGCTCGCTCGCCCTGGCCTTCGTGGTGACCACTCCGGTGAACCGGTGGATGATCGGCCGCGGCAAGGGGCACGCCGTCGTGCACGCCTACCACTGACTTCTACTGGGGCTCAGGTGCGCAGCAGATCGGCCGAGACCGCCCAGAGGCGCTCGGCGATGGCGGGATCGAGCGCCCATTCCTTGACGCCGTGGGGATGTCGCGCGAGGTCGGCGTCGTTCGGTACGCGGTAGGCCTCTCGCGCGTCATCGAGGTAATGGCCGCCGGAGTGGGCGAAGGCCGGGAAGACGGCCGCGACGATGCTGGTCGCGGCCCCCTGCTCCACCGTCTTGTACGTGAAGACGCCGGCCGCCTCGGCCGCGTCGAGCGACTGCCGCTGCCGCGGGGTGAAGTTCCGCTGGAGTCCCGTGGCGACGCCGCCGGGGTTCACGGCGTTGGCGACGATCCCGTCCGCCGCCCACAGTCGGGTGGCCTCGACGGCGAAGAGGGAGTTCGCCGTCTTCGACTGGGCGTAGGCGATCTGCGGGTCGTAGCCGCGGTGCTCGAAGTGCAGGTCGTCGAAGTCGATGCCCGAACGCATGTGCGCGGTCGAACTCACCGAGACGATCCGGGCCCCGTCGCGCTCGGAGGCTCCCAGGGCCAGGGCGTCGCGCAGTCCGGTGGCGAGGGCGAAATGGCCGAGGTGGTTCGTCGCGAACTGCAACTCCCAGCCCTCACGGGTTCGTTCGAGGCCACCGGTGACCACGCCCGCGTTGTTGATCAGAAGGTGCAACGGGCCATGCCACGCGTCGACGAACCGGGCGACGGTCGTCCGGTCGGCGAGGTCGAGCCGGACCACCCGGGGCCGGGTTCTTCCGGTGGACTTCGCGATCGCCCCGGCGACGGTGTCGCCCGCGGTCGTGTTCCGGACGGCGAGGGTGACCTCGGCCCCGGCGGAGGCCAACGCGCGGGCGGTCTCGGCCCCGATACCGGAGGAACCTCCCGTCACGATCGCGCGGACGCCGGTCAGGTCGAGGCCGCGCAGTACGTCGTCCGCGGTGCTGGCGGCGGTGAAGGGGGTGGAGACGAGCTCGGACTCGGTCATGCGCAGGACTATACGCACTGGACGTGGTTTGTATAGTCCGGACACTCCTCGTAAGCTCGGCCCATGAGCAGCCCTGATGCCGGTCACCCGTCCTCGGCAAGCGCCGACACCAGCCGGCGGACCACGGTTCTGGACGCCGCCCTGACCACCTTCGCGCGATTCGGTTACCGGAAGACCTCGATGGAGGCGGTGGCGCAGGCGGCGCGCATCTCCCGGCCGGGGCTCTACTTCCTCTTCTCCTCGAAAGAGGCCCTGTTCCGTGCCGCGGTCACCCAGGCCCTGGAACGCGACATCGCAGCGGTCGAACGCGTCCTGGCTGACGGCGAACGCCCCCTGCCGGAGCGCCTCCTCGAAGCGTTCGACCAGTGGGCGGGCCGCTACATCGGCCCATGGGCACGCGACGTCGCGGAGGTCATCGAAGCCAACCCCGATCTGCTCGGCGAGATCGCCGAGACCGCGCCACGGCGGTTCGAGGAACTGGTCACCGACGCGATCGCCGCGAAGAAAGGACGGGAGGCCGCGCCCACCGTCGCCCAGACGATGATCAGCGCATCGATCGGCCTCAAGCATCAGGCGCCGTCACGCGAGTTCTTCCTGGCGCGGCTGAAGGCCGCCATCGACCTCCTGGCGCGCTGAGCGCGGGCGCTGATTCCGGTTACCGGACTTCGTATATGAGGCGCTGTCAGGTCCGGGCCAAGACGGTACCCTGCGCCGTTATGATCACCGCGCGCGAACTCAACCGGGCGGCCCTCGGCCGCCAACTGCTGCTGGAGCGTGAGCCGCTGAGCGTCGCCGACGCGGTGCGGCGCGTGGTCGGGCTCCAGGCGCAGCACCCGGCGTCGCCGTATCTCGCGCTGTGGAACCGGGTCACCGGTTTCGATCCGGCCGAACTCGACGCCGCCTTCGCCGGGCGCGCGGTGGTCAAGGCGACCCTGATGCGGATCACCCTGCACGCCGTGCACGCCGGGGACTACCCGGTCCTGCGCGCGGCGATGCAGCCCACCCTGTACGCCTCCCGGCTCGGCTTCCGCTTCGCCGACGCCGGGCTGACCCCGGCGGACGCCGACGAACTGGTGCCGGAGCTGCTGGCGTTCGCCCGTCGGCCGCGGACGTCGGCGGAGATGCGGGCGTGGGTCGAGGAGCGGCTCGGTGCCGAGCGAACGGACGGGGCGTGGTGGGGGCTGAGGGCTTACGCGCCGCTGCACCACGCCCCGACGGACGGGCCTTGGTCGTTCGGTTCGCGGCCGTCCTTCGTCGCGGCGGGGGCCGGGACCGTCCCGGTGGGGCGGGCGGTGGATCCACAGGCGATGCGGACCCTGATCCTGCGCTATCTGGCGGGCTTCGGGCCCGCGTCGGTGGCGGACGTGGCGCAGTTCGCCATGGTGCGACGGGCACCCGTCCGCGAGGCGCTGCGTGCTCTGGACGGCACCGTCGAACAGGTCCAGGGGCCGGACGGCAGCACGCTGTTCGACCTCCCGGACGCCCCCCGGCCGCACGCGGAAACCCCCGCGCCGCCCCGGCTCATGGCGATGTGGGACAGCGTCCTGCTGGCCTACGCCGACCGTAGCCGGGTGATACCCCCCGCCTATCGCCCCCTGGTGATCCGCAGGAACGGAGACGTGCTGCCCACCTTGCTGGTGGACGGCTATGTCGCCGGTGTGTGGCGCCCGGTGGACGGCGGCGTCGAGGCCACGGCCTTCCACCCGCTGTCGCCCGCCACCTGGGACGGACTCGCCGCGGAGGCCCAGTCGCTGAGGGCGTTCCTCGGCGACCGCGAGGCGGAGGTCTACCGCCGTTACCACCACTGGTGGGCGAAGCTCCCGGAGGCCGAGGTGCGGATGCTGTGACCGGCTGACGAACGGGAGCGCGGTGTGACCGCGCACCGCCCACGCCCGGACCGCAGCCGGTCCGGGCGTCGGTTCACTTGGTCATCCACCGGGCGAAGTAACGGTACTGGGCCACCAGCCCGACGGTCTTGGGGCCGATGGAGACGACTCGTTTCGTGTTCAGGCCCTTGCTGTCCGACCTGAAGTACCAGACGTTGCCCTCGTTCCTGTTCTCGCTTTCCGTTCCGGTGGCGAGTTCGCTTCGTCCGTCACCGTTCATGTCGACGAGGGAGACCCGCGAGCCGAACATGTCGTGCGGCTCGTCGACGCCCGGCACTCCGGCGGTGTTCTCGTGCCAGGACACGGCCCCGGTGCCGGTCAGTCCCTTGGCCGACCCCCGCAGCACGGTGACCGCGCCGGTCGTGCTGACCCCGGAGATGCTCTCCTGCATCACGCCGATCGCGACATCGGCGTAGCCGTCGCCGTTGACGTCACCGGTGGCCACGTCGTAACCGAACCGGTCGTACGTCTCGCCGGTGCCGGGCACACCGGGGGTGTCCTGGCTGACGCGCACCCGCTTGCGGGTGGTGCTCACGCCCTGCGCGCTGCCGTACGCGACGACGACCGAACCGCCCACGACCCCCTTGGGCTGGTAGCCCTCCAGCCCGGCACCGAGGACGACGTCCCCGTAGCCGTCGCCGTCGACGTCCGCGATGCTCCCCGAGTTGACCTTGGTGGACAGGTCCTTGGCGGGCCCGAAGCCGCTCCTGGAGCCGAGTAGCAGGGTGGCGTCGGCGGTGTCGTCGCGTCGTCCCACGGAGAGCAGGTCGGGCACGTGGTCGCCGTTGACATCACCGGCCGCCAGGCTGTCGGGCACGATGCCGGTGTCGAAGACGCTGGTCGAGGCGTTCGTGCCGTCCCGGCCGAACGGCCCCCGGAACAGAGTGGTCTCCGCGACGCCGCCCGCGCCCGTGGCGGCGACGAGGTCGTTCTTGCCGTCGCCGTCGAAGTCGCCCACGATCATCGGGCTGGGGGAGTACTTCGGCGTGAACGAGAGGGCCGTGCGATCGGACAGCCCCTGGGGTCCGCCCCAGATGACCGACACCGTCGGGGCCAGGCGGTCGAAGCCCACCACCAGATCGTCGTAGCCGTCGCCGTCCAGGTCGCCCGGGGCCATCGAGTCGCCGAAGCCGGAGTACGCGCCTCCGTCGTTGGAGCCCGGGTTGCCGGCCGGCACCCGGTGCCGGGCGGCGCTGAGACCTGTCTTCGTCCCGTACATCACCGCGACGTAGCCGTTCGCCGAGATGGCCAGGTCACCGTAGCCGTCCCCGTTGAAGTCGGCCTTCTTCCCGGTCGCCGGTGCCTTGCTGTTCGGCACGGCTCCGGCGGGACCGCCCGCGCTCAAGACGGTCGCGCCCATCGACACCGCCGTGGCGGTGGCCAGCACGGCCAGTCTCCGAACTCTGCGCATCCATTCGTCCTTTCGTCCTGCTTCAGCCCATGGACATCCGTGGTTCGGATCAGGGCTGCGCCACAGGAGACCCCCGGAGGTGACGAACGGTTGTGCGACACAGGGGTGTTGATTTGTTCCGGTCCTCAACCCGCCAGCAGACGGTGGCGGGTGGCCGTGGCCACCGCGGCTGCCCGGGTCCGCACTCCCAACTTGGTGTAGATGTGGCCGAGGTGGGTCTTCACGGTGGCCTCGCTGAGAAAGAGGGCGCGCGCGATCTCGCGGTTGGTGAGGCCGCCGGCAAGCCGGCCGAGGATGTCCCGTTCGCGTTCGGTGAGGGCGGGGCCTGGATCCCGGATCCGGGACATCACCCGGTCGGTGACCGTCCCCGACAGCGCGGGCCGCCCGGCCGCGGCGTCCCGGATCGCCGCGAACAGCGACTCCGGCCGCTCCGCCTTGAGCAGGTAGCCGGTGGCCCCCGCTGCCAGGGCGCGGGCGATGTCGGCGTCCGTGTCGAACATCGTGAGGACCAGGACCCGCGGTGCGGGACCGCCCGGCGCGCCGGGTTCGGCGGGGGAGAGCATGCGCCGGATGGCCGTCACGCCGTCCATGCCGTCGCCGAGTTGCAGGTCCATGAGGACCACGTCCGGCCGCAGGCGGGCGGCCGTCGCCAGCGCCTCCGCTCCGCTCGCCGCCTCGCCGACGACCTCGATTCCGTCGGTGCTGGACAGCAGCGCCCGCAGTCCGGCCCGGACCATGGCGTGGTCGTCGCAGAGGAGCACACGGACGGCGGGCGTTCGGTGGGCGGAGTCCGGTCCGGCCGGTTCGGGGTCCGGTGGTTCGGGGTTCCTCGGTTCGGGGTTCCCGGCGGGGTCGGAGAGCGCCGAGTACCCGGCCCCGGGGCTGTTGGCGGGGCTCACGGTGTCCGCTCCTCCGTCCCCGGCGGTTGCCCGGCGGCCGCGGTCTCCCGCGGTGCGAGGGGCACGGACATCGTCACGACCGTTCCCTCGCCGGGTTCGGACTCGACGCGGAGGGTTCCGCCGGCCTGCCGTGCCCTCATCTCCATGAGGGGGAGACCGTGGCCGCGGGTGCGGGCCTCGCGGCGGCGAGGGGCGGGGCCCGGCTCGAAGCCGCTGCCGTTGTCGGCGATGTCCACGCAGATACGGTCGTCGGAGCAGGTCAGGGTGATGACGGCCCGGGTCGCCGCGGAGTGCTCCCGCACGTTGGCCAAGGCTGCCTGGCTCACGCGCAGCAGCGCGGTCTCGGTCTTCTCGGGCAGGGTTTCGGGTGTGCCGTCCAGCCGGAACTCGACGGCCGGGCCGGACCCGGACCCCGTGCCCGGCTCCGGCCCGCCGGGCCGCTCGGCCAGTGCCCGCAGCGCGTGCACCAGAGTGTTCCCGTCGAGGTCGAGCGGCGTCAGGTCGCGGACGAACCGGCGCACCTCGGCCAGTGCGCGGGCGGCGCTCGCGGCGGCTTCGCGGACGTGTTCGTGGGCGGTGTCCGGGGCCGCGTGCCACCGGCGTTCCGCGGCCTGGAGCAGCATCCGCTGACTGGACAGGCTCTGGGCGAGGATGTCGTGGATCTCGGCCGACAGCCGCTCCCGTTCCGCCAGGGCTCCCGCGTGCCGCTCGGTGGCGGCCAGTTCGCCGCGGGCACGTACCAGGTCGTCGATCAGCAGGCGCTGTCTGCCGGCCAGGCGCCGGCTGTGCAGCAGAACGGCCGCGGCGACGACCCCCAGGGCCACCGGGGCGATCACCAGGTTGGGGTTGAACGGGCTCGTCGCCACGCGCAGTTCGGAAACGACCACCAGGAGCGTGAGCAGCGAGGCGAGTGGTACCGCGGCCGGCGCCGGCAACCGGTGCAGGCCGATGAAGAGCAGCGGCATGGTGCACCAGGTCGCGCTCGGTTCCAGGGCGAGGAGCACCAGCCAGACGGCGAGTACCGCGCCGAGCCGGAGCAGGTGCCGGGTGGTGGGCCGCTCGCCGTGTCGCGGGGACGGGGCCCAGCACGGTCCGCTCAGATGGAGCACCCCGAGGACGAGGAACAACGCGAGGCTCCAACCGGTCCGCGCGTCCGGTCCGTCGTGCGTCAACAGGCGCGCGATCGAGCCGGCGAGCAGCAGCACGAAGGCGGTCTGCATGGCAGCCGCCAGCCACCACGCGTCGGGGTCGGAACCCTTCGGGCCCGGACGAGGGTGCTCTCTGACCGCTTGTTCGCTTCGCATGCGTTCCCTGCTCGGAGATCGACTCCCACCACGTCTATCGGCGCCTCCCGCTTCACACATCATCCGATCGGCTGACATTCGTATGGCCTCTTCGGTTCCCCCGATCGAGCCCTTCGTCCGAAGCGCGCGAACGCGCTGCCGACCAGACTGCTGGAAGACCCCGCAGGCGCGTGGCCACGCTCCACCCGACCAAGATCACTCGATCCCTACGAAACGTCTCCCGCATGCACATCTGCTTCCTGCTCCACAACGCCTACGGCATCGGCGGCACGATCAGGACGACCTTCAACCTCGCCACGGTGCTGGCGGAGCAGCACGATGTGGAGATCGTCTCGGTCTTCCGGCACCGCGACGTGCCCTTCATGGGCGCGCCCCGAGGGGTGCGCCTCACCCCTCTGACGGACATGCGCGCCGCCTCCCCCGACTACGACGGCGACGACCCGCGCCATGCCCGGCGCGCCACCGTCTTCCCCCGCGCCGATGGCCGGCACCACCAGTACAGCCGCCTCACCGACGAACGCATCGGCCGGTACCTCAGGGGGCTGACCGCCGACGTGATCGTCGGAACCCGGCCCGGTCTGAACGTGCACATCGCCCGGCAGGCGCATCCGGCTGCCATCAGAGTGGGGCAGGAGCACCTCACCCTCTCGGGCCACGGGCCCCGTATGCGCCACGAGATACGCCACCGCTATCGCCTGCTGGACGCCCTTACCACCGTGACCGAGGCCGACGCCCATGCCTACCGGCGGCTGCGCTTGCCCGGGGTGCGGGTGGAGGCGATACCGAACAGCGTTCCCGCCGCCTCCGTGACACCCGCCGACGGCACGGGGAAACTCGTCGTGGCGGCGGGCCGGCTCACTCCCACGAAGCGGTACGACCTGCTCGTCAGGGCGTTCGCCCAGGTCGTCGCCTCCTACCCGGACTGGCAGCTGCGGATATTCGGCAGCGGTGACACCACCGGCGACGTGGCACCCTCGCTGACCGCCCTGATCCGCGAACTCGGTCTGGACCGCAGCGTCTTCCTCATGGGCAAGGCGAACCCGCTGGAACCGGAGTGGGCGAAGGGGTCCATCGCCGTCTCGGCCTCCGACCGGGAGTCGTTCGGCATGACCATCGTGGAAGCCATGCGCTGCGGTCTGCCCGTCGTCTCCACGGACTGCCCGGTCGGACCACGGGAGATCATCGAAGACGGCGTCGACGGACGCCTGACCCGCCCCGGTGACGTGGACGGCATCGCGGCGGCGCTGCTCGAACTGGTCGGCGACGACCAACTGCGGCGGCACATGGGTGAGGCGGCCCTGCGGAACTCGGCCCGCTTCGACCCGGCCCGCATCGCCCAGCGGCACCTCGACCTCTACCACGACCTGCTGCGCCGCGGCCCCGGACGACGCTCGCCCGGCCTGGCGCGGGACACCGCGCACCGGGTTCTCACCGGCTCGTTCGACGCGGCGCACACCCTGCGCTCCGCCGCTCGGGCTCTCCTGAGCTGAGGCGGGGCTGCCGCAGCCGGCCGCACCCCGCTCACCGCCGATCGACGTGCGCGAGCGGGGGAGACGACAGCCGGTCAGCAGGTGGGACGGTACGGCTGGTCCGGAATGTAGGTGGTCCACTCCGCGCGAGTGAGGGAGCCGAAGCGGGCGCACAGCTCGGTGGCGAGACGCTCGGGGGCGAGGGGGTAGGCACGGAGGCGGGTGTGCGCTCCTTGCGCGTAAAGGGTCCGACCGTCCGGGGAGAAGGCGAGCCCTCGCAGGCTGTCGCCGCCGGTGGGCAGCGGGGCGCCGAGCGGGGTGCGGGAGGGGAGGTCCCACAGCCGGATGCGGCCGGCGGGGTTTCCGACGGCCAGCGTTCGCCCGTCCGGGGAGAACGCGAGGGCGGTGACGGGCAGCGGGTCGAGGACGGCCCCGCGGCCGCCGCCGTCGAACTGTTCGCGTCGCTCCTCGCGGAGATCCGCGCCTACGGCGAGGGCGTCGTCATCGTCGAGCAGATCCCCAGCAAGATCCTCCCGGACGTCATCAAGAACAGCGCGCTGAAGATCATGCACAGGCTCCCGGCGGAGGACGACCGCCGGTCCGTGGGCGCACCACGATGAACCTCCAGCAGGAGCAGAGCGAGGACGTCGTCGCTCTGCCGCCGGGGCGCGCCGCCGTGGCCTTCGACGGCATGGACCGGCCCGTCCTGACGGCGATCCCGCACGGTGAGCACGACGAGAGCACGAAGGGGGCGTCCGCGGCACCGCCGCTGTTCGGCAGCCGCAGCCGCCTCTGCGGGGCCTCCTGCCGCGGCGAACCCTGCACCCTGCGCACGATGAACGACGCCCACCACCGCTCCCTGGAGCCCCTCCACCTCATCTGGGTGGAAGCGGCTGCCTGCGCCCAGGCGATGGGCATGGCCGCCCCCGCTCCGGCCGCGGGCGTGCGGGCGGCCCTGACGGCGCTCGCCGCGCGCGATCTGGAGTGCACCCTCGTGTACGCGGCGGAGCGTGCCGTCTTCGCGCGGGACGCCCTGATGCGCGACGAGGTCGACCCGGCGGACTTCGCGGAGCGCCTGCACGCCGTACTGTCCGCCGAACTGCTGGGGACGGAGCCGCCACCTGCCGCGGACCGGCGCCGCCACACGTACGCCAACTACCGCTTCCGGGACGTGCTGGAGGTGATCCAACGGGCCCGCAAGGCCGCCCCCGACGGGCCCCACAGCTATCCGGAGCACGAGGCGGAATGGGCGTCCCGCGGACTGGTCCTGACCGGAACCTCGGGCGCCGACCATCGCCTCCAGGTCCGCGCACTGCCCGGGTACGGCCCGGAGAAGGTCCACGCCCGAATCGGTGACGTGGAGCGCAGCGGTCTGCGCGACGCGGTGGCGGCGGTGACCGGCGGTATGACGGAGGAGCAGGTACGGCGGGCCTTCGCCCTGGCCTGCGGGAGGGCCCGCGGCTGCGCGCGGTGGTCGCGGAGACGGCGGCACGAGTGGCGCGGGTGTGCGCCGGGAAGACGAGGTCCCACTGATGAGCAAACTCGACGACGGAGTCCCCGACGCCCCGCCACCCCCTGCGGCGGACGCACGGGTCGCCGGGGACGGAGCCGTACCGGACGGGTCCGACGAGAACGCCGGGACACCGCAGGAGGCCGTCCAAGGGGGAGCGGACGACGCCCAGGACAGGGACGTCCCGGACCTCTCCCCAGAACCTGACGAGCCGCTGCCGCCTGCCGCTGAGACCCCGCAGGACGGTGACCCCATGGCAGACGAGCCGGAGATGACGGAGCCACCGGAAGAGACTCCGACGGAGGACGCCCCACCGGATGGGGACCGCCCGGAGCCGGGACCGGAGCATGATCGGGAACCAGACTCGGAACTTGCGCCCGAGGCCGGGTCCGAGCCTGGGCCCGAGCCTGGGTCCGAGTGGGATTCGGAGGCGAAGGCGGAGGCGGAACCCGGACCCGAACCCGGTCCGGAGCCCGGGTCGCGGGCCGGGTCCCAGGCCGAATACGCCCCTGGACCCCCGCCCGAGGCCGAGGCCGAGTCCAAGGGCGGGGAGGGAGCGGCGGAACCGGGGCCCCGGGCCGACGGCCGGGCAGTGGAGGATGTGCCTGACGGCATCCGGCCGGGCGACGCGGCGGACGCCCGGTCCGAGTCGCCTGATCAGGCCGAGACCGCGGACGGGGAAAGGGACGGTTCGGACGACGCGTCCGTCGGGCCTGCCCGGCCCGAACAGCCGGACGTGCCCGGCCAGGACGACCCGCGGCAGCGGCAGGGGGCAACAGAGGACCCGGGTGCGACCAGGAACGGCGACCTGGCTCCGGACCGCCGGGAACCGCCGGGGACCGACGCGTCGGACGGCCGGACGTCTCCGAGTCCGGCCGACGGGGTCGACGAGGCCGGCGAGGTCGTGGTGTCGGCGGCCGGGGCCGTCGCCACCGTCGCCGAGGCCGCCGCGGATCTGGTGGGGCAGACCACGAACGCCGTGAACGAGGCGGCCGCGAGAGCGTCCTTCGAGGGCGGAGCCGGTGCTGTTCGCGCAGGGGCTGCCGGCGATGGGCTGCCGGACACGCGATCGGATGCCGCGCCGCCCGTGGAGGACACGGCGCCGGACGGGGAGTGGGAGGACGGGGAGCCTCTGGCGGCAGGCGCGGAGGAGCACGAGCAGTCGCTGGGGAGCAGCTCCACAATCCATGGCTCACTCCGAAGCGTGCGGCGACGGATGCGGCGACGGACGGCGGGGACGCCCAGGAGTCGCCGGACGGGCCGGACGGGCCGGACGGGCCGGACGGGCCGGACCGACCGGACGATCCAGCGGACCCCGACGACGGGAGCGTGTCAGGCCAACACCGGTGGCGCCAGGACTTCCGCCCCGAGTCCGCCGGATCCGGCGCACCGCCCGGCGGCGACAGCTACGGCGACGCCGAGGAGCGGCCCGACGTCGAGACGAGGGAACTCAAGCCCGAGGAGCTCAGCCTCGAACCGGACGTCGATCGCATCCGCGGGGCCAACGCGGCCCGGGCCGTCGTGGCCCAACAGGCGTACGAGGCTTCGCAGGGGACCCGGGGCCGAGGGGGAGCGGACCGCGAGCAGGAAGGCCGTCGGGAAGGGGAACAGGAGCGCGACGCGTCGCGGGAACCGAACGCACGGGACCGGGAGGCAGCACGCCTGGCCGGAATTGTCGCACAGACCTTCAGGGACATCGGTGATCTGCCCCGGTCCTCGGTGAACCGCGTGCGTGACGTGTCCGACGTGACGCCGGAGGTCACACAAACCCTGCGACGGGACCTGGAACGGCGACGGGGGCCGGGCCTCAGGAAGGACCTGGGTCTGGAGTGAACGGCGGCAGACACCGGCTGGAGACACGGTCTGGCCGAAAACTTACGCGTTCGTGTCAACGTTTGAGGGATGCTGCGCAACTTACGGGTGGGTCATCCGTGGTTGATCAGAGGGGGACGTGGGTCGTGCGTGTCGAGGAGTCGGGGATGGACGACGGTATGTGGCTGACGACGGAGCAGGCGGCGCG
>NZ_JBEZND010000043.1:0-82471 GCF_040706415.1 Streptomyces sp. NPDC048106 | reverse complement strand
GTCGCAATCCACACCGAACCGGAAGGGCCCTCACCTGTTCAAGATCCCTCAGCCGAGACCTGGCTCACCCGTCCACAACCTCCCCGGACAGAACACCTAGGTCAGCTGCTCCGGCAGGGGGGCCGCGTGGGTCACGACGAGGCCGGAGACCGCTCGGGTGAGGGCCACGTACAGCCGCCGCAGGCCCGTCCGCTCGTCCGGTTCGCCGTCGACCACCGCCTGCGGCTCGTCCAGGACCACGTAGTCGTACTCCAGACCCTTGGCGAGCGAGGCCGGCACGAGGGTCAGCCGGGTCTCGCGGGTGGTCTCCTCGCCCGGCGCGAGATAGCCGATCCCGGCCGCCGTCAGCGCCTCGGCCAGTGCCGGGATCCGGGCGTCGGCGGCGATCAGGCCGGTCGAGCCCTCGTTGGCCAGCAACTCCTCGCAGGCTGCGACGACTTGGCCTACGGCGGCGGCTTGGTCCGCGGTGCCGTCCTGGTCCGCCGCATCGATCGCGCGGACCTCGAAGAAGCCCGGGTTCTCGCGGACGGAGGCGACCGGGGTCAGGCCCGGCGCGATGTGCGGGAGCAGCCGGGAGGCGTACGTGATGACGTCGGTCGGCACGCGGAAACCGGCCGTCAATTCCTCGATCACGCCGTCCTGTTTGCCCAGGTGGCGCAGCGCCTCGTCCCAACTCCGCGTCGCCCAGGGCGTCGTGCCCTGCGCGAGGTCGCCGAGGACGGTGGCGCTGCCCGTGGTGCAGCGGCGGCCCACCGCCCGGTACTGCATGGGGGAGAGGTCCTGCGCCTCGTCCAGGACCACATGGCCGAGCGAGTGCGTGCGCTGGATGAGGTCGGCCGCCTCGTCGATCAGCACCGCGTCCGCGGCGGACCACCTGGCCGACTTCACGCTGCGGACCGGCTTGGTCCACAGGATCGTCTTCTGCTCGTCCTCGTCCAGGATCCCGGCCGCGTGCTCGGCGAGGAACTCCGGCTCGCCGAGCAGCCGCAGCACCAGCTTCGCCGGGTCGACGGCCGGCCAGATCGCCTTCACGGCCGCCTTCACCGCGCTGTTGCGCGCCACCGCGTCCTGCACCCGGTCGTCCGGCGCCTCCCCGGCCCGCTCCATCTGCACCAGCACCGCGTGCGCGATCCGCTGCGGCAGGGCCTCGCGGGCGGCGCCGTACCGGATCTCCCGGTCCAGCAACTGCCGTACCAGCTCCTCCAGTTCGTACGCCGGGACCCGCCAGCGCCGCGAACCGCGCACCACCACCACCGGTTCCGTCGGCAGGGTCACGTACGAGTACAGGGCCCGGCGCAGCACCTCGGCCATCCGGGCGTCGCCCTTGACGACCGCGGCGGCCGCCTCGTCCGTGCCGCGCACCTCCACCTGCGCCACCAGGTCGTCCACGGTGGCCTGCTGCACGGACAGCTCGCCCAGCGCCGGCAGCACCTGCTCGATGTAGTGCAGGAAGGACTTGTTCGGGCCGATGACCAGGGTGCCGGTGCGGGCGAGGCGCTCCCGGTGCGCGTACAGCAGGTACGCCACCCGGTGCAGGCCGACGGCGGTCTTCCCGGTGCCGGGGCCGCCCTGGACGCAGACGGTGCCGCCGAGCCCGCTGCGGACGATCTCGTCCTGCTCGGGCTGGATGGTGGCGACGATGTCCCGCATCGGACCGACGCGCGGCCGCTCGATCTCCTGCTGGAGCAGCTTGCTGGTGGTGGCCGTCTCGGCGGGGTCGGACAGCCGCTCGTCCTCGTACGCCGTCAGGTCCCCGCCGGTGTAGCCGAAGCGGCGGCGCAGCCCGATGTCCATCGGGTCCTTCTTGGACGCCCGGTAGAACGGCTGCGAGACCGGGGCGCGCCAGTCGATGACCATGGGATCGCCGTCGGCGTCGTGCACGTGCCGGCGCCCGATGTAGAACTGCTCGCCCGCCGCGCCCTCGGCCTGCTCCGCGCCCGGTGCGTGCAGGTAGTCGAGCCGGCCGAAGAACAGCGGGGTGTCGCTGAGGTCGGCCAGCGCCTTGATGCGGTCGTCGATCTGGCGGCTGAGGACCGCGGCGTTGACCCAGTTCGCGGTGACGTCCCGGATGTCCAGCGCCTCCACGTCCTCGCGCATGGCCCGCAGGGCGGCACGGGAGCCGGCGAGGTGGGAGCGCTCTCGGGACAGGGGGTCGGTGGCGGGGTCGGTGGCCTGGTCGTGGGCGGGCGTGGACAAGGGGGTGCCTCCGGTGGGCCTGCTGCGTGGCGGTACGACGGTGACGGTGTCGCCGGTGACGACGTGCCGTCCGGTTTCCGGCCGGGCGGCGGCTCTCCACGGAGGGGAGGCGGGCAAGAGAGGGGATTTTAGTGAGCGCGCGCGGTGAACGCCAATGGATTTCGTCCAGCCGACGCCCGCCAGACGCCCGCCAGACGCCCTCCCGGCGTCCTCCAAGCGCCCCCTAGGGGACGCCGGGAGGGCCGGTGTGGGGGAGGGATCGGGGAGGGGTCCACCCTCGGGTGCAGAAGAGGGTCACCGGAATTGGACCCGTGGGCCGATACCGCCGCGGGGCCCGGAGTTCCACCATGGAGTCATGAGCGCAGCAACCGTTTCCCCCTCCCCTCCCCGGCCCCCGATCGGAGCCACGGCCGTGGACGGCGCCCCGCGTCACCTCCTGGGCAGCGCCCTGCGCGCGCTGAAGGTGTTCGCGGAGGCGGCGTTCGGCGTCGTCATCCTCGGTGAGTACGGGGAGGAGGCGGGCATACGCCGGGCGTGACGGCACTCGCCCTGCCCGCCCCGCCCGCCGGTCAGCTCTCGGTCTCGGACCGGCCCTCCGTCTCCGCGAGGATCTCGTCCGCGTCCATGATCCGGTAGGCGTACCCCTGCTCGGCCAGGAAGCGCTGGCGGTGGGCGGCGAAGTCCTGGTCGATGGTGTCGCGGGCCACGACCGAGTAGAAGTGCGCCTGGTGGCCGTCGGCCTTGGGCCGCAGCACCCGGCCGAGCCGCTGGGCCTCCTCCTGGCGGGAGCCGAAGGTGCCGGACACCTGGATGGCGACCGTGGCCTCGGGCAGGTCGATGGAGAAGTTGGCGACCTTGGACACCACCAGCACGTTGATCTCGCCCTCACGGAAGGCGTCGAAGAGCTTCTCGCGCTGGGCGTTGGAGGTCTCGCCCTTGATGACCGGGGCGTTCAAGTGCTCGCCCAGCTCGTCGAGTTGGTCGATGTACTGGCCGATGACGAGGATCTGCTGGCCCGCGAACCGGCGGACGATCGCCTCCGTGACCTTCCGCTTGGTGTCCGTGGTGGCGCAGAAGCGGTACTTCTCCTCCGTCTCGGCCGTCGCGTAGGCCAGCCGCTCGGACTCCGTCAGGTTCACCCGGACCTCGACGCAGTCGGCGGGCGCGATGTAGCCCTGCGCCTCGATCTCCTTCCAGGGCGCGTCGAACCGCTTGGGCCCGATCAGGGAGAACACGTCCGACTCACGGCCGTCCTCGCGCACCAGCGTGGCGGTCAGCCCCAGCCGCCGCCGTGCCTGGAGATCGGCGGTGAACTTGAAGACGGGAGCCGGCAGCAGATGCACCTCGTCGTAGACGATCAGTCCCCAGTCCCGGGAGTCGAACAGCTCCAGGTGTGGATAGACGCCCTTCCGCTTGGTCGTCAGCACCTGGTAGGTGGCGATGGTGACCGGGCGGATCTCCTTGCGCGTCCCGCTGTACTCGCCGATCTCGTCCTCGGTCAGCGAGGTCCGCTTCACCAGCTCGTGCTTCCACTGCCGCGCGGAGACGGTGTTGGTCACGAGGATCAGGGTGGTCGACTTCGCCTCGGCCATGGAGGCGGCGCCCACCAGCGTCTTGCCCGCACCGCAGGGCAGCACCACGACACCGCTGCCGCCGTGCCAGAAGTTCTCCACTGCCTGCTTCTGGTACGGCCGCAGGGTCCAGCCGTCCTCGGCCAGGTCGATGGGGTGCGCCTCGCCGTCCACGTATCCGGCGAGGTCCTCGGCCGGCCAGCCGAGCTTCAGCAGCGTCTGCTTGATCTGCCCGCGCTCGGAGGGGTGCACCGCCACGGTGTCCGGGTCGATCCGCGCGCCGACCAGCGGGGTGATCCGCTTGGACTTCAGGACCTCTTCGAGCACCGGCCGGTCGGTGGTCGTCAGGACGAGTCCGTGCGCGGGGTGCTTGGAGAGGGTGAGGCGGCCGTAGCGGTCCATCGTCTCGGCGATGTCCACGAGCAGCGCGTGCGGCACCGGATAGCGGCTGTACTGCACCAGCGCGTCCACGACCTGCTCCGCGTCGTGCCCCGCGGCCCGCGCGTTCCACAGACCGAGCGGGGTCACCCGGTAGGTGTGGATGTGCTCGGGAGCCCGCTCCAGCTCGGCGAACGGAGCGATGGCCCGCCGGCAGTCGTCGGCCTGCTCGTGGTCGACTTCCAGGAGCAGGGTTTTGTCGGACTGGACGATCAGTGGACCATTCACGCGCGGCACACCCTTTCCACTACGGCCTCCACTACAGCCAAACGTCCAGTGTGCCCCATCCGGTGCCGATCACGGCGGGTCGCGGGCCGCCGGGGTCCGCTCCGGTCAGTCCTCGGCGAGTTCGGCGACCCCGGTGATGCGGTGCAGCGGGTAGGTCCGTACCTCGTCCGCCGTGTGGTCGTACGCCGTCACGAAGCCGCCCTCCACGCGGATCGGGGCGATGACGCGCTGGCTGGCGCCCCCCTCGGCGTTGACGTACCCGATCCACAGGGAGTCGCCGGTGAGCACGGCTGCCTGCACGGTGGCCAGGGTCTCGGCGGAGGAGGTGCGGGGCAGCTCACCGGCGGCCGGGTCGGTGCCGGTGGCCTTGCGGGGGGCGGTGGCGGCCAGGTCGCCGGCCCGGATCGCGCGGACCGCGGCCGCCAGGAGCGTGGCGTCGGGCGGCGGCGGACCGTCGGGCACCGGCTCGGGCGCGGTCTGGGGCGGGGTGCGGTGGGCGTGGGCGCGGGTGATGAGCACATCGCCCTCGGCGGACTCGGCGGCGGGCGCGAAGCCCATCGCGCGCAGGCCCTCCAGCAGGGCGGCCGGGTCGGACTGGGCGGCCAGCACGGTCGGGGCGAGGCGGCGCAGGCGCAGGCCGGTGGCGCGCTTGTCGGCGAGGATCTCGTTCAGCAGGGCGTCGTCGTCGCAGCGGACGTACGCCGAGGCGGCGCCGACCCGCAGATGGCCGTGCCTGCGGGCCACGTCGTCGATCAGGTAGGCGAGCGGCTGCGGGACCGGGGTGCGCGAGTGCCGGGCGAGGAAGTCGTGCAGATCGGCGGCGGTCCGCCCGGCGTCCAGGGCCCGGCGCACCGACCCCGGCGTGAACCGGTACACCGTCGCGCCACCCTTCGACTCCACGTCCGCGAGCACGCCGAGCGTCTCCGCGAGCGGTCGCTCCAGCGGCCCCGGAGCGACCGCCGTCAGGTCGGCCTGGAGGAGGACGTGGTCGAGGGGCTCGGGGAGGAGAGGGGCGAGGACACGGGCGGCGGAGGCGGTCGCGACGGCCTGCTCGGCGGGGGAGAGGGGGGCCGGGGACGCGGGGACGGCCGGGGCAGGGGTGGTGAGAGTGGGGGCGGCCGGGCGGTGATGGACGGGAAGCTTGTCCCCGGGACCACTGGGCTCACCCGCACCCGCACCCGCACCCGCGCCCGCCGGGCCGCCCACGCCTCCCGCGCCGGTCAGGCCGGCGGGGTCGGCCGATTCGCCCCCTCCGCCCGGACCGCCGGGGGCGCCCGTCGCCGACGGGCCCAGCAGCGCCCGGCCATGGGCGGACAGGGCGCCCCGGCCCGTCACGCCCAGCATCTCGGCCTCCGCGAGGGTCCAGCGGGCCAGCCGGGTGCGGAGGTCCTCGGCGGTGGCGTCCTTGGCGGGGCGGGGGGCGCCCGAGGTGTTGCGCAGGGGGCGTTCCCAGTGCAGGCGGGCCAGGACCGACTCGGGGTCGGCGGCGGTGCCCGCCGGGAGGCCGGCCAGCAGGGCCAGGACCCGGTGCCGCACCTCGGGCGCGGCCGAGCGGTCCAGGCCGGGGCCGAGCGCGGAGAGCGCCCGGTCCTTCGCGTCCCGGCCGCCGACCAGGCCCGGCACCCGGGTCGCCGTCAGCCAGGCCTGGGCGAGCAGCGCCCAGCGCTCGGCCGGGGGCAGCTCCAGCCACTCGTCGTGGAAGGGGGTGGCGGCGTACCGCTCGTCGGCCTCGCCGTCGGAGGCCAGCAGGCCGGCCGCGTAGGCCAGTTCGACCCAGAACGCGGCGACCGGCTCGGGCACGTCCAGGGCGACGGCGGTCCGCTTGAGATCGCGCACGCTGAGCCCCCCGGCCCGCAGCACCGCGGGCCCGCCCTCGTCCCAGTCCTTCAGCAGCTCCTCGACGGTGGCGAGCGCGGTGTGGGCCTGCCCGGCCGCCGTCGCGTCCACCCCCGTCGGCCGGTGGGTCGCGGCCGGTTCCACCGCGGGCGGCAGCGGCTCGGGCCGCTGGTGCGCGCGGCCCGCGCGCAGGTGCAGGGCCACCTCGCGGGGCAGTACGACGGTGCCGGGAGCGGTCGGCAGCAGCAGGCCCCGGTCGAGGAGCCAGCGCAGATGGGCGGCCGGTTCCGGGGTGACCTGCCCGTACGGCGGCCCCCACACCAGCCGGGACAGCACCTCCAGGGAGCCCTCCGGCGCCCCGGAGAGCAGCTCGGCCATCTTCTTCCGGTCGGTGAACAGGGCGGTCAGCGCGGTCACCGCCGACACCGAGTCATGGGTCGAGGCCAGCCCCGCCGTGGTCACGATCTCCTGGATCCGCCCCGGGGACATGCCCGAGGTGGCCTCGTGCACGGTGGGCCCGAGCCCGGTCGGGGAGGGGTGCTGCGGGGACGGCGCGAGCAGTTCGCGGGCGGTGCGCACCAGGCGCAGCCGCTCGTCGTCGCCCCAGACCAGCGCCTGCTCGCGCAGGGTGCCGAGGGCGCGGGGGAGCGCGGCGGCCACCGTCTCGTCCCCGGCGTCCCCGGCCATCAGCCCCAGCAGGGTGGCGCCGGAGGCCGGGTCCGGGGCCACGGCCAGCGCCTCGGCGGTCTGCAGCGCGAAGCGGTCCAGCCGTTCCAGGGCCCGCAGCACCGAGGCCCGGGTGCCGGCCCGGGTGGCCAGCTGGGTCAGATCGGTGGGGACGGGCGCGATGAGGTCCGGGCGGCTGCGCAGCAGCGCGGCCAGGGAGGCGTCGTCCCTGGCGCGGAGCGCCTCCGCGAGGGACCGAGGGGCTGGGTTGGCCTCTTGGCTCATCCGGCCAACGGTAGCGGGTTACCTCCCGCGGTTCAGCCGTGGCGGGCGCGCCCCCGCTCTGCGCTACCGTCCTCACGGGGTTTCAGTCGGCGTCACCCCGGAGGGATTCCGTGGGCATCGAAAGCGACAAGGTCGTCTACGAGTACCTGAGCCGCGTCGGGGACATCGCTCAGCAGCGGCAGCTGCCGTCGTCCGCGCGCATGCGGCTGGTATCGGAACTGCGCAACGAGATCGACCGCGACCGGGCCAGGGCGACGGTGGACAGTCCCGCCGCGGTCCGCCGCATCCTGGACCGCCTGGGCACCCCCGACGAGGTGGTCGAGGCCGCGGGCGGCGCCGGGCCCGCCGCCGGCGCGGGCCACTCGTCCGCCGCCGTACCGGCCCAGCCCGCGCCCCGGGAGCGGGAGCCGGAGCGCGCGGCGCAGGATGACGAGCGTCCGCGGGGCCTGCGCCGTGTCGTGCCCCGGCCGCGTCCCGCCGAGTCCCGGCCCGAGCCGTCCGTGCCGCGGGACGAGCCGTCCCCGCCGCATACCGCGGGCGCGCACGAACTGGGGGACGCGGCCGAGCCGCCCGACTGGTGGCGGCTGGCCGACGGCGCCTTCGGCGGCGCCCGGAACAGCCCCTTCCTGGACACCGACCCGGTGCCGGGCTTCGTCGGCGGGGTGGAGATCCCCGACCTGCTCCGCCGGCCACCGCACGAGCGGGAGAAGGAGAAGCAGGAGAAGGAGAAGGCGAAGGAGAAGGCGAAGGCGCCGCAGGCCCCCGCTCCCGCCCGCCGCTTCGGTCTGTTCCCGCGCCGTGCCGCGGCGCCCGCCCCCGCCGAGGCGCCGGAGGGCGACGCGCCCGCCCCCACCCGCCGCCTCCTGCCCGGTCCCGCCGCCGGCTGGTCCAACCCGTTCCTGCTGCTGGCCGCCGCCGCGCTGGTCGCCGGGGCGGTGCTGGGCAACTGGTTCGTGCTGCTCGCGGGCTGGGCGATCGCCTACACCTCCCGGCGGCTGTCCCCGTCCGAGAGCAAGTGGGCCGTGCTCGTCCTGCCCGGCACCGCGGCCGCGGCGGGCCTGGTGTGGCTGTGGGGACGGCAGAACGGCCGCTGGGGCGACCCGATCGCCCAGGGGCAGATGGCCGATGCCCTCTCCCAGACCTGGCCCTGGGTGGTGCGGGGCGCGGCCGTCGCCTCGGCGCTGTACGTGGTGTGGCGCTCACAGCGCAAAGGCTGAGCGGCGAGCCGAGCGACGAGCCGAGTGGGGAACCGAGTGGGGAACCGAGTGGGGATTGGGGGACTGTCGTACCCACCTGGCACCATGTCCCCCATGGCCTCCCTCACCGTCGGCTTCGACCTCGACATGACCCTCATCGACTCCCGGCCGGGCATCCGCGCCTGCTACCTGGAACTGTCCGAGCGGACGGGGACGTACATCGACGCCGACCTGGTGGTCACCCGGCTCGGCCCGCCGCTGGCGGACGAGCTGGTGAACTGGTTCCCGGCCGAGCGGGTGGCCGCGGTGGCCGATCTGTACCGGGAGATCTACCCGTCCATAGCCATCGCCGCGACGCCCGCCATGGAAGGCGCCCGTGAGGCCATGGCGGCGGTGCGCGCGGCCGGCGGCCGGACCATGGTGGTCACCGCGAAGTACGAGCCGAACGCGAAGCTGCACCTGTCGCACCTGGGCATCGAGCCGGACGTGGTCGTGGGCGACCTGTGGGCCGAGCAGAAGGCGCAGGCACTGCGCGAGCACGGCGCGGGCGTGTACGTCGGCGACCACACCGGCGACGTGCGCGGGGCGCGTACGGCGGGCGCGCTGTCGGTCGCCGTGGCGACCGGGCCCTGCCCGGCGGACGAGCTGCGCGCGGCCGGGGCGGACGTCGTCCTGGACGACCTGTCCGCCTTCCCGGCGTGGCTGGCCGATTACCGCCCCTGACGGCACCGGCCGGTACGGCCCTCGCGAGCGCTCGCTACCGCGACGCCGAGGCGCTCCGCGCCTGGCGTCGGCCTGCCGCGATCGACCGCAGCACGCCCGCGCCGGCCACGAGGAATCCGACGCCCATGAGCATGCACAGACCGTACATGTAGGTCGGAAACGGCTTGGTTCCGAGGAACAGCGGGACCATGGTGACCAGGGTGGCCAGGGCCCCGACGAAGAACACGATGGCACCGGCGCGGATCAGTCCGTCACCGGGTCCGGCGGAATTCACTTGGGTTTTGTCACGCACCGGACCAGGGTAGTTCCTGCGCGAGAGAACGACCGGGGGACGTCTTGTCACCGGGTCCAAGACCATTAGCCTTGATGACGGCGGGTCACGGTCGACCCGCTCTAGTGCTATCAAGAGCCGTTTCCGAAGCAGTTTTCCCGACGAGTACGAGGACGAGGACAGACGTGCCTACCGGCAAGGTCAAGTGGTTCAACAGCGAGAAGGGCTTCGGCTTTCTCTCCCGTGACGACGGCGGTGACGTCTTCGTCCATTCCTCGGTTCTCCCCGCCGGAGTCGAAGCGCTCAAGCCGGGACAGCGTGTGGAGTTCGGCGTGGTCGCCGGTCAGCGCGGCGACCAGGCACTGTCGGTGATCGTGCTCGACCCGACCCCCTCCGTGGCCGCCGCCCAGCGCAAGAAGCCCGACGAGCTGGCCTCGATCGTGCAGGACCTGACGACCCTCCTGGAGAACATCACCCCGATGCTGGAGAAGGGCCGCTACCCCGAGAAGGCCTCCGGCAAGAAGATCGCCGGGCTGCTCCGCGCGGTCGCCGACCAGCTGGACGTCTGAGGTCCGGCCGGCCCGGCGACCGGGCTCCCGTCAGGGAAAGGCGAGCGCGTCCGGGCCGAGGGGCGGCACCAGTCCCTCGGCCGCCGCACGGGTGAGCAGCCCGCGGATCGCGGCGTACCCGTCCTCGCCGAGATCGGCGGTGAACTCGTTGACGTACAGCCCGATGTGCTGGTCGGCCACGGCCGGGTCCATCTCCTGGGCGTGCGCCATGACATACGGCCGGGAGACCTCGGGCTCCGCCCAGGCGGCCCGCACCGAGGCGCGCACCGAGTCCGCGAGCCCCGTCAGCGCCTCGGCGCCCAGCGACCGCTTGGCCACGATCGCGCCCAGCGGGATCGGCAGCCCGGTCGTCCGCTCCCAGTGCTCGCCCATGTCGGCGAGCTTGTGCAGCCCGTAGTTCTGGTAGGTGAAGCGGGCCTCGTGGATCACCAGCCCCGCGTCCACCTTGCCGTCCCGCACGGCCGGCATGATCTCGTGGAACGGCATGACCACGATCTCGCCGACGCCGCCCGCCCGTCGCCCACCACCACCCTCAACCGAGGGCCCTGCGGGCCCGCTCCTTTCGATTCCGACCGTGTCCGCGGCCCACAGCCGGAACAGCAGGTAGGCCGTCGACTTCTCGCTCGGCACCGCGACCGTACGCCCCGTGAGATCGGTACCTGCCTCCTTCGTGAGCACCAGCGGCCCGCAGCCCCGGCCGAGCGCGCCGCCGCAGGGCAGCAGCGCGTACTCGTCGAGGACGTACGGCAGGACGGCGTACGACACCTTGAGCACGTCGAACTCGCCGCGTTCGGCCATGCCGTTGGTGATGTCGATGTCGGCGAAGGTCACGTCCAGCGCGGGGGCGCCAGGGACGCGGCCGTGGGCGAGGGCGTCGAAGACGAAGGTGTCGTTGGGGCAGGGCGAGTACGCGATCTGCAACGGCTCACTGGTCATACGGTTTTCCAACTCTCCAATGCGGGCGCGAGCTTCCCGAAGGCCGCGGTGAGGGCGGCGAGGGCGTCGCCGATGCGCCAGGCGGCGCGGTCGCGCGGGCCGACCGGGTTGGAGATCGCGCGGATCTCCAGCACCGGGACGCCCTGTGCGTCGGCGGCCTCGGCGACGCCGAAGCCCTCCATGCCCTCGGCGAGCGCGCGGGGGTGCCGGGCGCGCAGCGTGGCGGCGCGGGCGGCGGTGCCGGTCACGGTGGACACGGTGAGGACCGTGCCGGTACGGGCGCCGGTGGCCTCGGCCACGACCCGTACGAGTGATTCCGGCGGGCGATGGGTGACGATCCCGAACCCCAGTTCGGTGACCGGGAGGAAGCCGTCGGGGGTCTCCGCGCCCAGGTCGGCCACGGTGATCGCGTCGGCGACGACGAGCGAGCCGAGCGGCGCCCCGGGCGCGAACCCGCCGCCGATCCCGGCCGAGACGACCAGGTCGTAGGGGGTGCCGGCGAGGGCGGCCGCGGTGAGCGCGGCGGCGGTGGAGCCTGCGGCCCGCGCGGGCCCGACTCCGGCGGCGAGCAGGTCGAGCACGGCGGCGGCGGGACCGGCGCCGGCGGTCGTACGGCACAGCACCGCACCCGGCAGTCGTATCTCGTGCGCCTGGTGCGGGAACGCCTGCGCCACCGCGTCCCGTTCGACCGGGACCGCGGTGGCCACGAGGACCCGTGCGGACGTCGTGATCAGGCCTTCTTCAGCTTGAAGGACCACACGCCCTTGGTGGGGTTGGCGCCCATCTGGATCACCAGCGTGTTGGTGTTGCCGCCGGTGCCGTACTGCTCGTTGAAGAACGCGTTGCCCGGCAGGGTGCGGTACGTCTCCTTGCTGAGGCTGGTGAACGGGCGGCCGTTGACCAGCACGGCCCAGCCGGCGTCCGCGATCTTCGGGTCGACGCCGATGCGGATCGTCGAGTCCTCGTTCACCGAGATCGACTTCGCGTTGCCGGTCTTCTTGGCGCAGTCCGCCAGGGCCTTGGCGTCGAGCTTGTCGCCGTCGTTGTAGCAGACCGCCTCGGAGTGCACCGTGTTCTTGCCGACGGTGATCGTCGCGGTGGGCGTCGGCTTGTCGCAGGCCGACAGGACGAGCAGTCCGGCGGTAACGGCGCCGGCGGCGGCGACGGCGCGGCGGCGTCGCACAACGGATTGCAGCGTGGTCATGGCCGAAGGCTATCGGTCGCCCGGAGTCGTCCGCCCACGCGGGGTGCGGCGTGCCCGGTTCGTTACGCCAGTCGTGTCCGCGACAACCGAACCGTGTCCGGTTCGTCATGCGACCTGCCCCTTTGCGTCACCGTCCCGTCGGATCGGGGTGCCGTCACGCCACCCGGGCGCGGGGCCGGCCGGCGCCCCGGGCGGAGGCGACCAGGCCGCGCAGGGTGCTCAGCCAGCCCACGGCCACGAACGCGGCGCCGGCCAGCAGCCCGGCCGTGCCGTTGAGCGGCATCACGATGCCGACCGCGCCGCCGAACACCCACGCCATCTGGAGCAGCGTCTCGGAGCGGGCGAAGGCCGAGCTGCGCACCAGCTCCGGCACGTCCCGCTGGATCAGCGCGTCCAGCGCCAGCTTGCCCAGCGCCTGCGCGAACCCGGCGACCGCCGCGAGACACGCCACCAGGACGGCCCCGAAGAACACCGCGGCCACGATCGCCATGCCCAGGGCCGCCGCGACGACCGTCACGATGATGATCTCCGGCGCGCGGGACCTCAGCCACGCCCCCACCGCCGTGCCCAGCGCGTTGCCGGTGCCCGCCGCGACGCCCACCAGACCCAGCGAGACCACCGCGCTCCGGCCGCCGAGCGGGTGCTCGCGCAGCAGGAAGGCGAGGAAGAAGATCAGTAAGCCGGAGAGGCAGCGCAGGGCGGCGTTGGCGCCGAGGGCGTGGGTCACGGCGGGCCCGACCGTGCGCAGTCCGGGCCGCTTCGCCCGGGTCCTGGGCAGCCGTGTCTCGTCGGCGGCGAGCAGCGCCACGGCCTCGCCGCGGGCCGAGTCCACCTTGGGCGGCAGCGAGAAGGACAGCGCCGTACCGCCCACGAAGATCACGAAGGCGCCGTAGAGGGGCCAGGGATCGCCGATCCGGTGCAGTCCCGCCGCGATCGGCGCGGCCACCCCGGTGGCGAGCAGCCCGGCCAGCGTGACCCGGGAGTTGGCCTTCACCAGCGAGAACAGGGGCGGCAGCAGCCGCGGCACGACGGCGCTGCGCACCACGCCGTACGCCTTGGACGCCACCAGCACGCCCAGCGCGGCGGGATACAGCTCCAGGCTCCCGGTGGCCACCGCGCCCGAGATCAGCAGGGCGAGCAGCGCCCGCGCCAGCATGGCCGCCGCCATCGCGGCCCGGCGCCCGTGCGGGAGCCGGTCGAGCAGCGGGCCGATGACCGGGGCGAGGACGGTGAACGGCGCCATGGTGATCGCCAGATACAGCGCGACCCGCCCGCGTGCCTCGTCGGTCGGCACGGAGAAGAAGACGGTGGAGGCCAGCGCCACGGTGATCATGACGTCCCCGGCGCCGTTCACCGCGTGCAGCTCGATCAGCTTGCCGAGGCCCGACTCGCCCGCGCCGTGCGCGTGTGTCGCCCTGCGGATGCCGCGCGCGGCGCCGGTCACGGGCAGGTGCAGGGCACGCCCGACGGACCGGGCGGCACCGCCGACCCGGCGCGTACCGCCACCCCGAACCCCACGCCTGTCCGCGGTTGCCACGAGGTTCATAGTGCCCCGAGTTGCCGCCGGATAGTGCGGATACGGCACGTATGGCGGCGAACCGCCCCCGCCACCGGGGCGGAGGGGGCGGGTGAAGTGGGGGAGAATGCCGTCGAGCGGCAACGAATCCTGTTCGGTGTAGCGTGCGTATCTCAGCCATAACGCAGAATGGATGGCAGAGGTGCGCCCGAGCGCGCGGATGAGGCAGACGTCGATGCGGTCCTGAGGTCCGCTCCGTCGCCCAACCCGCCGGAGGCAGCCGCCTTGACGAGACGGCGTAGGAGAGAAGCGATACCTGTGAGCGCAGCGACCACGCGAAGCCGCACCCCCGACCGCCTGTGCGCCGAGGCGGTCGACCTCGCCCGCGCCGCCGCGGAGGAGGCGGCCGCGCCCGGCGTGGTCGGCGAGCACTCCGGTCTCGTCTCCGAGGGCGACCGTGTCGTCACGCACTTCTTCGAGTGCAAGGAGATGGGCTACCGGGGCTGGCGCTGGGCCGTGACCGTGGCCCGCGCCTCCCGCGCCAAGATCGTCACGCTGGACGAGGTGGTGCTGCTTCCCGGCCCCGACGCGCTGCTCGCGCCCGAGTGGGTGCCCTGGAGCGAGCGGCTGCGCCCCGGCGACCTCGGCCCCGGCGATCTGCTCCCCACCGACCAGGACGACCTGCGCCTGGAGCCGGGCTACACCGGCGAGGACCAGCCGCCTGCCGACTCGGTGGTCTCCGAGGAACTGGCGGAGCTGGCGGAGGCCGAGGACGCGGACGTGACCCCGGGCGCGCCGGCCGTCCAGCCGACGGTGCCCACGCGCGGCTCCATCGCCGCGGTGGCCGAGGAACTGGGCATGCGCAGGGCGCGTGTTCTGTCCCGCTACGGCCTGCACAGCGCGGCCGACCGCTGGGAGGAGGCGTTCGGCCCGAAGACGCCGATGGCCCAGGCGGCGCCGGCCACGTGTCTGACCTGTGGCTTCCTGGCGCCCATCGGTGGCTCCCTCGGCCAGGCCTTCGGCGTGTGCGCCAACGAGTTCGCCCCGGCGGACGGCCGGGTGGTCTCCCTCGCCTACGGCTGCGGCGGTCACTCCGAGGCGGCGGTCATGCCCAAGCCCCCGCAGCCGGCCGCGCCGGTCATCGACGAGACCCGCGTCGAGCCCTTCCCGCTGCACCCCGCCCGCGACTCCGGTTCCGTCCCGGAGACGACGGACGAGGAGACGGCGGAACTGGGCCACTCCTGACCGTGGTCCGCCCCGCGGCGGAGCCGGACCTCCCCGGCTTCCTGGCCCTGGCGGCCGAGGTGGAGCACTGGTTCGGCCCGATGGTGGCCGACCCCGGCTTCACCGAGGCCGTGACGCGGGGCATCGCCCGGTCCACGGCACTGGTGGCGCACGGCGCGTCCGGGGAACTCCTGGGCGCCCTCCTCTTCGGCGGCAAGGCCCCGCTGCACAAGGTGCACTGGCTGGTCGTCACGCAGCGGTCCCGCGGCGAGGGCGTGGGCCGCGCGCTGCTGGCCGACGCGATCCACCGGTTCGTCCGGCCCCCGGCCACCGTCGAGGTGGTCACCTTCGGCCCGGATCACCCCGGCGCGGTGACCAGCGGCGCCCGCGCCTTCTACGAGGCCCTCGGCTTCACTCCCGCCGAACCGGCCGCTCCCGGCCCGGAGGGCGGCTCCCGCCAGGTCTACCGCCGCGCCCTTCCCTGACGGCCGGCCGCCGCGGAGCGGCGATGTCGGCGACGCGCTGTACCTTCTTCCTCACGTCGACGAGGAGTGTGAACGTGAGCAGCAAGTACGTGCGGCCGGCGCCCGAGGGTGCCGATCCCTTCGGGACGGCCCGGCTGCGTCGCGGTGTTCTCGACGCCTGGGCCACCAGCCCCGCGAGGTTCCGGGAGGACGCCAACGCCGAGGAGGACCTCGTACTGGGCGGCTACCGGGACCGCCTGGTGGTCGAGCTGGCGCAGAACGCCGCCGACGCCGCCGCCCGCGCCCAGGTGCCGGGCCGGCTGCGGCTCACCCTCCGCGACGGCGTGCTGGTCGCGGCCAACACCGGCGCCCCCCTGGACGCGACCGGCGTCGAGTCGCTGTCCACGCTGCGCGCCTCCGCCAAGCGCGACGCCGACCCGCACGGCGCCGTCGGCCGGTTCGGCGTCGGTTTCGCCGCCGTCCTCTCGGTCACGGACGAACCCGCCCTCGTCGGCCGGCACGGCGGCGTCCGCTGGTCCCTCGCCGAGGCGCGCGAGCTGGCCGCCGACACCGCCCGGCACAGCCCCGGCCTCGGCGACGAGGTCCGGCGCCGCGCGGGCCATGTCCCGCTGCTCCGGCTGCCCTTCGCCGCCGAGGGCACCGCGCCCGACCCGTACGACACCGCCGTCATCCTCCCGCTGCGCGACGCGGCCGCAGCCGACCTCGCCGAGCGCCTGCTCGACGCGGTCGACGACGCGCTCCTGCTCACCCTCCCCGGCCTGGCGGAGGTCGTCATCGAGGTCGGCGACGCCGCGCCCCGCACCCTGTCCCGGAGCACCGAGGGCGCCGTCACCGTCGTGGCGGACTCGCGGGAGGGCACGACCCGCTGGCGCACCGCCTCCGCGCACGGACCGCTCGCCCAGGAACTGCTCGCCGACCGGCCGGTGGAGGAGCGGCTGCGGCCCCACTGGTCGGTGACCTGGGCCGTGCCGGAGGACGAGCACGGACGCCCGCTGCGGCCCCGCACGTCCCCCGTCGTGCACGCCCCCACGCCCAGCGACGAACCCCTCGGCGTCCCCGCCCTCCTCATCGCCTCCTTCCCCCTCGACACCACCCGCCGGCACACCGCCCCCGGCCCCCTCACCGACTTCCTGGTGCAGCGCGCGGCCGACGCCTACACCGAACTGCTCGCCGGATGGCGCCCGGTGACCGAGGCCGCCGTCGACCTCGTACCGGGACCGCTGGGCAAGGGGGAGCTGGACGGCGCGCTGCGCCAGGCCCTCCTGGAGCGGCTGCCGCGCACCGCCTTCCTGCCGCCCGCGCTGCCCGGCAAGGGCGGCGAGGACGAGCTTCCGGAGGCGATCCGGCCCAGGGACGCGGAGATCGTGGAGGGCGCCGGCACCGACACCGTGCGGGTGCTCGCCGAGGTGCTGCCCACCCTGCTGCCCGCCGGTCTGGAGCGCCGCGCCGAGCTGCGCACCCTCGGCGTCGCCCGGCTCCCGCTCGCCGACGCCGTCGACCGGCTCGCGGGCCTGGAGAAGGAGCCCGGCTGGTGGTGGCGGCTCTACGACAGCCTCGCCGGGGTGGACGTGGACCGGCTGTCGGGCCTGCCCGTGCCGCTGGTCGACGGACGCACCACCATCGGGCCCCGGCAGGTGCTGCTGCCCACACCCGGCGGTGCCCGCATCGACGCGGACGTGCTCGGCCGGCTCGGCCTGAAGGTCGCCCACGAGGACGCCGCCCATCCGCTGCTGGAGAAGCTGGGCGCGCTGCCCGCCACCCCGCGCGCGGTGCTCACCACCCCCCAGGTGCGGGCCGCCGTCGCCGCCTCCCTGGACGAGGACGGCGCCCTCGGCTGGGAGGAGGACGCCCCGGACGCCGAGGAACTGGCCGACACCGTGCTCGGGCTGGTGCGCGACGCGGGCCTGGAGCCCGGTGACGAGCCCTGGCTCGGCGCCCTCGCGCTGCCCGACGAGGACGGCGAACTCGCACCCGCGGGCGAGCTGGTGCTCCCCGGCAGCGCCTTCGCCCGGGTGATCCGCGAGGACGAACTGCCCGCCGTCGACCACGACCTGGCCGAGCGGTGGGGCGAACAGCCGCTCACCGCCTGCGGGGTGCTCGCCAACTTCGCGCTGGTGCGCGCCACCGACGTCGTCCTCGACCCAGACGAACTGGAGCCCCGCGAGGGCGACTTCGCCGAACCGGACGACGCCGGGCTGCTGGACGCCGTGGACGTGTGGTGCGAGGACATCCTCGACCGCTTCCCGGACAGCCCGGTGCCCCCGGTCGCCACCGAAATCGTCGCCGTGCGCGACCTCGACCTGGTGGACGACGACCACTGGCCCGAGGCCCTCTCCCTGCTCGCCCGTCCGCCGCTGCGCGACGCCCTCACCCAGCCGGTGCGCGTCCTGCTGCCCGACGGCACTCACGAGGTCGTACGGCCGTACACCGCGTGGTGGTTGCGCGGGCACCCCGTGCTGGACGGCCGGCGCCCCGCGGGTCTCCTCGCCGCCGGCGGCGATCCGCTGCTGCGGGGCCTGTACGACGAGGCCGACGCCACCGGGTTCGAGGACGAGCAGGTGCTGCGCGCGCTCGGCGTACGGACCTCGGTCGACGCGCTCCTGGACGAGCCCGGCGGCGCCGCCGAACTGCTGGACCGGCTCGCCGACCCGGACCGCCGGGTCACCGGCGCCCAACTGCACGGTTTGTACGGGGCGTTGGCGGACCTGGATCCGGAACGGGTGACGCTGCCGGACGAGTTGCGGGCCGTGGTCGACGGACGGGTGACGGTCGTGGACGCCGCCGACGCCGTGGTCGTCGACTCCCCGGACCTGCTGCCCTTCACCTCCGGCGTGCCCCTGCTGCCCGTGCGGCCGGCCCGCGCCGCCGAACTGGCCGAGCTGTTCCAGGTGCGGCGGCTCAGCGAGTCCGTCACCGGCGAAGTGCACTCCGAGGGCACCGAGCACGACGTGCCGGAGCCGGTACGGGTGCTGCTCGGCCCGCGCACGCCCGGGACGTACGTCGAGCACGACGAACTGGTCGTGGACGGCGTGGAGATCGACTGGCGGCTGACCGACGACGGGGTGCTGCACGCGGCCACCCTGGAAGGGGTGGCCGCGGGACTCGCCTGGGCGGCCGGGCAGTGGCCGCGCCGCTTCGAGGTCGCGGCCCTGCTGGAGGACCCGTCCCGAACCGAGGAGCTGGCGCGGGACCGCTGGTTCGACTGACGCCGGACCCGTCTCCGGAAAACTCTTACAAATTCCGCCATCCCCACACAACCGTTCCCCTGCGGGCGCCATCTGATGTCGCGGAGTCGACCGACTCCCCATTCACTCCGTACGCAGGGGAACAGCACATGCGTATTCGTGCCACCGTGGCCGCCGTCTCCGGCGCCCTGGCCCTCTCCGCCCTCGCCCTGCCCGCGGCGCACGCCGCCGGGCAGGAGCGGGTGCCCGCGGGGAACCCGGCGAGCAAGGCCGCCCACGCCGCCCACCACCAGGGCCGCGCCACCTTCGCCGTCGCCGCCTCGGGCACGCCCTACCAGCTGAACGCCACCTTCTCCGCCGTGAAGGTGAACAACGGCAAGAACATCTCCGTCGGCACCACCAACGTGGTCAAGGTGCCGGTCTCCTTCACGCTGACCCACGGCACCGAGGTCCCCGTCCACGCCAAGGACTTCGTCGCGGCCGTCGAGCTGTACCGCGGCACCTCCTTCGACGACTCGATCTACTACGTCGACAGCGCCGCCGCGACCTGCACGGACACCTCCACGACGGTGGCCGCCTGCACCTCCACCGTGGCCATCGACCCGGCCGGCCTGCTCAGCGAGGACGCCGGCGCCTGGAAGGCCGCCGCCTACGCCGTCGCCTTCAACGGCCAGAACCCCGACCAGCCGGCCGACATGACCAAGGTGGGCGTGGCAGTCAAGGACCCGACCAACTCCTTCGACCTCCAGCGCTGGGCCACCCTGAACACCGACGCCGCCCCGGAGCCGGTGAAGAAGGGCAAGACCGTCACCGTCACCGGCAAGCTGGCCCGCGCCGACTGGGAGGACGGCAAGTACCACGGCTACGCCAACCAGCCGGTCAAGCTCCAGTTCCGCAAGAAGGGCTCCAGCACCTACAGCACGCTGAAGACCGTCAGCACCAACTCCACGGGCAACCTGAAGACCACGACCACCGCCACGGTCGACGGCTACTTCCGCTACGCCTTCGCGGGCACCACGACCACCCCGGCGACCACCGCCACGGGCGACTACGTCGACGTGCAGTAAGCCTCTCCGCGAAAGGCCCTAGCCGGGAAAGCGGCGGTCGACCCACTTCCACAGGAACTCCAGGGCGGCCGCCGCCACCACCGAGACCGCCACCGCCGTCCACGGCATGGCGAGTCCCTCCAGCCGCAGCGCGAAGAAGCTCTGCAACGCCGGCACGACGAGCACCAGCAGGAACGCCACGGCCATCGCCGCCACCAGCGCCACCCGCCACCAGGTGTAGGGGCGGGCGATGATCGCCAGCACCCACATGGAGATCAGGAACAGGGTCAGCGTGGCGGCGCTGGTCTCCGCCTGGAGGTGACCGGGTCCGCTGTAGTGCTGCCGGGCGATCAGGTACGTCACGAAGGTCGCCACCCCGGCCACCACGCCGCCCGGCACCGAGTACCGCATCACCTGGCGCACGAAGTGCGGTCTCGCCCGCTCGTTGTTGGGCGCGAGGGCCAGGAAGAAGGCCGGGACGCCGATGGTGAGCGTGGACAGCAGGGTCAGATGGCGGGGCAGAAAGGGGTATTCCACCCGCCAGCAGACCACCAGCACCGCGAGCAGCACCGAGTAGACCGTCTTCACCAGGAACAGCGTCGCCACCCGCGTGATGTTGCCGATCACCCGGCGGCCCTCGCCGACCACATACGGCAGGCTCGCGAAGCTGTTGTCCAGCAGCACGATCTGCGCCACCGCCCGGGTGGCCTCCGAGCCCGAGCCCATGGCCACCCCGATGTCGGCGTCCTTGAGGGCGAGCACGTCGTTCACCCCGTCGCCGGTCATCGCCACCGTGTGCCCGCGCGACTGGAGCGCGCCCACCATGTCCCGCTTCTGCTGCGGGGTGACCCGCCCGAAGACGGTTCCCGCCTCCACCACCTGAGCCATCGCGGCCTGGTCCGGGGGCAGCCGCCGGGCGTCCGTCGCCGCGCCCTTGAGGCCCAGCTTGGCCGCGACCGCGCCGACCGACACCGCGTTGTCGCCGGAGATGACCTTGGGCGTCACCCGCTGCTCGGTGAAGTAGCGCAGGGTGTCGGCCGCGTCGGGGCGCAGCCGCTGTTCGAGCACGACCAGGGCGGTGGGGCGGGCGCCCCGGGCCGGCGTGGCGTCGTCCAGGTCCCGGCGGGCCCGCGCCAGCAGCAGCACCCGCAGCCCCTGCTCGTTGAGCCGCTCGGTCTCGGCGAGCGCCGGGTCGTCGGCGCCGAGCAGCACGTCCGGGGCGCCCAGCAGCCAGGTGCTGATCTCCCCGTCGCCCTCGCTGAACGCGGCCCCGCTGTACTTGCGGGCCGAGGAGAAGGGGAGCGACTCGACGCAGCGCCACTCGTCGTCGTCCGGGTAGGCGTCGATGATCGCCTGGAGGGAGGCGTTGGGCCGGGGGTCGGACTCGCCGAGCGCGCCGAGCACCTTGCGCACGTACGACTCGTCCGCGCCGTCCAGCGTGCGCAGCTCGGTGACGTCCATGCCGCCCTCGGTGAGCGTGCCGGTCTTGTCCAGGCAGACGGTGTCGACGCGGGCGAGGCCCTCGATGGCCGGCAGTTCCTGCACCAGGCACTGCTTGCGGCCGAGCCGGATGACACCGATGGCGAAGGCCACGGAGGTGAGCAGCACCAAGCCCTCCGGCACCATCGGGACGATGCCGCCGATGGTGCGGGCGACCGCGCCCTTGAGGTCGTCGTTCTTGACCACGAGCTGGGTGATGACCAGACCGGTCGCGGCCGGGGCCATCATCCAGGTGACGTACTTGAGGATCGTGGAGATGCCGGTGCGCAGCTCGGAGTGGACGAGGGTGAAGCGGGACGCCTCCTCGGCGAGCCGGACGGCATAGGCCTCCCGGCCGACCTTGGTCGCGGCGAAGGCGCCGCTGCCCGCGACCACGAAGCTGCCGGACATCACCGGGTCCCCGGGCCGCTTGACCACCGGGTCGGCCTCACCGGTGAGCAGGGACTCGTCGATCTCCAGCCCGTCGGCCTCCGCGCACACCCCGTCCACGACGGCCTTGTCGCCGGGCCCGATCTCGATGAGGTCGTCCAGGACGATCTCATCGGTGCCGATCTCGGCGGCTCTGCCGTCCCGGCGCACGGTCGGCCGGGCCTCCCCGATCACCGCGAGCGAGTCCAGGGTCTGCTTGGCCCGCCACTCCTGGACGATGCCGATACCGGTGTTGGCGAGGATCACGAAGCCGAACAGGCCGTCCTGGATCGGCGCGACGAACAGGGTGATCACCCAGAGCACGCCGATGATCGCGTTGAACCGGGTGAACACGTTCGCCCGGACGATCTCCCCGAGCGAGCGGCTGCTGCGCACGGGTACGTCGTTGACCTGGCCACGCGCCCGGCGCTCCGCGACCTCGGCCCCGGTCAGCCCCGCCGCCCGGGTCGTGGGCAGGGCCGCCGGGTGCGCCGGATCGAGTTCGGCGCCGGCGTCTATATGGCTCATGTATCCGACGTTACGTGGCCTTTGCGTGGCCGCCCACCCGGTATCCGGCGCCGGGGACTACTCCACAGGGGTGGATTCCGGCCGCTGTGCCGCCGCCCGCTTGATCGCCGCGTCCCGCTTGCGCACGTACCAGATGCCGATCAGCCCGAGCCCGCCCCCGGCCAGGCAGGTCCACACCCACCACAGATGGCCGTGGTCGTGGAACCAGCCGTAGAAGGGGAGCTGGACGAGGAACAGGACGAACCAGACGATCGTGCCGCCGGTGATGGTGGCGACCACGGGCCCCTCAAGGGGCTCGGGCGCCTCGTGCTGGGGGATCCACTTGGCCATGTCGGACAGCTTACGAGGCGATCAGTGCCCGGCAGGGTCTACGCGCGGAGATAGCGATCAAGCAATTCATACCTTCATACTGAAGCGGTTTGTTTTTGTCCACTTCCAGTCGTAGAAAACTCCAGGAGGGCTCGGTGGAGCCCCTCTGGTGATGAGGTCTCGCATGTCCACCTCGGCGCCTGCCAAGGTCCCCACCCCCGAGAGCCCGGGCGGTGCGTCTGTCAACGGTCCCCTCGACCGCTACTTCAAGATCTCCGAGCGCGGCAGCACCATCGCGCGGGAGGTCCGAGGTGGTCTCGCCACGTTCTTCGCGATGGCGTACATCATTGTGCTGAACCCGATCATTCTGGGCAGCGCGAAGGATATGTACGGTCATCATCTGGACAATGCCCAGCTGGTGACGGCGACCGCGCTCACGGCCGCCTTCAGCACGCTGCTGATGGGTGTCATCGGCAACGTGCCGATCGCCCTGGCCGCCGGCCTCGGCGTGAACTCGGTGGTCGCCCTCCAGCTTGCGCCCCGGATGACGTGGCCGGACGCGATGGGCATGGTCGTCCTGGCCGGTTTCGTGGTCATGCTGCTGGTCGCCACGGGTCTGCGTGAGCGCGTGATGAACGCGGTGCCGTTCGGTCTGCGCAAGGCGATCGCGATCGGTATCGGTCTGTTCATCATGCTGATCGGTCTGGTCGACTCCGGCTTCGTCAGCCGCATCCCGGACATCGCGCAGACCACGGTCCCGGTCCAGCTCGGCACCGGTGGTCACCTCACCGGCTGGCCGGTGCTGATCTTCGTCCTGGGCACGCTGCTCACCTTCGTCCTGATCGTGCGCAAGGTGTCGGGCGCCATCCTGATCTCCATCGTGGGCATGACCATCCTCGCGGTGATCCTCAACGCCGTCGTCAAGATCCCCTCCTGGGGCCTGACGGTGCCGAAGTGGCCCGGCAACCCGGTCGCCACCCCGGACTTCGGCCTGGTCGGCCAGGTCAGCCTGTTCGGCGGCTTCTCCAAGGTCGGCGTGCTGACCGGCATCCTCTTCGTCTTCACGGTCCTGCTGTCGTGCTTCTTCGACGCGATGGGCACGATCATGGGCATCAGCGACGAGGCCAAGCTGACCGACGCCCAGGGCTACATGCCCGGCATCAGCCGGGTGCTGTTCGTGGACGGCCTCGCGGTCGCGGCCGGCGGCGCCAGCTCCTCCTCGGCCACCACCGCCTTCGTGGAGTCCACGGCCGGTGTCGGCGAGGGCGCCCGCACGGGCTTCGCGAACGTCGTCACGGGCGCCCTGTTCGCGGTGTCGCTGTTCCTCACCCCGGTCGCCACGATGGTGCCCTCGCAGGCGGCCACCCCGGCGCTGATCGCGGTCGGCTTCCTGATCCTGTCGCACTCCATCAAGGAGATCGACTGGGCCGACTACACGATCGCGATCCCGGCGTTCGTGACCATGCTGATGATGCCGTTCACCTACTCGATCACCAACGGCATCGGCATGGGCTTCATCACCTTCACCGTCCTGCGCCTGGCCGCGGGCCGGTTCCGGGAGATCCCGGCGGCGATGTACGTCGTCTCGGCGGTCTTCGCCTTCTACTACCTGATGCCGGCCCTGGGCCTGACCTGATCCTCCC
Organism: Streptomyces sp. NPDC048106; assembly: GCF_040706415.1. Taxonomy (NCBI): domain Bacteria; kingdom Bacillati; phylum Actinomycetota; class Actinomycetes; order Kitasatosporales; family Streptomycetaceae; genus Streptomyces; species Streptomyces sp. NPDC048106. The sequence continues at coordinate 58,508 of NZ_JBEZND010000043.1, read as the reverse complement.
GGTTCCACGGCGTACGCCTCACGTGACGCCGTAGAACCGCTCCGTCTCCTCGACGGCGGTCTGGAACCGCTGGTCGAAGTCGTCGCGAATGAGCGTGCGGACCACATAGTCCTGCACGCTCATTCCTCTTTTCGCCGCGTGCTGCCGGAGCCGTTCGAGCAGCTCCCCGTCTATCCGCAGGCTGAGCACAGTGGTCCCCATGGGTACGAGGGTCGCCACTGCCGCCCTGCGGATGCGTCATTTTCCGGCACACACTCACTCGTACGGGTGATGGAAAGGCGCAGTGGCGGGCATCACGGGGACTCGTGCGCGTCCCGGTGGTCTTTAGTTAGAGTAATGAGTTACCCTAAGGACATGCCGGACCTGAACCATGGCGACGATGCTGCCGCCGTGAACTCCCTTCGCTCCGCCGTGATGCGGCTGTCCCGTCGGCTCAAGCACCAGCGGGTGGACGAGTCGCTGAGCCCCACCGAGATGTCGGTGCTCGGCACCCTGTCCCGCTGCGGCTCCGCCACGCCGGGCGAGCTGGCTCGCAAGGAGCACGTCCAGCCGCCCTCGATGACCCGCATCGTCGCGCTGCTCGAAGCGAAGGGACTGGTCCGCCTGGAGCCGCATCCGGAGGACCGGCGCCAGAAGGTCGTCACCCAGACCGAACTGGCCGAGACGATGCTCGAAGAGAGCCGCCGCAAGCGCAACGCCTTCCTGGCGGGCCTCGTCGACGGCCTCGGCGAGGACGAGTGGGCCAAGCTGCGCGACGCCGCCCCGGTGCTGGAGAAACTCGCACACCTGTAGAGAAGTTGCCTGAGGAGGCGAACCCGTTTTGAGTACGGGATCCGGAAAACCTTCCGCCCCCGCACCGACCGCCCCTACTACCCCCGCCCGCAAGTCCTCGATGTTCAGCTCGCTGAAGGTCAGGAACTACCGCCTCTTCTTCGCCGGCCAGGTCGTCTCCAACACGGGCACCTGGATGCAGCGCATCGCCCAGGACTGGCTCGTCCTGAGCCTCACCGGATCCTCCGCGGCCGTGGGCATCACCTCGGCCCTGCAGTTCCTGCCGATGCTCCTGTTCGGGCTGTACGGCGGCGTCCTCGTGGACCGGCTGCCCAGGCGTCCCGTGCTCCTGGTCACCCAGAGCGCGATGGCCCTCAGCGGTCTCGCGCTCGGCGCGCTGACCCTCTCCGGGCACGTCCAGGTCTGGCACGTCTACCTCGCCGCGTTCTTCGTCGGCCTCGCCACCGTGGTCGACAACCCCGCCCGGCAGTCCTTCGTCTCCGAGATGGTCGGCCCCGACCAGCTCCACAACGCGGTCAGCCTGAACTCCGCGAACTTCCAGTCCGCGCGCCTGATCGGCCCCGCCGTCGGCGGCCTCATGATCACCGGCGTGGGCACCGGCTGGGCGTTCCTCGCCAACGGCCTGTCCTTCGCCGCGCCGATCACCGGCCTGCTCCTGATGCGCGCCCGCGAGCTGTACCCGAGCAGGCGCACCCCGCGCGCCAAGGGCCAGCTGCGGGAGGGGCTCCAGTACGTCGCCGGGCGCCCGGACCTGATCTGGTCCATCGTCCTCGTCGGCTTCATCGGGACCTTCGGCTTCAACTTCCCGGTGTGGCTGTCCGCCTTCGCCGACAACGTCTTCCACGTCGGCGCCGGCGGCTACAGCCTCCTCAACACGCTGATGGCCGCGGGCTCCCTCGGCGGCGCCCTGCTGGCCGCCCGCCGCGGCTCGGCCCGGATGCGGCTGCTGATCGCCGCCGCGCTCGCCTTCGGCGCCCTGGAGGTCGTGGCCTCGCTGGCCCCCGCGTACTGGCTGTTCGCCGCGCTGATGGTGCCGATCGGGATCTGCGGCCTCACGGTCAACGTGACCGCGAACACCACCGTCCAGATGGCCACCGACCCCGCCATGCGCGGCCGGGTGATGTCCCTGTACATGATGGTCTTCATGGGCGGCACCCCCGTCGGCGCCCCGGTCATCGGCTGGATCACCGACACCTACGGCCCCCGGGTCGGCTTCGCCCTCGGCGGCGTCGTCTCCGCGGCCGCGGCCGGCGCCATCGGCCTGGTCCTCGCCCGCGTCGGCGGCCTGCGGCTGTCCCTGGGCTGGTACCGGGGCGCCCCGCGCCTGCGGTTCGTGCAGCGTCGGCGGAAGGAACTCGCGACAGCCGCGTGAGCCCTTCGGGGCTGGTGGGGCTAGAACACCCGCCGGGCCAGCACCTGTCCCGGCCACTCGTCCGCACCGTGGGTGAAGGCCTCGGTGCGGACGAAGTCGTTCTGCTCGTAGAACGCGACGAGCCTGCCGTCGTCGCCCGCGTAGCAGTCCACCCGCAGCAGGCCGACCCCGGCCCGCCGGGTCGCCTCGGCCGCGTGGGCGAGCAGCGCGGCGCCGGCGCCCCGCCCCTTGAACCGGCGGTCCGAGGCCAGCAGATGGATGTACCGCTCGGGCTCGCCGGCGGGCTCCAGATAGGCGCCCGGGGCGTCGGTGAGGGTCAGGGTGGCGGCCGGTGTGCCGTCTATCTCGGCGAAGTACGGCGTGCCCGTGGCGGCGTACCGCCGCACCATCTCCACGGCCCTGGGGTTCGCCGACCAAGGCTCGGTGCCCCACTGCCGGGTACGGCCCCGCGCCACCAGCCACTCCACGGAGCTGTCCAGCATGGCCAGGATGAGGGGAGCGTCGTCGGGGCCGCCTTCGCGGACGGTGATCGTCATGGCGGTCATCATGCCCGGGCGTCTCTGGGATCGTGAAGGCATGAGACTCTTCGCCGCAGTGCTGCCGCCGGAGGACGTCACCGCCGAACTGGCCCTGGAAGTCGCCCGGTTGAAGCGGCTGCCGGGCGCCGAGGGGCTGCGCTGGACGGGCCGCCCCGGCTGGCACTTCACCCTCGCGTTCTACGGCGAGGTCGCCGAGGACGTCGTACCCGACCTGTCGGCCCGTCTCGCCCGCGCGGCCCACCGCACCGCCCCCTTCGAACTGGCCCTGCACGGCGGCGGCCAGTTCGGCCACGGCCGCGCGCTGTGGACCGGGGCGTCCGGCGGCGTGGACGCGCTGCGCCTGCTGGCGGACCGGGCGGAGGCGGCGGGGCGCAAGGCGGGGGTACGGATGGAGGAGCACCGCCGCTACCAGGCCCACCTCACGCTGGCGCGCGGCCGGGAGGCGGTGGACGTGCGACCGTACGTGGAGCTGCTCCGTGAGTTCGCGGGCCGGAGCTGGCGGGTGACCGACCTGGCGCTCGTGCGGAGCAACCTGCCGAGGTCGGGGGTGCGTGGGGAGCAGCCGCGGTACGAGGCGGTCGGGCGATGGGAGTGCGCGGCGTCCGGTTAGGCTCGATGCGTGGACCCGAAAACCCGGAACCGGATCATGGCCGGTGCGCTTGTGCTCATGTTGGTCGTCGTCGCCGTGGCGGCGGCGGTCAGGTAGCGGCCGTCCCGTGCGCCCGTGCGTCCGTGCGCCCGAGGGGCGGGGCCGGAAGGCCTCCCGCACCCCGGGCAGCGCACGGCTCGCATGGCTCGTATGACTCATACGGCTCGCGCGGCTCGTACGGCTCTTACCAGGCGAATGCCTCCGGCGACGGCCCCGGACCCGGGAAGATCTCGTCCAGGCCGGTGAGCAGCTCGTCGCCGAGCTCCAGTTCCACGGCCCGCAGCGCCGACTGGAGCTGCTCGGCCGTACGCGGGCCGACGATCGGACCCGTGACGCCGGGGCGGGTGAGGAGCCAGGCCAGGGCGGCCTCGCCGGGTTCCAGGCCGTGCTTGTCGAGCAGGTCCTCGTAGGACTGGATCCGCGCGCGGGCGGCCGGGTCGGCGAGGGTGTCGGCGGCGCGGCCGGAGGCACGGCGTCCGCCCTGCACCTCCTTCTTGATCACACCGCCGAGCAGCCCGCCGTGCAGCGGGGACCAGGGGATGACCCCGAGGCCGTACTCCTGCGCGGCCGGGATGACCTCCATCTCGGCGCGGCGCTCGGCGAGGTTGTACAGGCACTGCTCGCTGACGAGGCCGATGGTGTTGCCGCGGCGGGCGGCGGTCTCGTTGGCCTGGGCGATCTTGTAGCCGGGGAAGTTGGAGGAACCGGCGTAGAGGATCTTGCCCTGCTGGACGAGGGCGTCGATCGCCTGCCAGATCTCCTCGAAGGGGGTGTTCCGGTCGATGTGGTGGAACTGGTAGAGATCGATGTGGTCGGTCTGGAGCCGCTTGAGGCTGGCGTCCACCGCGCGCCGGATGTTCAGCGCGGAGAGCTTGTCGTGGTTCGGCCAGGCCTCGCCGTCGGCGCCCATGTTGCCGTAGACCTTGGTGGCGAGGACGACCTTGTCGCGGCGGTCACCGCCCTTGGCGAACCAGTTCCCGATGATGCTCTCGGTGCGGCCCTTGTTCTCCCCCCACCCGTACACATTGGCGGTGTCGAAGAAGTTGATGCCCGCGTCCAGTGCCGCGTCCATGATCGCGTGGCTGTCGGCTTCGTCCGTCTGCGGTCCGAAGTTCATCGTCCCGAGAACCAGCCGGCTGACCTTGAGTCCCGTGCGTCCGAGCTGCGTGTACTTCATGACCCCTAGCCAACGGCTTGGAGTGGGCTCAAGGCAAGGAGGGGCCGGTCAGTCGCGGGGGAAGTGGGCCGTCTTGAGGATGAGACCGAGGGCGGTGGTGCTCATGTCGACATCGGTCCCGTAGTTCACGCGCAACTCGCAGGCGTAGGAGTCTTCCTTGGGCTCTGTGTACACGTGACACCTTGCCTGGTAGGGATCGGCGATGAGGTAGACGGGGACACCGGCCAGCGCGTAGGCGGCTTTCTTGGGGCCGTAGTCGTTGTGGGCCGTCCCTTTGGAGATGACCTCGGCGACGAAGTCGACGTCCTCGTACTGCCAGCGGCCCCTGTCGTCCTTCGCCGCACCCTCGCGAAACTTGGCCACATCGGGGCAGAAGCCGTTCTGGAACCCGGGAAAGTCGATGCGGACGTCGGTGAAAACCCGCGTGCGGCGCCTGCCGAAGTGGTCTTCGAGCGCCCAGAGGATCTCGCGGATGGTTTCCCAGTGGATGTCCCGCTGCGGCGTCATGAAGACACTGCCCCCAACGATCTCTACCTTGTAACCCTCGGGGACGGGCATCCGCTCAAGGCGCTCGAACCAGTGGTCCAGGCACACGGCGTTCTCGTCGGCCATCTTGATCTCGATCCTGTCTTCCAGGATGGTCATTGTGGCGCTCCTCCCCGGCCGCCTCACGGACGAGGGCGACCGCGCGGTACAACGATACGCACAGTGACGACGAAACGCCGTAATCCAGTCAAACCGTTCCAGTCACGGACGTCTGCCCGATTCCCCACGCCTCCCGCATCGCCCCCGCGAAGGCGCCCGCGATCCGGTGCTCGCCGCTCGCGTTGGGGTGCGTGCCGTCGTACGTGTCGGTGTGGATGTCGTACGACTCGGGCGGCGAGGTCAGCAGGATGGGGGAGCGGGGCTCGTCCAGGTCGGCGACCGCCTTGGCGAGGAGGACGTTGAAGAGGCCGACCTGGTCGGCGAAGGGGGCGTCGGACTCGGCGCGGACGTTGGGGATCACCGGCAGCAGGACCATGCGGATGCCCGGGTCGGCGGCGCGGGCGGCGGCGATGAAGGCGCGGACGTTCTCGGCGGTCTGTTCGGCGTTGGTGTAGAAGCCGAGGTCGATGAGGCCGAGGGAGACGAGCAGGACGTCCGGCCGGCAGTCGCGTATCGCCTCGCCGATCAGCGGGGCCATGTGCAGCCAGCCCTCGCCCCAGCCCGCGAGATGGGCGCGGGGGAAGTCGGGGTCGGCGTAGGCGAGGGACGTCGGGGCGCCGGAGTGCTTGTCGTACAGCGTCTCGCGCGGGCCGACGAGCGTGACGGCGGGGTCGTACGTACCGCGCAGGCGCTGCCACAGCCGGTAACGCCATGTGTGTTCGCCCGCGCTCCCGATGGTCATGGAGTCGCCCACGGGCATGAACCTGAGCATCCGATCATCATGGACGATCGGCGCGGCGGCCGGGGTGTGAGGCCCGCCACGTGGGGGTGCGGGCGCGGTGGCCGGCAGGGTGAACCCCGGGCGGGAATGGCAGGCTTGGGCCATGCGCCGACCGTTCGCCGTCCTTGCCGCCGTCCTGCTCGCCGGCGCCTGCACGCTGCCAGCCGCTGCCGCGGAGGGCGGCGGGAGTGCCGGAAGCTCCGTGAGTTCCGTGACCTCCGGGGACAAGGGGTTCACGATCACGGACCCGCGGATCAAGGAGTCCAGCGGCCTCGCCGCCTCCCGTCTGCACCCCGGTATCTACTGGACGCACAACGACAGCGGCGACGGCCCGTACATCTACGCGGTGGACGGCAGGACGGGGAAGACGGTGGCCCGGGTGACCCTGCGGGGCGTCGGCACCCCGCGCGACGTCGAGGGGATCTCGATCGGGCCGCACAACGAGATCTACGTCGGCGACATCGGCGACAACTACGACGGCCGCTGGCCCTACGTGTGGATCTACCGCCTCCCCGAGCCGAAGGTCCTCCAGGACCAGACGATCACGGCCACCCAGTACGTGGTGAAGTACTCGGACGGCCCCCGCAACGCGGAGTCGCTGCTGGTCCACCCCAAGACCGGCCGGGTCTACATCATCGACAAGAAGGAGGACGGCGGCCACCTCTACGAGGGCCCCGCCACCCTCTCCGCCACCGGCTCCAACGTCTTCCGCCCGATCGCCCCCATCGACCTCTGGGCCACCGACGCCACCTTCTCCCCCGACGGCACCCACCTCGCCGTCCGCGGCTACCTCGGCGGCATCTACTACTCCTGGAACGACGGCCACCCCAAACGCGCCGCCACCCTCGACGTCCCCCTCCAGGGCCAGGGCGAGGGCATCACCTACTCCGCCGACGGCACGAAACTCCTCTACAGCAGCGAGGGCGCCGACAGCGCGGTCGTCCCCAGGGACGCCCCGGACAGCCCGAAGACCTCTCCGACCCCCGGAAACGGCTCCCCGAGCAACCCGGTGACCGGCGGGTCGAGCGTGAAACTGGGCGCGGTGGCTCTGCTCGTCGTGGTGGCGGGGCTGTTCGGGGTGGGGCGGTTGCGGCGGCGGGGGAGGTGACGCGGGCGGGGCGAGCGGGCAGGGGAGTTCGGGCCTCGCGCGGTTCGGCGAGCAGGTGACGAGGGAGAGGGACAGGTACGTGGGCCGTTCGAGGTAGAAGCCGAGCGACACGTCACCGCCGGACCGGAGCCGGGCGGTCGCGGAGGTGACGACGCTGGCGCGATGGTGCCGGTCGCGCTGCACCTCGTCCGCGAACCGGGTCGCGAATTCATCCAGCCTGTGCTGGAGCCACACCGCGGCCTCCTGCGGTGCCTGCCAGGTGCCCCGCACCAGCGAGTCCGGCTTGAGCAGCCAGTACGCCGTCTCCAGCGGAGGCAGGTCGGAGGCCGGGAACTCGGCGGTCACCTCGCGGTAGCGCGCGATCAACTCGGGCCGGCTGCCGGGCGGGGGCGGCTCGGGGTGGGGCGGACGCCGTAATGCCTCCTGGTCGAACCGGGCCTTGGGGCCGGTCCACAGGTAGCCGTGGTGGTGCACGGTTGGTCCTCTGTCCGTGAGGTGTCGGCCGGTCCTGGCGGACTGGTGTGCCGCCAGGACCGGGGGCGTGTCCGGGAGGCTCAGAGGGCGAGCCCGAACCGCGCCGGGTCGATCCCGGCCACGGCCAGCTCCTCCGTGGTGAACCGCAGCGGCGCCATGTCGGGCCGCTTGCTGTCTCCGACGGCCCAGGCGTCCGCACCGATGCGGGCGAGGGTGACGCACCCTTCGGTGCAGGGGCCGCCGCAGGCCTGGACGAAGGCGGCGGAGGTGATGTCGAGCGTGTAGAGGTCGCTTTCGTTCGGCATGAGTGTGCCTTCCTGCTCTGCCTGTTGAGGCTGGTGGTCTGTCTGGGCAGGACCGTAGGCGGGCGCCAGGAAGCAAGGCGGCGAATATTCTCAACCATTCTCGTTTGGTGACTCTGAATGCATGGACATTCACTCAGAGGCACCGACATGCTTGCCCTACCGAGATCGTCAAGCCTCAAGGGGTGGGTCGTAGATGGCACGCAGGTTGCGGTTCAACGGGACGGGGAGTGGTTACAACGGATGCCCTTCGGTGCATGAGGACCTGGACAGCGGAGAAGTGATCGTCCATGGGGCGCCCATCGCCGACCCGGAGGACATCGCGCAGCTCCAGCATCTCTCGGAAGGCGAGGTCGCTGTTGTGGTGCCGCGTGAACTTCTGGTCGATTGGGCGCCGAAGGGGAAGACGCGCCAGGCGGAGACCATCGGGCTCGATGAGTTCGCCGGTCTCTTTGACAGGTTCGAGCACACTGCCTGGCGGCTGGAGACGCGCCGGCGGTATGCGAGTGATGAGGCTGGCGACCGCTGGGCGCAGTTCATCGAGACCGGGAACATTGACGGCGGGGAGGAAGGCAGCCCGGAGGCCAGGCGGTGGGGCGACACGATCCGCGCCCAGGCCGCGTTGGGTAAGCGGATCGAACGCGTGCGCATCGTGGACCGGCCCGCCACCACCGGTCAGCGGTACCTCTTCGAGAGCGCCAAGTGGAACATCGGTCTCGGTGAGGACATCCGTAACATGTGGCGCGCCGACGCGGAGCGACTCCGGCTTCCCGCCGAGGACTTCTGGCTGTTCGACAGCCGCCTCATCGCGCTCCTGCGGTTCGATGACGACGATCGGCTCACGCATGTGGATCTGATCACCGAACCCGCAGAGGTGGTGCGTTGCTCCAGGGTGCGGGATGCTGCATGGCATCACTCCGTATCGCGGGAGCGGTTCGCGGCGGAGATGCACAGCGACGCGTAAGGGCAAGAGCGGATAACCGGTGAGCACGGACTTTCAGAGGGCACGCGAGGAATTGGGCCGCAGGCTCAGGGAATTGCGTGTCGAGAGCCCTGATGGCCGGCTCACCGGCACCGAACTCGCGCAGCGGCTTGGCTGGACGCAGTCGAAGGTCAGCAAGCTGGAGAACGGCCGTCAGACTCCCACGGACGATGACCTCCATGCGTGGGCCGAGGCCACAGGGCAGCCCGACGTCTTCGGTGAACTGCGCGCCCGTCTCAAGGGCTTCGAGAGCCAGATCCGTTCATGGCGACGCCAACTCGCAGCAGGCCACCGTCCCGTCCAGGACTCCTGGAACACGGTCATCGCCAACTCCACAACTGTGCACGAGTGGGAGAACAGCCTCGTTCCCGGACTGCTCCAGACCGCCGACTACGCCCGAAGCGTCTTTTCGGGGCACTCGCGACTCCAGAACTCCCCACGTGACACGGAGGACGCGGTACGCGCTCGCCTGAAGCGGCAGGAATGGCTGTACCGGCCGGGCAAGCGGTTGAATCTGCTGGTATGGGAAGGCGCGCTGTGGGCCCGGGTATGCCCGCCGGACGTTTTGGCGGCGCAACTCGACCGGCTGACAGGCGTGGTGGGGTTGGACACCGTGCGCTTCGGGATCGTGCCGCTGGACGCCGAACTGCACCTGAATCCGGCAAACGCGTTCTGCATCCTGGACGACCGCATGGTCGCGGTGGAGGACTGGCATGCCGAGCTGTGGCTCGACGATGCCGAAACGATCGCCCTGTACCGACGGGTGTGGGCGACTTTCGCCGAAGCCGCTGTGTACGGTCCCCGTGCCCAGCAGGTGATCGCCCGTGTCCGCCGGAGCATCAGCGGCTGAGTGCTGACTGTTCCATCTTCGGCGAGCCGGAAGCGTCAGCGCTTGAGCACGTACGGCCGCACCACGTCGTCGGCTGCTTCCCAAACGGGCGCGTGTTGGCGTCGGGGGCTGTGCCGGCACTCCTCGTCGCGCAGCATCGGCAGCCGGTGGCCGGCCGCGCGGTTGCGTTTGGCCCAGCGGCGCCAGCGGGCGTCGTACGGGGTCGGCAGGCGCCAGACGTACGGGTCCGGTGTGCGGACCTCCCGCGCGATATCCAGGCCCGCGACCTCGTCGGCGCGGCGGCGGGGCCTGGTGAATGGCCGCGCGAGCGCGTCATAAAGCCGTCGGAACACAGGCGTTCTCCGCGAGCGTGAACGTGGCCCAGACGCACTTCGTGTACGGGTCCCGCCGGTATCCCCACGCCTCGGCCAACGCCTCCACGAGCGCCAGTCCGCGTCCGCCCTCCTCGTCCGGCGCGGAGTCGTGAAGCTGGGGGAGGCGGTCGCGATCCGGGTCCGAGACCTCCAGCAGCAGGTTCCGTTCCCGGAGGGTGAGCGAGACCTCGACCAGGGCGTAGGCGACCTGGCAGTGGCGTACCGCGTTGGTGACGAGTTCGCTTGCCGACAGGGTGACCACCTCGGTCAGTTCGCCCGTGATTCCCCACTCTGCGAGGGCCTTGGCGATGAGCTGGCGGGCGGTTGACACGTGTCGCCTGTGCTTGGGGATGCGGAAGGTTGTGGTTGCGGGCATGGGGTGCCGTACCTCCTGACGTGCTTCGTCAAGGTGCTCTCTGCCTTGATGCCGCTGTGAAGGTACGGCCGTCTCTGACGGTCGCGCAATCGACTTGAGTGAATGTATTCACTCGTCCACTCGGTCGAGTGATTCGCTCCCAAAGTGAGTGATCCGTGTGGCATCGTGGCCGAAGAAGAGGGGAGGATCCATGCCCACAGGTGGACGGCCGACGGTGCGCAGCAGGCGCTTGGGGGCGGCGCTGAGGCGGTACCGGCAGGCCGCCAAGCTGGACCAGCCACAGGCCGCCGAGGTAATCGCAGCAAGTCAAGCCAGAGTCAGCCGCCTTGAGAGCGGCCAAGTCTCCGCTCGTGTCATCGAAGTGCGACTGCTGCTGGACGCGTACGGCGTCAAGGACCCGGAAGTGTGCGCGAAGCTTGAGGACTTGGCGAAATTCTCCAAGAAGCGCGGTTGGTGGCATGAGTACGCCGCGCACCTGCGGCCGGGCTACCTCGATCACATCACGCTGGAGGATGACGCGAGTCATATCCGGCAGTGGCATCCGGTCCTGATTCCGGGGCTTCTCCAGACTCGGCCATATGCCCAGGCGGTCATCACCGGCGGACCCAACGCTCTCAGTCCCGAGTACGTGGCGCAGTTGCTGGAGGTGAGGAAGCGTCGGCAAGAGAGGATCGCCGAAGGCGGGGCCAAGTACTCCGCTGTCATCTGGGAAGCGGTCATCGAGCATCCTCTGGCGAGTATCGAAACTCACCGAGGTCAGCTGTCGTCGCTCCTTGAGGCTGGGCAGCGAGAGAACGTCACCGTGCAGGTTCTGCCGTTCCACACGGGTTCGTTGGTGGCTGCTGCGAACCCCTTCTCAGCCTTCAGCTTCGACTCCGAGTCGGTGGTCGAGGCTGTGACCATGGAAGATGTGATGTCTACGTCGATCGTTGAATCTCCGAACGATCTTGAGGTGTATGCCAGTTCGTTCGACCTGCTGAGCTCATCAGCATTGACTTCGGAGGCGAGCGCGAAGCTCATTCGGAGCAAGCTGGAAGCCATTGAGGAAGGCGCGCCATGAACGATGTCGTGGGACCGTTCCGGAGGTCTTCTTACTCGGCGCAGCTAGGCGACTGCGTCGAGGTCGCCGACACGGCCCCCGGCGGCCGAGTCGTCCGCGACAGCAAGCGGTCCGACGGCCCCCTCCTCACCGTCTCCCGCGAGACCTGGCAGGCCTTCCTCCGTCAGTTCTCGTAGGTCACACGACACAGCGAAGGAAGCTGATGGCCGCATACACCCCCCTCTTCCCCGGCAGCAACACCGTGATGGAGGAGGCGTGGCGCGAGGTCCATGCCGACGGTGAGGCCAAGGGTGAGGCCAAGGCCGTCCTCCGGGTTCTTGGTGCGCGGGGCATCGAGGTGTCCGACTCCGTCCGGGAGCGGGTCATGGCCTGTGCCGACCTGGAGGTGCTGGAGAGCTGGCTCGACCGCTCCGTGACCGTGACCAGCGCCGAAGAGCTGTTCGCGGCCGGGGGAGGAGCGTGATGGCCAGATTCGTTCCGAGCGTCCCCGGCGCCGGCAGCCGCGACGCTGCCCGGATACGGCTCACGGAGTGCGAGAACCTGCTTTTCGGCGACTGGGGCGATTCACCCCCGTAGAACGAGGGGCGCCCGGCGGTACCTGCTCCGCCGGGCGCCCCTCACCGTCGTACGGCGGAAGTCAGAGCTTCTCGATGACGTAGTCGATGCACTTCGTCAGCGCCTCGACGTCCGCCGGGTCGATCGCCGGGAACATGGCGACGCGCAGCTGGTTGCGGCCGAGCTTGCGGTAGGGCTCGGTGTCGACGATGCCGTTGGCGCGCAGGGCCTTGGAGATGGCGGTGGCGTCGATGTCGTCGGAGAAGTCGATGGTGCCGATGACCGAGGAGCGCTTCGCCGGGTCGGTGACGAAGGGGCTGGCGAACTTGACGTCCTCGGCCCAGCCGTACAGCGCCCGCGCCGAGGCGGAGGTGCGGCCGACCGCGAAGTCCAGGCCACCCTGGCCGTTGAGCCATTCGAGCTGCTGGTTGAGCAGGAAGAGCGTGGCGAGAGCCGGGGTGTTGTACGTCTGGTTCTTGCGCGAGTTGTCGATCGCCGTGGGCAGCGAGAAGAACTCCGGGATGTGGCGGCCGGACGCGTGGATCCGCTCGGCGCGCTCGATCGCGGCGGGGGAGAAGACGCCGATCCACAGGCCGCCGTCGGAGGCGAAGGACTTCTGCGGGGCGAAGTAGTAGACGTCGGTCTCGGCGATGTCGACCGGCAGACCGCCCGCGCCGGAGGTCGCGTCCACCAGGACGAGGGAACCCTCGTCGGCGCCGGCCACCCGCTTGATGGGCATGGCGACACCGGTGGACGTCTCGTTGTGGGTGAAGGCGTACACGTCGACGCCCGCCTCGGCCCGCGCCTCCGGGTGGGTGCCCGGGTCGGTGGCGATCACCGTCGGCTCGGCCAGCCAGGGCGCGAGCTTGGCGGCCTTGGCGAACTTTGAGGAGAACTCGCCGAAGTTGAGGTGCTGGGACTTGTTCTCGATCAGCCCGTGGGTGGCGATGTCCCAGAAGGCGGTGGAGCCGCCGTTGCCGAGGACGACCTCGTAGCCCTCGGGGAGGGAGAACAGCTCGGAGATCCCCTCGCGGACCTTACCGACCAGGTTCTTGACGGGCGCCTGGCGGTGGGAGGTACCGAGCAGGGAGCTTCCGGTGGCGGCCAGGGCGTCGAGCGCCTCGGTCCGCACCTTGGAGGGGCCCGCGCCGAAACGTCCGTCGGCGGGCTTGATGTCAGCGGGAATCTGGATGTCGGCCACGATCCGGAGCGTATCGGGTGGGCGAAACGGGACGGAACCATGTCCGTCGGATGAGACAAGATTGCCGTCACACGGACTTGTCGTGTCGTACGACGATCATGGGTGGGGTTGTACGACGATCAGGGCGAGGTTGTGGATAACTCGCGGTGACGGTCGGGGATCGGATGCATCCTGGGCCCATGACGGATCAGACGGATCTCTCACGTCTCGAAGCGGAGCTGCGCGCGGGCCTCCGCGGCGAGGTCCGCTTCGACGCCACCGCCCGCGCGCTCATGACCATGGACGCCTCCAACTACCGGCGGGTCCCGGCGGGCGTGGTCGCCCCCCGGGACGCCGAGGACGTGGCGGCGGCGCTGGAGGTGTGCCGGGCGCACGGAGTGCCGGTGGTGCCGCGCGGCGGGGGTACGTCGATCGCCGGGCAGGCCACGGGCACAGGGGTCGTACTGGATTTCACGCGCCACATGGACGCCGTGCTGGAGCTGGATCCGGGCACGCGCACGGCGGTCGTGCAGCCCGGCCTGGTCCTCGACAGCCTCCAGCGCGCCGCCGCCCCGCACGGCCTGCGCTTCGGCCCCGACCCGGCCACACACAGCCGCTGCACCCTCGGCGGCATGATCGGCAACAACTCCTGCGGCTCCCACTCGGTGGCCTGGGGGACGACCGCCGACAACATCGCGGAGCTGGACGTGCTCACCGCGCGCGGCCGGCGGCTGCGGCTCGGCCCGGGGTGGGCCGGCGCGCCCGAGGGCCTGCGGGAGCTGGCGGAGGGCGAGCTGGCCCGGCTGCGCACCGGTTTCCCCGACCTGCCCCGCCGCATCTCCGGGTACGCGCTGGACGCGCTGCTGCCCGAGAAGGGCGCCGACGTGGCCCGCTCCTTCTGCGGCTCCGAGGGCACCCTCGGCGTCCTCACCGAGGCGGTGGTGCGCCTGGTGGAGGCCCCGCCCGCCCGCGCACTGGCCGTGCTGGGGTACGGCGACGAGAGCGCGGCCGCCGAGGCCGCCGTCGGCCTCCTGCCGCACGGACCGCTGACGGTGGAGGGCATGGCCGCCGACCTGGTGCCCCCGGGGGCGGGCCTGCCCAAGGGCGCCGCGTGGCTGTTCGTGGAGACGGGCGGGCGGACGCGGGCGGAGGCACGCGCCCGCGCGGAGACGATCGTGCGGGCCGCCGACGTCGTGGACGCCCTCGTGGTGACCGAGGCCGCCGCCCAGCGTGCCCTGTGGCGCATCCGCGAGGACGCGAGCGGTACGGCGACGCGGATGCCGGACGGCTCCGAGGCCTGGCCCGGTTGGGAGGACTGCGCGGTGCCGCCCGCCCGGCTCGGCGCCTATCTGCGCGACTTCCGCGCCCTGCTGACCGCCCACGGCCTGCGCGGCACTCCGTACGGCCATTTCGGCGACGGCTGTATCCACGTCCGCATCGACTTCGACCTGCTCACCGAGGCCGGCGTCGGCCGCTTCCGGCACTTCTCGGAGGAACTGGCCGACCTGGTGGTGGCACACGGCGGCTCGCTGTCCGGGGAACACGGCGACGGCCAGGCCCGCGCGGAGCTGCTGCCGCGGATGTACGGCGCCGAGACGGTACGGCTGTTCGAGCGCGCCAAGGCCGTCTGGGACCCTGACGACCTGCTCAACCCCGGCATGCTGGTCCGCCCCGCACCGCTCGACGGCAACCTCCGCTTCGCCGTGCTGCCGACCGGTCCCGTGGACGTGGCCTTCGGCTACCCGGCCGACGGCGGCGACTTCCGCGCGGCCGTCCGCCGCTGCGTCGGCGTGGCCAAGTGCCGTACGACCACGGCGGCCGGCCCCGCCGTGATGTGCCCGTCCTTCCGGGCGACCGGGGAGGAGGAGCACTCCACCCGGGGCCGGGCCCGGCTGCTGCACGAGATGCTGGCGGGGGAACTGATCACCGACGGCTGGCGCTCCACCGAGGTCCGCGACGCCCTCGACCTCTGCCTCGCCTGCAAGGGCTGCCGCACGGACTGCCCGGTCGGCGTCGACATGGCCACCTACAAGGCCGAGTTCCTGTACCACCACTACGCGGGCCGACGGCGCCCCGCCGCCCATCACAGCATGGGCGGCCTGCCCGAGTGGCTGCGCTGGACCGCCCGCACGCGTACGGCTCCGCTGCTGAACGCGCTCGCCGCGATCCCGCCCCTGGCGGCCGCCGCGAAACGCCTCGGCGGAATCGCGCCCGAGCGGCGGCTCCCCCGGCTCCCCTCACGGACCTTCACCGGCTGGTGGCGGCGCCGGCGGCCCACTGGGACCCGGCCGCCCGGAGATCTGGTGGTCCTCTGGCCGGACACCTTCACCGAGTACCTGTCCCCCTCGGTCGGCCGCGCGGCGGTCCGCGTCCTGGAGGCCGCCGGCCTGCGGGTGACCCTCCCCCCGACACTCCTGCCACGCCGCCGCGCGACCACGGACGGCGCGACGACGGACGGCGCGACGACGGACGGCGCGACGACGGACGGTGCGACCACGGAAGGCGGGCCCGCCCCCACCCGGTCCACCTCGCCCCCCGCCCGCTTCCCCGCCCCCTTCCCCAACCCCTTCCCCGGCCTCCTCCCCACCCGCCACGCCCGCGTCTGCTGCGGGCTGACCTACATCTCCACCGGCCGGCTCGACCGTGCCCGTGCGGTGCTGCGGCGCACGTTGGACGTGCTGGAGCCGGTGCTGCGCGCGGGCCTCCCGGTCGTCGTGCTGGAGCCGAGCTGCGCGGCGGCCCTGCGCACCGACCTGCCGGAACTCCTGCCCGACGACCCCCGCGCGGCCCGGCTCGCCTCCGCCGTCCTCACCTTCGCCGAGGTCCTGGAGCGGCACGCCCCGCAGTGGAGCCCGCCCGCCGTGGACCGTCCCGTCGCCGGCCAGACCCACTGTCATCAGCACGCGGTCCTCGGCGACGCCCCGGACCGGGGGCTGCGCGAGGCGGCCGGTCTCACCGGGGAACTCTCCGGCGGCTGCTGCGGCCTGGCGGGCAACTTCGGCTTCGAGAAGGGCCACTTCGAGGTCTCCCGGGCCTGCGCGGAGGACCAGCTCCTGCCCTCGGTACGGGAGGCGGCCCCGGACACCGTGATCCTCGCCGACGGCTTCTCCTGCCGTACCCAACTGGAGCAACTGGCCGGGATACGCGGACGGCACCTGGCGGAGGTGCTGGCCGAGGCGCTGGAGCGGGACACGGGGAAGAGGAGGGGAGATGACGGGCCCGGCGCCTGACGACTGTTTCCCTAGGCTGAGGTGATCAGCGCACCGTGAAGGAGTCACGCGTATGAGCCTCACCGTCCGTCCGGTCACGCGGGCCGAGCATCTCGCCTTCGTGGCGGCCCGCCCCTCGGCCAGCCATCTCCAGTTGCCGTCCTGGGGGGACGTGAAGCCGGACTGGCGGGCGGAGAGCCTGGGGTGGTTCGAGGCGGACGGGCGGCTCGTCGGCGTGGGGCTGGTGCTGCTCAGACCGCTGCCCAAGGTGAAGCGGTACCTGGCGTATCTGCCGGAGGGCCCGGTCATCGACTGGGACGCGCCCGACCTGGAGCGCTGGCTGGACCCGATGCTGGCCCACCTCAAGCGCCTGGGCGCCTTCTCGGTGAAGATGGGCCCGCCCGTGGTCGTGCGGCGGTGGAGCTCCGAGGCGGTCAAGGCCGCCATCGCCGACCCGGACGCGCACCGGCTGCGGGACGCGCCGCCGACCTCCGAGGAGCCGGGGGCGCTCGCCCTCGCCGACCGGCTGCGCGGCATGGGCTGGCGGCAGACCGAGCCCGGCGGCGAGGACGGTTTCGCCGCCGGACAGCCCCGGTACGTCTGCCAGGTGCCGTACGCCGGACGGTCGCTGGAGGACATCCACCGCGGGCTCAACCAGCAGTGGCGGCGCAACATCAAGAAGGCCGAGAAGGCGGGGGTGAAGGTCGTACGGGGAGGTCAGGAGGATCTGCCGGCCTTCTACGAGCTGTACGCGGAGACGGCGGAGCGGGACCGTTTCATCCCGCGCCCGTTGTCGTACTTCCAGCGGATGTGGACGGCGCTCACCGCCGAGGACCCCGACCGGATGCGGCTGTACCTCGCGCAGCACGACGGCGAGGTGCTCGCGGCGGCCACGATGCTGATCGTCGGCGGCCATGTCTGGTACTCGTACGGCGCCTCCACCAGCCGCAGGCGCGAGGTGCAGCCCAACAACGCGATGCAGTGGCGCATGATGTGCGACGCCCACGAGCTGGGCGCCCATGTCTACGACTTCCGGGGCATCACCGACACCCTGGAGGAGTCCAACCACCTCCTCGGTCTGCTCCGCTTCAAGGTGGGCGCGGGCGGCGGGGCGGTGGAGTACGTGGGCGAGTGGGACTTCCCGCTGAACCGCCTGCTGCACAAGGCGCTCGACGTGTATATGGCGCGCCGCTGAGGGGGCGGTGTGAGGGGGCGGCGCGGCCGGGCGACCGGAATGCGAGAGGGGCGTATCTCAGCATCCAGGACAGCCGCATCAGAGGTTCACACTCCTGACGTGGTCTATTACCCTGGACCGGGTAGTACAGGGAGCTGTACATGATCTGATCCGAGCACCGGGACCGCCGTGAGCACCGTCAACACCCCCAGCGCCACCTCCGGGCCGTCCGTGACGACGCCCGGGTCCCCGGGCACTCCGGGCCGTTCCGGCTCGCTGGGCCCGGTGGGGCTGGTGCTGGCCGGCGGGGTGTCGGTGCAGTTCGGCGGCGCGCTCGCGGTGACGCTGATGCCGAGGGCCGGCGCGCTCGGCGTGGTGACGCTCCGGCTCGTCGCGGCGGCCGTGATCCTGCTGCTGTTCTGCCGCCCCCGGCTGCGCGGCCACTCGCGCGCCGACTGGGGCACGGTGATCGCCTTCGGCGTCGCCCTCGGCGGCATGAACAGCCTGTTCTACGAGGCCGTGGCCCGCATCCCGCTCGGCCCCGCCGTCACCCTCGAAGTGCTCGGCCCGCTCGCCCTCTCCGTCGTCTCCTCCCGCCGCCTGGTCAACGTCGTGTGGGCGGCGCTCGCCCTGGGGGGCGTGTTCCTGCTCGGCGGCGGGGGCTTCGGCGGGGTGGACCCGGCGGGGGTGGGCTTCGCGCTCGGCGCGGGCGTGATGTGGGCGGCGTACATCGTGTTCAGCGCGCGTACCGGCCGCCGCTTCCCGCAGGCGGACGGGCTGGCGCTGGCCATGTCGGTCGCGGCGCTGCTCGTCCTCCCGCTGGGCATCGCCTCGTCCGGCGGCCGCCTCCTCGACCCCACCACCGCCGGCCTCGGCGCGGGGGTGGCCCTGCTCTCCTCTGTCCTGCCCTACACCCTCGAACTCCTGGCCCTGCGCAACCTCCCCGCCGCCACCTTCGCCATCCTGATGAGCCTGGACCCGGCCCTCGCCGCGACCGCCGGCTTCCTCATCCTCGGCCAGGCCCTCTCCGCCCCGGAGATCGCCGCGATCGCCCTGGTCATCGCGGCGAGCATCGGCGCGGTGCGCACACAGGTGGGCCGGGCGAAGGCACCGGTCCCGGAGGCGTGAGGCGGCGCGGCCCCCTCGGTGCCGGGCCGGTGCCGGTGTGTACGTTGGGGGAGAGGGGCCCGCGCCGTCCGCACAGGCGGCGGTAACAGGCAGGGGAACAGGAACGCATGGCACGTGTCGCCGTCATCACCGCGCCCAACATCGGCTACCGCAACACCGGGATGCTGACCGTCGACCTGGCCTTCGAGGCGATGCGGCGCCGGCTGGGGGACGGCGTCGAGGCGAGCTGGTACACCCTGCACCTGCCGGCGACCGTCCCGCTGCGGCCGCTGCGGGACGGGGTGCGCGGCGCGGAACTCCCCTTCCGGTTCCGGTCGTTGATCGACGAGGCCGACAGCCTGCGCGAGCACGACGCCGTCGTCTTCTGGGGCGACTTCCTGCACACCCGGCACTATCTCGCCCAGGACGCCGCCAACCGGCTCCTCGACTTCGGGCTCGCCGCGGACCGAGGCGCCGCCCGCGCGCTGCTGAACCGCACCCTGCTGCTGGCAGGCCAGCCCGACGAACTCCTCGGCCGCACCCTCAGCTACGGCGGCACGATCCTGCACAACACGCAGTCGGACTACGAGGACAAGGAGTACGGCCCCCTGTTCACGCGTCTGATGACCCGGAGCCACCGGGTCTGGGTGCGTGACCCGCTGTCCGCGGCCAAGCTGGCGCACCTGCGCAAGGACCGGACGACCGACCACTTCGGCTCGGACGCCGCGCTGCTGAACCGCCCCGGCGACCTCGACCGTCTCCCGGTCACGCCCTGGTCCCGGGACCTCCCGGACGGCGGCGCGATCGGGGTGTTCCTCGGTGCCCGCACGAAGATCCCCGAGTGGCTGCCCGGCTTCTGCCGGGGGCTCGCGGAGCGGCTGGGCGCGCCCCTGGAGTGGCTGCCGTGGTTCGAGGGGGACGTCCCGCGGCGGGCCGGCCACCTCGCCGCCCGCCCCGGCGCCCCCACCGTCGGCGACCTGCTCGGCGTGCTGCCCCGCTACCGCCTCGTCATCACCGACACCTACCACCTGTGCGTCAACGCCTGGGGCGCCGGCACCCCGGTGGTCTGCGTCGGCGCGCCCGAACCCGTGCCGACGACCGACCGCGACTACCTGACGCTCAGCGACGTGAAGAAGCACGTGCTGCACATGGCGTACGACGCGGGCGACTTCTACCTGCCCACCGTCCCCGACACCGCCGAGGGCCATGAGCGGCGGGCCGACCGGATCGTCCGGCTCGTCGAGGGCGGGGGCGCGGCCGCGGTGGCCGCGCGGATCCGTGACCACGCCGAGTACTCGGCGAACTCCTTCACCGAGACGCTCACCTCGCTGCTGGCATAAATAATGCAAGCACGCTTGATTGTTTCCGGGCCCGCTGCCATGCTCCCCTCATGGCCGACCCGACGCCCGTCATCGACGACCTGCGTGCCGAGAGCGAAGAACTGGACCGGCTCGTCGCCCGGTTGACGCCCGAGCAGTGGGCGCTCGCCACTCCGGCGCCCGGCTGGACCGTCGCCCACCAGATCGCCCACCTCGCCTGGACCGACCGCGCGGCGCTGGCCGCCGTCACCGACGCGGACGCGTTCCGCGTGCTGGTCGAGAAGGCCCTCGCGAGCCATGACTCGTTCGTGGACGAGGGCGCGGAGGAGAGCGCGGGGCTGCCGCCCGCGGAACTCCTCGCGGCCTGGCGTACCGGGCGCGACGCCCTCGACCGGGCCCTGCGCTCGGCCGCCCCCGGCGCCCGCTTCCCCTGGTTCGGGCCGCCCATGGCCGTCGCCTCCATGGCCACCGCCCGCCTCATGGAGACCTGGGCCCACAGCCTGGACGTCGCCGACGCGCTCGGCGTCACCCGCGCCCCCACCGACCGCCTGCGCCACATCGCCCGGCTCGGCGTCCGCACACGGGACTTCGCCTACGGCGTCCACGGGCTCACCCCGCCCGCCGAGGAGTTCCGCGTCCGGCTCATCGCGCCGAGCGGTGACATGTGGGAATTCGGCCCCGAAGACGCACCCCAAAGCGTCACCGGGCCGGCCCTCGACTTCTGCCGCCTCGTCACCCAGCGCGCGCACCGCGACGACCTCGCCCTGACCGCCGTCGGCCCGGACGCGGACCGCTGGCTGGACATCGCCCAGGCCTTCGCGGGACCGCCGGGCAGCGGCCGGGCGCCGGGGAACACGGGAGGCCCGGCGGCGGGATCCGGCCGGTGACCCCCCTGCGCATAGGCAACTTCTCCGGCTTCTACGGCGACCGCTTCGACGCCCTGCGCGAGATGCTCACCGGCGGCGAGCTCGACGTCCTCACCGGCGACTACCTCGCCGAACTCACCATGCTGATCCTCGCCCGCGACCGGCTGAAGGACCCCGGCGCCGGGTACGCCCGCACCTTCCTGCGCCAGTTGGAGGACTGCCTCGGCCTCGTGCGGGAGCGCGGGGTGCGGATCGTCACCAACGCGGGCGGCCTCAACCCCGCCGGACTGGCCGCGCGCATCGGCGAGTTGACCGACCGGCTCGGCGTCCCCCTGCGGATCGCCCACGTCGAGGGCGACGACCTGACCGCGGCCCACCCCGGCACCCTCGCCGCCCACGCCTACCTCGGCGGGTTCGGCATCGCCGAGTGCCTGCGGGCCGGCGCGGACATCGTCGTCACCGGACGGGTGACCGACGCGGCCCTCGTCACCGGACCCGCCGCCGCCCGCTTCGGCTGGGGGCCCAGGGACTTCGACAAGCTCGCCGGGGCCGTCGTCGCCGGGCATGTCCTGGAGTGCGGGACGCAGGCCACCGGCGGCAACTACGCGTTCTTCCAGGAGGGGGACGTACGGCGGCCCGGATTCCCGCTCGCCGAGATCCACGCCGACGGCAGCAGCGTCATCACCAAGCACCCCGGCACCGGCGGCTTCGTGGACGTCGGCACGGTCACCGCGCAACTGCTGTACGAGACCGGGGGCGCCCGGTACGCCGGGCCCGACGTCACCGCCCGCCTGGACAGCGTCCGGCTGAGCCAGGAGGGGCCGGACCGGGTGCGGATCGAAGGGGTGCGCGGGGAGGCGCCCCCGCCGACCCTCAAGGTCGGGCTCAACCGGCTCGGCGGCTTCCGCAACGAGGTCGTCTTCGTGCTCACGGGACTCGACATCGAGGCCAAGGCCGCGCTGGTGCGGGAGCAGTTGACCGGGCATCTCGCCATGTCGCCGCCCCAGGAGGTGCGGTGGGAACTCGTCCGCACCGACCGGCCCGACGCCGGCACCGAGGAGACCGCCGGCGCCCTGCTGCGTCTGGTCGTACGGGATCCGGACCAGCGGGTCGTGGGGCGGGCGCTGAGCGGGGCGGCCGTCGAGCTGGCGCTGGCCAGTTACCCCGGGTTCCATGTGTCGGCCCCGCCCGGCAAGGGCGACCCCTACGGGATCTTCGAGGACGCGTACGTGCCCCAGGAGGAGGTGGCGCACACGGCCGTGCTCCCCGACGGGCGCCCCGTACGGGTCCCCCCGCCCCCGGACACCCGGCCCCTGGCGGAGGCGCCGGCCGGGGAACTCCCCGCGCCCCCGCCGCCCGGTGCCACCCGCCGCGCCCCCCTCGGCCTCGTAGCCGGCGCCCGCAGCGGGGACAAGGGCGGGAACGCCAACGTGGGGGTGTGGGCCCGTACCGACGAGGCGTGGCGGTGGCTCGCGCACGAGCTGACGGCCGAGCGGTTCCGGGAGCTGATCCCCGAAAGCCGCGACCTGCCCGTCACCCGCCACGTCCTGCCCCATCTGCGCGCCCTGAACTTCGTCGTCGTCGGCATCCTCGGCGCCGGCGTCGCCTCCCGCCACCGCTTCGACCCGCAGGCCAAGGCCCTCGGTGAATGGCTGCGCTCCCGCCACCTGGACATCCCGGAGGCCCTCCTGTGACCGTCCTCGACACGGCCCTGGACACCCACCACCCCGACTACGCGGCCCACCGCGAGGCCATGCTCGCCAAGCTCGACGGGCTTGCGGCGGAGCACGCCAAGGCGCTCGCGGGCGGCGGCGAGAAGTACGTCCGACGGCACCGCGACCGCGGCAAGCTGCTCGCCCGCGAGCGCATCGAGCTGCTGCTGGACGAGGACACTCCGTTCCTGGAGCTGTCCCCGCTCGCCGCCTGGGGCAGCGAGTACACCGTCGGCGCCGCCCTCGTCACCGGCATCGGCGTGGTCGAGGGCGTGGAGTGCCTGATCACCGCCAACGACCCGACCGTGCGCGGCGGTGCCAGCAACCCCTGGACCCTGAAGAAGGCCCTGCGGGCCAACGACATCGCCCTCGCCAACCGGCTGCCCTGCATCAGCCTGGTGGAGTCCGGGGGTGCCGACCTGCCCTCGCAGAAGGAGATCTTCATCCCCGGCGGCGCCCTGTTCCGGGACCTCACCCGGCTGTCCGCCGCCGGGATCCCGACCGTGGCCGTCGTCTTCGGCAACTCCACGGCAGGCGGCGCCTACATCCCCGGCATGTCCGACCACGTGATCATGGTCAAGGAGCGGGCGAAGGTGTTCCTCGGCGGGCCGCCGCTGGTGAAGATGGCCACGGGCGAGGAGAGCGACGACGAGTCCCTGGGCGGCGCCGAGATGCACGCCCGGGTCTCCGGGCTCGCCGACTACTTCGCCATGGACGAGCGGGACGCCCTGCGGCAGGCGCGGCGGGTGGTCGCGCGGCTCAACCACCGCAAGGCGGGCGCCGATCCGGGCCCGGCCGAGCCGCCCGCCCACGACCCGGAGGAACTGCTGGGCATCGTCCCCGGCGACCTCAGGACCCCCTTCGACCCGCGCGAGGTCATCGCCCGGATCGTGGACGCCTCCGACTTCGACGAGTTCAAGCCGCTGTACGGCACCAGCCTGGTGACCGGCTGGGCGGCCCTGCACGGCTATCCCGTCGGCATCCTCGCCAACGCCCAGGGGGTGCTGTTCAGCGAGGAGTCGCAGAAGGCCGCCCAGTTCATCCAGCTCGCCAACCAGCGCGACATCCCGCTGCTCTTCCTGCACAACACCACCGGCTACATGGTCGGCAGGGAGTACGAGCAGGGCGGGATCATCAAGCACGGCGCGATGATGATCAACGCCGTCAGCAACAGCCGTGTCCCGCACCTGTCCGTGCTGATGGGCGCGTCGTACGGCGCCGGGCACTACGGCATGTGCGGTCGCGCCTACGACCCCCGCTTCCTGTTCGCCTGGCCCAGCGCCAAGTCCGCCGTCATGGGCCCGCAGCAGCTCGCGGGCGTGCTGTCGATCGTCGCGCGGCAGTCGGCGGCGGCGAAGGGACAGCCGTACGACGAGGACGCGGACGCCGCCCTGCGCGCCATGGTCGAGCAGCAGATCGAGTCCGAGTCGCTGCCCCTGTTCCTGTCCGGGCGGCTGTACGACGACGGCGTCATCGACCCGCGCGACACCCGTACCGTCCTCGGCCTGTGCCTCTCCGCGATCCACACCGCCCCCTACGAGGGCGCGCGCGGCGGCTTCGGCGTCTTCCGGATGTGAGGTCCATGATCCAGACTCTGCTGGTCGCCAACCGGGGCGAGATCGCCTGCCGGATCTTCCGCACCTGCCGCGACCTGGGCATCCGCACGGTCGCCGTGCACTCGGACCCCGACGAGCACGCGCTCCACACCCGCCTCGCGGACGCGGCGGTACGACTGCCGGGCGCGGCGCCCGCCGACACCTATCTGCGCGGCGACCTGATCGTGAAGGCGGCCCTGGCCGCCGGCGCGGACGCCGTGCACCCCGGCTACGGCTTCCTCTCCGAGAACCCCGGCTTCGCCCGCGAGGTCCGCGACGCCGGCCTGACCTGGATCGGGCCCGCCCCCGAGGCCATCGAGGCCATGGCCTCCAAGACGCGCGCCAAGCGGCTGATGGGCCTGGAGCCCCTGACGGAGGTCACCGAGGGCGATCTGCCGGTGCTGGTGAAGGCGGCGGCGGGCGGCGGGGGGCGCGGGATGCGGATCGTGCGCCGCCTGGACGACCTCCAGGCCGCCCTGGAGGGCGCGCGCGCCGAGGCCGCGAGCGCCTTCGGGGACGGCGAGGTCTTCGTGGAGCCGTACCTCGAACACGGCCGCCACGTCGAGGTGCAGATCCTCGCCGACACCCACGGCACCGTGTGGCCGCTCGGCACCCGCGACTGTTCCCTCCAGCGCCGCCACCAGAAGGTCGTCGAGGAGGCCCCGGCGCCCGCCCTGCCCGAACGGCTCGCGGAGGAGCTGCGCACGCTGGCGGTACGCGCCGCCCGTGCCGTCTCCTACGTCGGCGCGGGGACCGTCGAGTTCCTGGTCGCCGAGGGCCGCGCGCACTTCCTGGAGATGAACACCCGCCTCCAGGTCGAACACCCGGTGACCGAGGCGGTGTTCGGGCTCGACCTGGTCGCCGAGCAGATCCGCGTCGCCGAGGGCCACGCCCTCGACAAGGAGCCGCCGCGCCCGCGCGGGCACGCGATCGAGGTCCGCCTCTACGCCGAGGACCCCGCCCGCGACTGGGCCCCGCAAACCGGCACCCTGCACCGGCTCGCCCTGCCGTCCGGCGTCCGCCTCGACACCGGCTACGGCGACGGCGACCCCATCGGCGTCCACTACGACCCGATGCTCGCCAAGGTCGTCGCCCACGCCCCGACCAGGGCGGAGGCGATCCGGCGGCTCGTGGGCGCCCTGGAGGCGGCGGTGATCCACGGCCCGGTCACCAACCGCGACCTGCTCGTCCGCTCGCTGCGGCACGAGGAGTTCACGAGCGGCCGCATGGACACCGGTTTCTACGACCGCCACCTGCCCGCCCTCACCGCCCCCGCCCCCGATCCCCTCGCCCCGCTCGCCGCCGCCCTCGCCGGTGCCCACGGCCGCTCCCGCTTCGGCGGCTGGCGCAACCTGCCGTCGCAGGACCAGCTCAAGCGGTACGAGGCGGCGGGGGAGGAGACCGAGGTCCGCTACCGGCACACGCGCGAGGGCCTCGCCGCCGACGGGGTGCGGGTCGTGCACGCCGACGCGCGGACCGTCGTACTCGAAGTGGCCGGGGTGCGCCGGAGCTTCGAGGTGGCGCGGTACGGCGACGAGGTGTACGTCAACGCCGATCGCCTCCGCGCGCTGCCGCGATTCCCGCGTCCGGAGGCGCAGTTGGCGCCGGGGTCCCTGGTGGCGCCCATGCCGGGCACGGTCGTCAGGGTCGCCGACGGGCTGCGGGTCGGGGACGCCGTGCGGGCGGGCGATCCGGTCGTGTGGCTGGAGGCGATGAAGATGCAGCACCGCATCACGGCCCCGGCCGCCGGCACGCTGACCGCCCTCCCGGTGACCCCGGGACAGCAGGTGGAACTGGGCGCGCTCCTGGCCGTGGTCGAGACCGGCCCCTCGTAGGCCCGCGCGGAGCACCGCGCGGGCAACCACATCGAAGCCGTACTCGGAGGACTCGCATGACCACGCACATCGAATCCGAAGAACACAAGGCCCTGCGCGCCGCGGTCGCCGCCCTCGGCGGCCGCTACGGCCGGGACTACCTCACCCGCACCCTCGCCGAGGGCAAACCCCTCACCGAACTCTGGTCCGAGGCCGGCAAGCTCGGCTACCTCGGCGTCAACCTCCCCGAGGAGTACGGCGGCGGGGGCGGCGGCATCACCGAACTCTCCATTGTCCTGGAGGAGTTGGGGGCGGCGGGTTCGCCCCTGCTCATGCTCGTCGTGTCCCCCGCCATCTGCGGCACCGTGATCTCCCGTTTCGGCACCGAGGCGCAGAAACGGGAATGGCTCCCCGGCCTCGCCGACGGCACCCGCCTCATGGCCTTCGGCATCACCGAACCCGACGCCGGCTCCAACAGCCACCGCATCACCACCACGGCCCGCCGCGACGGCACGGACTGGCTGCTCACCGGCCGCAAGGTCTTCATCTCCGGCGTGGACATGGCCGACGCGGTGCTGATCGTCGGCCGCACCGAGGACGCCCGCACCGGACGCCTCAAGCCCTGCCTCTTCATCGTGCCGACGGACGCGCCCGGCTTCCAGAAGCGGCCGATCGACATGGAACTCAAGGCGGCCGAGAAGCAGTTCGAGCTGGTCCTGGACGACGTACGGCTGCCCGCGGAGGCGCTGGTCGGCGACGAGGACGCGGGACTGCTCCAACTGTTCGCGGGGCTCAACCCGGAGCGGATCATGACGGCCGCGTTCGCCGTCGGGATGGGCCGGTACGCGCTCGGCAGGGCCGTCGAGTACGCCCGCGACCGTACCGTCTGGAAGACGCCCATCGGCGCCCATCAGGCGATCGCGCACCCCCTGGCGCAGGCGCACATCGACCTGGAGCTGGCCCGGCTGATGATGCAGAAGGCGGCCCGTCTCTACGACGCGGGCGACGACATCGGCGCGGGCGAGGCCGCCAACATGGCCAAGTACGCGGCCGGGGAGGCCTGTGTGAAGGCCGTCGACCAGGCGGTGCACACCCTCGGCGGCAACGGGCTCACCCGCGAGTACGGACTCGCCTCGCTGATAACGGCCGCGCGCGTGGCTCGTATCGCCCCGGTGAGCCGGGAGATGATTCTCAACTACGTCTCCCACCAGTCCCTGGGCCTGCCCAAGTCGTACTGAGCCGCCGCCGCTTGGAGGAACCGTGTTCCACAGCGAGTACGCAGACGTCCCGCCCGTCGAACTCCCCATCCACGAAGCCGTGCTGGGCCACGCGGCCCGATTCGGCGAGCGGCCCGCCCTCGTCGACGGCACGGACGGGACCACGCTCACGTACGAGCAGGTGGACCGGTTCCACCGGCGGCTGTCCGCCGCGTTCGCCGACGCGGGCGTCCGCAAGGGCGATGTCCTCGCCCTGCACAGCCCCAACACGATCGCGTTCCCGACCGCCTTCTACGCCGCCACCCGCGCGGGCGCCACCGTGACCACGGTCCACCCGCAGTCCACCCCCCAGGAGCTGGCCAAGCAGCTACGGGACAGCGCGGCCCGCTGGCTCGTCACCGTCTCCCCGCTGCTGGCCACCGCCCGCCGCGCCGCCGAACTCGCGGGCGGCGTACGGGAGATCTTCGTGTGCGACAGCGCCTCCGGGCACCGTTCGCTGATCGACATGCTCGGCACGACGGCACCCGAGCCGGAGATCTGCTTCGACCCGGCACAGGACGTCGCGGCGCTGCCGTACTCCTCCGGCACCACCGGGGTGCCCAAGGGCGTGATGCTCACCCACCGGCAGATCGCCACCAACCTCGCCCAGCTGGAGTCGGTCGCGCCCACGGCGCCCGGCGAACGCATCCTCGCCATCCTGCCGTTCTTCCACATCTATGGTCTGACCGCCCTCATGAACGCGCCCCTGCGCCTGGGCGCCACGGTCGTGGTGCTGCCCCGCTTCGAGCTGGAGACCTTCCTCGGCGCGATCGAGAAGCACCGCATCACTGGCCTCTACGTCGCCCCGCCGGTCGTCCTCGCCCTCGCCAAGCACCCGGCGGTCACCCGCTACGACCTCTCCAGCCTGAAGTACGTCCTGTGCGCCGCCGCCCCGCTGGACGCCGGGCTCGCCCGTGCCTGCGCGCACCGCCTCGGCCTGCCCCCGATCGGCCAGGCCTACGGCATGACGGAACTCTCCCCGGGCACCCATGTCGTCCCCCTCGACCGGCTGCACGAGGCGCCCGCCGGGACGGTCGGCAAGCTGATCGCGGGCACCGAGATGCGGATCGTCTCCCTGGACGACCCGGACCGGGACCTCGGCGCGGGCGAGGCCGGGGAGATCCTGATCCGGGGGCCGCAGGTGATGAAGGGATACCTCGGCCGGCCGGAGGCCACCGCCGCGCTGATCGACGCGGACGGCTGGCTGCACACCGGGGACGTGGGCCGAGTCGACGCCGAGGGCTGGCTGTTCGTCGTGGACCGGGTGAAGGAGCTCATCAAGTACAAGGGCTTCCAGGTGGCCCCCGCCGAACTGGAGGCCCTGCTGCTCACCCATCCCGGCATCGCCGACGCGGCCGTCATCGGCACCCGCGACGAGGACGGCAACGAGGTGCCGCACGCCTTCGTCGTCCGCCGGTCCGATGGCGACGAGCCGACCGAGAACGACGTGCTGCTCCATGTCGCCGAGCGCGTCGCACCGTACAAACGCGTCCGCAAGGTCACCTTCACCGACAGCGTGCCGCGCGCCGCCTCCGGGAAGATCCTGCGGCGACAGCTCAGGGAGCGCACATGACCACCGCCATAGGACGCTCGCGCACCCGCGGCGTCGAGACCCTCAGCCTGGACGCCACCGGCACGCGCAACGCGCTGTCCGCGAGCCTCGTCGCCGGCCTCGCCGACGCGCTGGCAGAGTGCGGCGAGGACCCGGACGTACGGGCCGTCGTCCTCACCCACACCGGCAACACGTTCTCGGCCGGCGCCGACCTGCGCGAACCGCCGCGCCCGGACGCGCTGGTCGGGCTGCTGCGGCAACTCGTCGAACTGCCCAGACCGGTGGTCGCCCGGGTCACCGGACACGTCCGCGCGGGCGGCCTCGGGCTGCTCGCCGCGTGCGACCTGGCCTTCTCCTCCGCCGCGGCCACCTTCGCCTTCACCGAGGTCCGCATCGGGGTGGCCCCCGCGGTGATCTCGCTGCCGCTGCTGCCGCGCACCGACCCGCGCGCCCTGGCCCGCTACTACCTCACCGGCGAACGCTTCGGCCCCGACGAGGCCGTCCGCACCGGTCTGCTCACGGCCGCCGCCGAGGACGTGGACGAGGCGTTGGCGCCCGTCCTGGACGGGCTGCGCCGGTCCGCGCCCGAGGCCCTGACGGAGACGAAACGGCTGCTCACGGCTAGGGTGCTGGAGACGTTCGACCGGGACGCGGCCGCCCTGACCGCGCTCTCGGCCCGGCTGTTCGCCTCCGACCAGGCCCGGGAGGGGATGACGGCCTTCCTGGAGAAACGGGATCCGGCATGGGTGGTGTGACCAGATGAGGACCACGGCGGACCGCGACCGGCGGCCCAAGCAGGACCGCAGCCGGGCCACCCGGCAGCGGCTCCTGGAGGCCGCCGTCGCCTGCCTCGCCGAACACGGCTGGGCGGGCTCCACCGTCTCCGTCGTCGCCGAGCGCGCCGGGGTCTCCCGGGGCGCCGCCCAGCACCACTTCCCGACCCGCGAGGACCTGTTCACCGCGGCCGTCGAGTACGTCGCCGAAGAGCGCTCCACCGCCCTGCGCGCACTGTTCCCGGACGGCGCGGCGGGCGACCGCCGGGCCGTCGTCGGCGCCCTGGTCGACCTCTACACCGGCCCCCTCTTCCGGGCCGCCCTGCAACTGTGGGTGGCCGCCTCCAACGAGGAGCAACTGCGCGGCCAGGTCACCGAACTGGAGGCCCGCGTCGGCCGCGAGACCCATCGCATCGCCGTCGACCTCCTCGGCGCCGACGAGTCCCGGCCCGGCGCCCGCGAGACCGTCCAGGGACTGCTCGACATGGCCCGCGGCCTCGGCCTCGCCAACGTCCTCACGGACGACACGGCCCGGCGGGAACGGGTCGTGGCGCAGTGGGCGAAGCTCGTGGAGGCGTCGCTCGCCTGAGCCGCCGGCCCGTTGTTGTCGACCCATCGCCGACGGGCCCATCTCCGGCGGGCCCGTTGTCGGTGGGGCCCGTTAACGTGGCGGGCATGGGGGACCACTTCCAGACGATCGTCGATCTCGACGCGACCGCGGCCGACGCGCGGCACCTGACCGAGCGGGTGCTCGGCCTGCTCGTGACCGAGGGCATCGTGCTGCCCGAGCGCACCGGCCGCCCCTTCGGACAGCACCTGCCCGGCCCGCACTGGCACAAGGCGACCGGCCCGGAAGACCCCGACTGGACGCCGACCGACGGCCTGACCCCGCACACCGGGCGCACGGTCTTCCACGGCGGCCAGGGCGAGGCCGAGTGGGTGCGCTGCCCGCGCTGCGCGGCCACCACCCGGCTGCTCACCGACGAGTACGACTGGATCGACGCGGCCTGGGAGCCGTACGCGCGGGCGATCGGCCGCTGGCAGGAGACCGGCGAGGCGGCCGTCGCGTGCCCCGGCTGCGCCGCCACCGTGCCGCTGCCCGAGTGGATCTGGGCCGGCGACTACTACGCCTTCGGGTACCTGGGCCTGGAGTTCTGGAACTGGCCGGAACTGGGGGCGGCGTTCCGCGGGCTGGTCACCGAGGCGCTGGGCGGGCACCGCACCACGCTGGTGTGGGGCAAGTTCTGAAAGCGGCCTCGCGACCGGCGCTCCGGCAGTGAGGCGGACCACATCCCGATCCGGTCGCGCGCAGTACTCTGGGCGCATGCTTCCGATGCTCGTCCGACGCCGCCACGTGGACTACGTGCGCGTCACGAGCATGGGCTGTCGGCGCCGCGCCGCCTGATCCAGCCCCCAACTCGCTCTGCATTCTTCCTTGTTCGGCACCTGGGGGCCGCGTACCCCTTGCGGCCGCCCGTGCCCCGTACACCCTGCGGACACACCATGACCTCGCACACCGCGACGACCACGTCGTACGCCCAGCTGCCCGTCATCGACCTCTCGGCCGCCGACCGCGGCCCCCGCAGCCGTGCCCTGCTCCACGCCCAGCTGCACAGCGCCGCGCACGACGTCGGCTTCTTCCAGTTGGTCGGGCACGGCGTCACCGCCGCCGAGACCGAGGCGCTGCTCACCGCCATGCGTGCCTTCTTCGACCTCCCCGAGGCGGACCGGCTGGCGCTGGACAACGTCAACTCCCCGCATTTCCGCGGCTACACGCGCACCGGCGACGAGCGCACCGGCGGCGCCCGCGACTGGCGCGACCAGCTCGACATCGGCGCCGAGCGCCCCGCCCGTGTGCCCGGCCCCGACGAGCCGTCGTACTGGTGGCTCCAGGGCCCCAACCAGTGGCCGGCCGCCCTGCCCGAGCTGCGCACCGCGGCCCTGACCTGGATCGACCGGCTCAGCGCGGTCGCCCAGCGCCTGCTGCACGAACTGCTGACCGCCATCGGCGCGCCCGCCGGCTTCTACGACCCGATCTTCGGCGACCGGGCCCACCCGCAGCTCAAGCTGGTCCGCTACCCCGGCAGCGCGGGCGACGGCGCCGACCAGGGCGTCGGCGCCCACAAGGACTACGGCTTCCTCACCCTGCTCCTCCAGGACACCGTCGGCGGCCTCCAGGTCCAGCGCGAGGACGGCCGCTTCCACGACGTGCCGCCGCTGGAGAACGCCTTCGTCGTCAACCTCGGCGAACTGCTGGAGGTGGCCACCAACGGCTACCTCCTCGCCACCAACCACCGCGTGGTCAGCCCGCCCGGGGCGACGGAGCGGTTCTCGGTGCCGTTCTTCTACAACCCCCGCCTGGACGGGCGGGTCGCCCCGCTCCCCTTCCCGCACGCCGCCCAGGCCCCGGGCGTCACGACCGACCCGACGAACCCCCTGTTCGCCGAGTACGGCTACAACGAGCTGAAGGGCAAGCTGAGGGCCCATCCGCTGGTGGCGGAACGGCATCACGGCGCCCTGCTGACGCCCGCCTAGGCGTCTACCGGGCGGCGCCCCGGCCGCCCCGCTACCCGGCGATGTCCGCGTACCCCTCGATGTCCTGCGGTCCCCGCGGTCCCGGTCCCACATACCGGGCCGTGGGCCGCACCAGCCGTCCCGTGCGCCGCTGTTCGAGGATGTGCGCGGACCACCCGGCGGTCCGGGCGCACGTGAACATGGACGTGAACATGTGGGCCGGCACCTCGGCGAAGTCCAGCATGATCGCCGCCCAGAACTCCACGTTCGTGGCCAGCACCCGGTCCGGCCGGCGGTTGTGCAGCTCCTCCAGCGCCGCCTTCTCCAGCGCCTCGGCGACCTCGAACCGCGGCGCCCCCAGCTTCCGCGCCGTGCGCCGCAGCACCCGTGCCCGCGGATCCTCGGCCCGGTACACCCGGTGGCCGAACCCCATGAGCCGTTCCCCCCGGTCGAGGGCCCGTTTGACGTAGCCCTCCGCGTCCCCGGTGCGCTCGATCTCCTCGATCATCCCGAGCACCCGGGAGGGCGCGCCGCCGTGCAGCGGCCCGGACATCGCGCCGACGGCACCGGAGAGCGCCGCGGCGACGTCGGCGCCGGTGGAGGCGATGACCCGCGCGGTGAACGTGGACGCGTTCATGCCGTGTTCCGCGGCCGACGTCCAGTACGCGTCGACCGCCGCGACATGCCGGGGGTCCGGCTCCCCGCGCCAGCGGATCATGAACCGCTCCACGACCGAGCCGGCCTTGTCGATCTCCCGCTGCGGCACCATCGCCAGGCCCTGCCCGCGCGCGGACTGGGCGACGTACGACAGGGCCATGACGGCGGCCCGCGCCAGGTCCTCGCGGGCCCGTGCCTCGTCGATGTCGAGCAGCGGCCTGAGCCCCCAGACGGGGGCGAGCATGGCGAGCGCGGACTGCACGTCCACGCGGATGTCGCCGGAGTGGACCGGGATGGGGAAGGGCTCGGCGGGCGGCAGTCCGGGGTTGAAGGAGCCGTCGACCAGCAGGCCCCACACGTTGCCGAAGGAGACGTGCCCGACCAGGTCCTCGATGTCGACGCCCCGGTAGCGCAGGGCACCGCCTTCCTTGTCCGGTTCGGCGATCTCCGTCTCGAACGCTACGACTCCTTCGAGCCCGGGTACGAAGTCGGACATCAGGCGGCTCCTCGTGCTGGGCGGCGCGGCTCTGGACGGGCCTGGAATCAGCACGATAACCCCGTATGTCTCGCTTGGAGAGACTTGACGACACTGAGTGCCAGACACAGTAGATACGGCAAGATGACCGCGTGACCGACCGCGAACCGCTCCTGGATCCCGTCCTCGACCCCGCCGCCATGCGCAAGCAGTACCGGGCCGACGGACTCGCCGAACAGGACCTCGCCACGCACCCCATGGACCAGTTCGCACGCTGGTTCGAGGACGCGGCCCGGGCGGCCCTGCACGGCACGCTCTACGAGCCGAACGCCATGGTCGTCGCCACCGCGGACGCCGAGGGGCGGCCCAGCTCGCGCACGGTCCTGATGAAGCAGTTCGACACCGAGGGCTTCGTCTTCTACACGAACTACGAGTCCCGCAAGGGCCGGGACCTCGCCGCGAACCCGCACGTCTCGCTGCTCTTCCCCTGGCATCCGCTGGCCCGCCAGGTCATCGTCACGGGCGGCGTCCGGCGCACCGGCCGGGACGAGACCGCGGCCTACTTCCGCACCCGGCCGCACGGCTCCCAGCTCGGCGCCTGGGCCAGCGCGCAGTCCACGGTGCTCGGCTCGCGCGCCGAACTGGACGCCGCCTACGCCGGTCTGGAGTCCCGCTACCCCGAGGGCGAGCAGGTCCCGGTGCCCCCGCACTGGGGCGGGTTCCGGGTCGCACCCGACACCGTGGAGTTCTGGCAGGGCCGGGAGAACCGGCTCCACGACCGCCTGCGCTACACGGCCCGCCCGGACGGCACCTGGCAGGTCGACCGGCTCAGCCCCTGAGGGGCCCGGAGAGCGCAGACGACCCGCGGGCTGGGTTCCTCCGAGGAGGAGCCGGCCGGACGTACCGGCAGCCCGCGGGTCGGGTGACTGCTTGGGATTGGGCCGGCTGCACGCATCCCTCACGTGCTGGTCCGGCACCGCATCGAGCGTGGTGACGAGCCGCTAGCCCGCAGCCACCTCACGCGTCCGGTGTGCATACATTTGCCGAACCACCTCCCTTCCGTGTGCCTACAGCCTAGGAACCGGCGGGGAAGCGCTCAACTGTTTTTTTCGGGGAACCGGCCGGGGGGTTACGGATCGCCCGAACGGGTGAGTAGTGCCGGTGGCGGTCCGGCAGGTGGACCCGGGGTTGATTCGGTCCGTCTTGAGGGAACAGGATGTGGGCTGCGTCACGTTCGAGTTGAATAAGGGGCAGTGAGCGGAACGGGCGCCTTACATGCGCCGACGCAGCGTGCAGGGGGTCCAGGTGAGTGCTTCCCGGCGGAGTGGGGCCACCGACGAACTGGGGCCCGACGAGCCCGGTGCGTCGGGGGAGCCCGGCGGGGCCGATCTGCTGGCCGCGCTGCTGGACGGCATGGACGCGGCGCTGTGCGCCTTCGACGCGGACGGGGTCGTCACCCACTGGAACCGCGAGGCCGCGCGGATCCTCGGCTGGAGCGCCGAGGAGGCGGTGGGGCGGCACGGGTTCGCCGGATGGGCCGTGCGCAGCGCCGACGCGGAGGACGTCCAGGCCCGCCTGCTGTCGGCGATGCGGGCACAGGGCCGGCAGGTGCACGAGTTCGCGCTGCTGACCAAGGACGGCGGCCGGGTTCTCGTGCGCACCCAGTCCGCCGCCGTCCGGGGGCCCGGCGGGGAGCCCGCCGGGGTGTACTGCGCCTTCAGCGAGGTGCACGCGCAGATCGACCTGGAGCGCTCGATCGCGCTGAGCGAGGCGCTGTTCGAGGACGCCGAGTGGGGGGTCGTGCTCGTCGACGCGGACCTGCGCCCCGCCGTCGTCAACGCGCACGCGGCGCGGGCCCTCGGCACCGGGCGCTCGGCCGCGCTGGGACGGCCGCTCGGCGAGCTGCTCACGCAGGGCGTGGAGGAGCTGGAGGCCGCGCTGACCCATGTGCTCGCCGAGGGCGCGCCGCCCGCGCCCGCCGAGGTGTGGGTGACCGTGCGCACCCCCGCCGAGGGCGAGCAGCGCCGGTGCTGGCGCAACGCCTTCCTGCCGCTCGCCTCACCGCTCGCCGAGGAGCCCGTGCCGCTCGGGGTCGGCTGGCTCTTCTGGGACGTCACCGAGGCCAGACGGAGCGAGCAGGAGGCCGCGCTGCTGCGCTTCCGCACCAAGCAGCTGCACCGCGCGGCCCGCGCCGCCGCCGAGTGCGAGGACCCGCGGGAGGCGGCCACCGTCCATCTCGACTACGCCCTCGCCGGGTTCGCCGACCACGCCCTGATCGACCGGCTCGCGGACGCGCCGCGCGCACCGGGTCCCGGGGGAGCGGGGGCGGTACGGCTCGTACGGCTCGCCGCCACGCCCGCCGGGGCGCCGGGGCCGAGCGTGCTCACCGGGGCCGCCGGGCTGCCGGTGCGCTACGAGCCGGGGCACCCGGCGCTGAGCTGCGTGGAGCGCACCGGGTGTGTACGCGCGGACGCCGGGTCGGTGCCGCCCGAGCTGGCCCGGGAGTGGGCGCTGCGCCGGCAGTGGCCCGGCGACGCGGTGCACGCCCTGTGCGCGGTGCTGCGCAGCCGGGGCCGCACGCTCGGCGTCGTGACCTTCCTGCGCGGCGCCGCGCGCACCCCCTTCGAACGCTCCGACGCGTCGTACGCCGAGGACGTGGCGCTGCGGATAGCGGCGGCCCTGGACCTCGCCGGGCCGACGCGGTAGCCCCTGCGGGCCGCGGCGGGACCTTCAGCGGCGGTAGAAGATGCGGTCGCCGTACTCGTCCATCACACGGGTGTTCCAGTCGTGGCCGCCGTCCACGTTCCCGGAGCGCAGCAGCGGGGGCTCGATGCCGCGGTCGGCGAGGGCGGCGGCCGCGGTGGCCATGACGGCCTGCATCAGCGCCGTGGTGACCACGGTGGAGGCGGGGGCGAAGGGGGCCGGGATGGTGTCGAGGGTGAGTTCCGCGTCGCCGACCGCGATCTTCGAGTCGAGGACGAGGTCGCAGTGGTCCTTGAGGAAAGTGCCCGAGGCGTGCCGGGAGGTCGTCTGCGCCGCGTACGCCACCGAGGTCACGCCGATCACCTTGATGCCGAGGGCGCGGGCGCGCTGGGCCATCTCCACGGGCAGGGCGTTGCGGCCCGACAGGGAGATGATCACGAGGGCGTCGCCGGGGCGCAGCGGCGAGGTGTCGAGCACGGCGCTCGCCAGGCCGTCGACGCGTTCGAGGGCGGAGCCGAGGGTGGCGGGGGTGACGTCCACGCCCACGACGCCGGGCACGGCGAGCAGGTTCATCAGGGCGAGGCCGCCGGCCCGGTAGACGACGTCCTGGGCGGCGAGGGAGGAGTGACCGGCGCCGAAGGCGAACAGGCGGCCGCCGGACGCGACGGTGTCGGCGAGGAGGGCGGCGGCGGACTCGATCGCCTCGGCCTCCTCCTCCCGGAGCCGTTGCAGGAGGTTGATGGCGGCGTCGAAGAACAGGTCGGCAGGCGTGCCGTCGCTCATGCGGTGCCCCTTCGCAGCGTCTGTGTCGCGGATCACGGTGCGGTCTGGACCACTGCGGTGTCAATACGGCCGCCGCCTGATCGGGTTCGCGGCCGCGCCCGGCGCCCGGACCCGCCCCCGTTCCCCCGGTGCCGCCCGCTTGTCTGCCGGATCCGGCAGAATTGGAAATCGAGGCCAGCGCACGCGCCGGGTGCCGGCAGAGGTAATCGAGGGGCACGTATGTCCGGACTGATCGACACCACGGAGATGTATCTCCGCACCATCCTCGAACTGGAGGAGGAAGGCGTCGTCCCCATGCGCGCCCGGATCGCGGAGCGGCTGGACCAGAGCGGGCCGACGGTGAGCCAGACAGTGGCGCGCATGGAGCGCGACGGACTGGTCTCGGTGGCCAGCGACCGCCATCTGGAGCTGACCGGCGAGGGCCGCAGGCTCGCCACCCGCGTGATGCGCAAGCACCGCCTCGCCGAGTGCCTGCTGGTCGACGTGATCGGCCTGGAGTGGGAGCAGGTGCACGCCGAGGCCTGCCGCTGGGAGCACGTGATGAGCGAGGCCGTCGAGCGCCGCGTCATGGAGCTGCTGCGGCACCCGACCGAGTCGCCGTACGGCAACCCGATCCCCGGCCTCGAAGAGCTGGGCGAGAAGGACGGCGCCGACCCGTTCCTGGACGAGGGCATGGTCTCGCTCGCCGACCTGGACACGGGCACGGACGGCAAGACGGTCGTCGTGCGCCGGATCGGCGAGCCCATCCAGATGGACGCGCAGCTGATGTACACCCTGCGCCGGGCCGGGGTGCAGCCCGGCTCGGTGGTGAGCGTGACCGAGTCGCCCGGCGGAGTGCTGGTCGGCAGCGGCGGCGAGGCGGCCGAGCTGGAGGCCGACATCGCCTCCCACGTGTTCGTCGCCAAGCGCTGAGCCGCACCGGGTCCCCGGGACGACAGAGGGCCCCGGCGCCTTTCGGCGCCGGGGCCTGTCCTCCCCTGTGCTGACCCGGAGCCCCGAGCTCTCAGGGTCAGTCCCCCTCGGACCGCTTTTCCCCGAGCGGTCCGCCTCCCGCCAGAAAGATCCCCTCGCACGCGGCGATCATTCCTGACCGGCTGTCACTCGAACGAGGGGTGTTGCCCGCGGGGGCGGTATTTCCGAACGCCGGTTCCCCTCGGGTGGCGCGTCCGTCACGCGTACATCCGCAGCTCCGGCCAGATCTCCCCCCACGCCCGCCGGGGCCCGGTGCACACGTACACGTGCCCGCCCCGCTCGATGTTGGGCACGTCCCCGCCGGTCAGCGTCGCCGCCACCCGCACCCGGCGGAAGTACCGGCGCAGCCTGGCCTCGTACCCCGGGAGGTGTCCGGGGCCGGGCGCGATCGCCACCACCGTCGTGGCGTGCGCGTCGCCGGGCCCCCACCACCAGTCGCTGTTCTGCGCCCCCACGGCCGTCGGCAGCCCGGCGCCGCGCCCCAGCTCGCTGACGGCGCCGGCCTCGCCGTAGTCCGCCGCGAAGAT
The DNA here is from genome assembly GCF_040706415.1 of Streptomyces sp. NPDC048106. Lineage (NCBI taxonomy): Bacteria > Bacillati > Actinomycetota > Actinomycetes > Kitasatosporales > Streptomycetaceae > Streptomyces > Streptomyces sp. NPDC048106. Next base: position 20,305 of record NZ_JBEZND010000043.1, on the reverse strand, counting down.
CACCGCGTGCGCGCGCCGCTCGGCGGGGAGCCCGCTCCACACCTGCCGTACGGTGCCGACCAGCCGGGGCCAGCCCTGGCTCTCCGCGGAGTTCGTGCTGACGCCGTACGTCCAGGCCACGTCGGACGGCGGCAGCACCGGCAGCACGATCACGGCGGCCAGCGCGGTCGAGACGGCGGTGCCGGCCACCAGGCCGCGCAGCCGCTTCCGGTCGGCGTACAGCGTCCCGTCGCGGGCCACCGCACCGGCCGCCAGCAGGCACACGTACAGCCCGCCCAGGTAGTACACCTGCGCCCCGGTCGTCACCGCGAACAGCACGAACAGCACGCCGTACGCGATCACCAGGCACTGCCACAGCGGCCGTCCGGACCGCCACAGGTACCGCAGTCCGGTGATCCACAGCGCCGCCAGCGCCAGGCAGGACATGCCGAACTGGCCCACGATCCAGGTGACGATGTTCCCCGGACCGCCGTGCTCGGCGTTCAGCGCCCGCGTCATCTCGAACATGGCCCAGCCGTGCCGCGACTGCCACCACAGATCGGGCAGCACCGGCAGCACGGCGAGCAGCGCGCCCGCGAGCAGCCGGCGGTCGGCCGTGGTCCGCCGGGCCGGGCCGAGCAGCGCCGCCGCCAGCAGGACGGCCCCGAAGACCGCCGCGAGGTGGTTGAACTCGGCGCCGACGCCGACCAGCGCCCCCGCGGCGAGCCACCAGCGCGTGTCGCCGGTCCGCCCGATGCGTACGACCGCCAGCGCGATCGCCGCCCACGCCAGCATCTCGTACGACGTGGTGTTGGCGATGTGCGCGCTGCCCAGCAGCACCGGCATGGTGCCGGTCGCGACCGCCGCGAGCAGTTGTGGCCGCCGTGCGCCGCCGAACTCCCGCGCGGTCAGGGCGCCCACGAGCACCGTGCCCGCCGCGGCCAGCGCGGGGAACAGCCGCAGGCCCGTCGCCGAGACCCCGAACAGCTCCAGCGAGAGGCGGGCCAGCAGCGGCGCCAGCGCGGGCTGGTCCACGTAACCCGCCTGGAGATGCCGGGCGCAGTCGAGGAAGTACAGCTCGTCGCGGTGGAAGCCGTAGCGCGAGGACAACGCCATCAGCAGGGCGAACACCGCCCCCGCGACGGCGAACGCCCGCCGGTCCAACGGCGCGAGCCGTCCGCCGCCGACGCCTTCGGCTTCCCCCGCGGGTCTCACGGCCGTCGCGTCCGCCATCCCCCGACACCCCCGTCCCGGCCCCCCGGCCACACCGGTCGCGCGGTCCCTGGGTGGCACGTACCCTACGCATCCCGCCGGTGCCCGGTGAAGGCCGGCGCGGACCGGGCTCAGCGGCGGGCCAGCGCCAGCACGCTGAGCCCGAACATCAGGACGCCCAGGGGGAGATGGACCGCCGGGACGTGCGCGATGCCGAGCACCACCTGGACCGAGGCGAGGACGAGGAATCCGGTCGCCTGCCAGACGGGCCGGAGCGAGCCGCCGCCCGGCTTCCACGCCAGCACCGCCGCGAGCACGTAGAGCATCGACGCGCCGTACATCACGCGGGCGCCGACGCTGTGCAGCGTCTCCCCGTAGGACGCCGTCAACAGCAGTCCGGCGGAGACCGCCTGGAGGAAGATGGTCAGGGTCTGCAGGGCTATCGAGACCCGCAGAAACGAGAATCCGCGCTGTGCTGCCGGCTGGTCGGCCATGTCACGCCCCCCTTTTCCGCCCGCAGGCGGTGGATCGGATCGGTAAGGTCCAACCAGCCCGACGACACGGGCCCGCGAAAGGTAAGGCGAGGAGGCGGCCGGGGGTATGGGGACCGCGGGGGCGAGCATCGAGGAGACGGCCGGCGAGCGGCGCCAACTGATCAACGTGGCCTATCGGTTGCTGGGTTCACTGGCCGAGGCCGAGGACGCCGTCCAGGAGGCCTACGCGCGCTGGTACGCGCTGCCGGGGGCCCGCCGGGCGGAGATCGTGAACCCCGGCGCCTGGCTGACGACGGTGACCGGCCGCGTCTGCCTGGACGTGCTCGGCTCGGCACGGGCCCGGCGGGAACGCTACGTCGGCGCGTGGCTGCCCGACCCGCTGCCCGACCGCGACGAGCACGGCGTCCGCCGGGGCACCGATCCCGCCGACCAGATCGTCCTGGACGAGTCGGTGACCATGGCCTTCCTGGTCATCCTGGAGTCGATGACGCCCGCCGAGCGGGTGGCGTTCGTCCTGCACGACGTCTTCCGGTACCCCTTCGCCGACATCGCCGGCGTCCTCGGCCGCACCCCCGCGGCCTGCAAACAGCTCGCCACCTCCGCCCGGCGGCGGGTGGACGCCACCCGGACCCCGGCGCCGGCCGCCGGGCACGCCGAGGCGGTACGCCGGGTCAAGGAGGCGTGGGAGGCCAGGAACGTCGCGGCGCTCGTCGGCATCCTCGATCCCGCCGCCGTGATGACCGCCGACGGCGGCGGCGTCGCCGGTGCCGCCCTGCGCCCGGTCGAGGGCGGGGCGCGCATCGCCCAGTACATGGTCGCGATCGCCGACCGGGCCCCCGGGCTGGAACTCCTGGAGCGGTCGGTCAACGGCACGCCCGGCCTGGTGGCCCGGCGTGCCGGGGTCGTCCTGACCGTCGCCTCGTTCGAGGTCGCCGACGGCCGCGTGTCCCGGCTCTGGGTCGTCCGGAACCCGGAGAAACTGCGGCCCTGGACGGCGGACGGCAGGCCCTAGGAGGTACCCGGTCGCCCCCCGGTGGGTCCCTCAGCGGTCCCGGCCGCAGGCGTACGCCAACGCCGAGATCAGCTCCTCCGCGTCCGGCAGCCACCGGTTCGCGGGCGTGGGCCGCCGGGCCCACTGCACCGCCCCCCGGGTCCCGAACCGCGTGGGCGGCGCCGCCACGTACGCCCCCTCGCCCAGGGCCACCAGATCGAGCGAGTCCGGCATCCAGCCCTGGTTCCGCACCAGATCCGGCACCTTCACCGAAGCCCCAGGCAACACGAAGAACCGCATGCGCCGGTCGGGAGAGAGCGAGACCGGCCCCAGCGTCAGCGACATCCGCTCCAGCCGGGCCAGCGCCAGGAAGCCCGCGCTCTCCGGGACGGACAGCGCGTCGAACGTGCGCCCCGTGGGCAACAGCACCGACGCCGTCGGCTGCTTCTGCCACAGCCGCCGCACCACCGTCGCGCTCCCCGTCGCCTGGCTCGCCCAGTCGGGGCGCGCGGGGTGCGCACCCGGCGCAGGGCAGGACGCGTCGCCGCACGAGCAGCGCGGCATGCCGGAGACGGGTTCCAGCCAGGTGCCCGGGAACACGTCCCAGTGCCGTTCCTCGGCGTAGCGTACGGCGGTTTCCTGCGGCGACTCCCCGCGTTGCTGCGGGATCCGCCCGGCGGTCTGACTGTCTTCGGCGGCCGCGATCGTCTCTTCCACGTCCCACTCAACTCCCGCACCCACCTGGAGTTACGGCCCCTGCCCGGCCCGGGGAGGAGCATCGCCGACCGTCCGGGGCGCATGGGTGCACCTGCGGGGGCGCGTGGGAGGAGGCAGGGCGTGAGTTGGGTAGCCAGGAAGGGGATTGGCATCAGCCGGTACCCGGCAAACCGCACATGTCACGCATTGACGGTATGTCGGCTGGGCAGTGATCTTTCCGAAAGGTCACGCTCCAGGGGTTCGCAGGGGGTAGCACATGGCCGCAAGGCCTCTCGTGGCGAGGCAGCCGAACGAACGGCTGCAGGCACTCATCCAGGAAGCGGGGTGCTCCAACGCCGGGTTGGCCCGGCGGGTCAACATGTGCGGCGCCGAACACGGCCTCGATCTGCGCTACGACAAGACGTCCGTGGCCCGCTGGCTGCGCGGCCAGCAGCCACGGGGCCGGGCCCCCGCGATCATCGCGGAGGCGCTCGGCCGCAAGCTGGGCCGCCCGGTCACGATCGACGAGATCGGCATGGCCAACGGCAAGAACCTCGCCTCCGGGGTCGGTCTCCAGTTCTCGCCCACGGTGCTGGGGGCCATCGAGCAGGTCTGCGAGCTGTGGCGCAGCGACGTGGGGCGCCGGGACTTCCTCTCCGGCTCCTCGGTCGCCGCGTCCGCGCTGGTCGAGCCCAGCCGCGACTGGCTGATCTCCGCGCCGGACGCCCAGGTGGCCCGGCAGGCGGGCCCGCGCGTGGGCCAGGCCGACGTGGCCGCCGTGCGGTCCATGACCCAGGCGCTCACCGACCTGGACCACCAGTACGGCAGCGGACATGTGCGCCCGGTCCTGGTGCACTACCTCAACAGTGTCGTCTCCGGACTCCTCGCGGGCTCCTACCGGGAGTCGACCGGGCGCGAACTCTTCGGCGCCGTCGCCCGGTTGACGGAACTCGCCGGATACATGGCGGTGGACACCGGCCAACCCGGCCTGGCCCAGCGGTACTACATCCAGTCGCTGCGCCTCGCCCAGGCCGCCGGGGACCGCGGTTACGGCGGCTATGTCCTCGCCGCGTCCATGAGCCATCTCGCCGCCCAGCTCGGAAACCCGCGCGAGATCGCCCAGTTGGCGCGCGCCGCGCAGGAGGGCGCACGCGGGCATGCGACCCCCCGGGCGGAGGCGATGTTCCACGCGGCCGAGGCGCGCGGGCACGCGCTGCTCGGCGACGGGCGCGCGGCGGGCGGCGCGATCGCGCGGGCGGTCTCCGCGATGGAGCAGTGCGACGACGACTCCGGGGACGACCCGGTGTGGATCCGGCACTTCGACGAGGCCTATCTCGCCGACGAGTTGGCGCACTGCCACCGCGATCTCGGGCAGCCCGAGCAGTCGGCGCGCTACGCCGAGCAGTCCCTCGCCGGGCATCCCGGCTCCCGGGCCCGCCGGCGCGCGATCGGCTATGTGCTGCTCGCCACCGCCCAGGTCCAGCAGCGCGAGGTGGAACAGGCCTGCGCCACCGGCATGAAGGCGGTGGAACTGCTGGAGACGCTGCGCTCCAACCGGGGCGCGGAGTACCTGGACGACCTGCAACAACGGCTCGAACCCTTCCGGGACGAGGCGGTCGTACGGGAGTTCGGGGCCCGCCTCGACCTCCAGCAGGCCGCGTGAACACCGGCCCCGCGCCCATCTGAACATGTGGCGAACGCCACCCGGATGGGCTCCGGGTGCCGTATACAGCGTCGCGCGGGGCCGTTCTGTTACTGCCGTCACAGGTGGGGAGGCCGTGGACTGAGCTGCGTGGCAACCGGCTCGGGGGACCCGGTAGCGTGAGCCGACGATTCACAAGGTCCCCCATTGGTAGGAGTCCCGGTGACGCAGAGTGGACAGGGCGAGGAGTTTTCGGCGCAGCCCGCGCACGAAGGCGTCGTGCTGCCCTCCGACGGAGGAGAGCCCCTGCGGCCGGGCATGAACACGCCCGCCGGCGGTCAGGCCTGGGGCGGATCCTGGGGGCCCGAGCAGCAGGCGCCCCAGGCCGGAGCGCAGGGCCAGGGCTGGCCCCCGGCGGCCGCCCAGCAGTGGGGCGACCACGGTGGGCCGGGTGCCCAGCCCCCGTCCGGCGCGGGCCCGCTGCCCCCCGAGGGCGCCCCGGCCCCGTCGTACGGCGGCGGGCAGCAGGCGTCGTACGGCGGCCCGCAGCCGGGGTACGGGACGCAGGACCCCTACCAGCAGCAGGGGCACCACCAGCCGCACCAGCCCCAGCAGCCGCAGTACCCGGCCCCCGGTCAGGCGGCCGCTCCGCTTCCCCCGGCCGTGGACAACGCGACCCACTACCTGCCGCCGGTGTCCGCCGCCCCCGCCGACGAGGGCGCCACGCAGTACATACCGCCGGTGGCCGCCGGGTCGCTGCCCCCCGAGTCGGCCGGTGAGGAGACCCGTTACCTCGGGCTCAACAAGCAGCCGGCGCCGCCCGCGTCGCCCGACGCCGAGGCCACCCAGTACATCCCGCCGTACCAGGCGCAGGGCCAGGACCCGGCGCAGGGGCAGGGCGGGGACCGGCAGCCGCCCGCCGAGTTCGACAACCTCTTCCGCAACGGCCCGGCCGGCGGCGACGCCCCGGCCGGCGCCACCCAGCAGCTCCCGCGCGTCGAGCACGCGGACGCCCACCAGCCGCCGTACGACTCCCCCCGGTCGCCGTACACGCGCTACGACGACGGGCAGGACGAGCGGCCGCGGCGCCGCCCGTCGAAGGTGCCCCTGATCGCGGCCATCGGCGTCGGCATCGTCGTGGTCGGCGTCGGCGCGGGCGCGCTGCTCAGCAAGAGCGGCGGCTCGTCGGGCGACACCGCCGACAACAAGACGGTGGCCGCCACCTCCGCGGCGCCGCAGAGTTCCGCGCCCGCCGTCGACCCGGCGCGCGCGCAGGCGGTCGAGCTGGACAAGCTGCTCGCCGACAGCGGCAGCAGCCGGGCCTCGGTGATCAAGTCGGTGGCCGACGTCAAGCAGTGCGCGAGCCTCGACGGCGCCGCCTCCAGCCTGCGCAGCGCGGCCGGGCAGCGCAGCCAGCTGGTCACCCGGCTCGGCAAGCTCGGCGTGGACAAGCTGCCGAACAACGCCGCCCTGACGGCCGCCCTGACCAAGGCCTGGCAGGCCTCGGCCGCGGCCGACAACCACTACGCGGCCTGGGCCGACCAGGTCAAGAACGGCGGCAAGAAGACCTGCCACAAGGGGCACGCCAAGACCACCAGCGAGACGCAGGCCGCCACCCGCGAGAGCGGCACCGCGAGCCAGCAGAAGGTGAAGGCGGCGGCGCTGTGGAACACCATCGCCGCGAAGTACGGCCTGACCCAGCGCCAGCCCACCCAGCTCTGACCGGCGGGCCTTTGGGGCGCGGGCGTGGGCCTACTGCACGTCCGCGTTCTCCAGGGTCCCGGTCATGTCGGTGGCGCCGTCGATCCCGCCGAGGCCCCTGCGGGCCGCGACCAGCCGGCCGTCCCGCACCACCTGGAGGGTGACGTCGGCGTTCACCATCCGCGGGAAGCCGACCGAGGCCAGCTTGCCCTCGTAGGACCACCGGAGGGCGGGGGTGAGGCCCCCGGTGGAGACGCGCAGGCCGCCGTCCAGGGTCCGGCGCACGGAGCCCGCGCTCACCTCGCCGTCGCCGATCCTCTCCAGGACGGCCTTCAGCACGGTGTAGGCGATCCAGGTGGTCTGCACCCCGGCGTCCGCGGGGTCGATGCGGTTGTCGCCGAAGGCCTCCCTGTCGATCACCTGCTTCATCGGCTGCCAGCGCGCGTCGCTCGCGGGCGGGTACCAGCCGCTGACGTACGCCCCCTCGTACGGCCCCGACGATCCGCCCGTCGCGTTGACCACCGTCTGGTCGACGTTGCCCAGCACCGTGCCCAGCCGGATCGCCGGGTGGTCCGCGCGCTCCCGCCGGAAGGAGTCCATGAAGGTGTCCGTGCGGTCGCCGAGCGCGGGCACCACGCACCCCTGCTTCAGCGCGTCGCCAGCCGCGTACCGCAGCGCCTCGCGGGACTGGTCGCCGTACTCGGTGAGGTCCTCCGCGGCGAGCTGGTCACGCGCCTTGGAGTGCCCGCCCGCCTTCAGGCCGGAGTCGAGCAGGGCGGGCAGCTCGTCGCCCGCGATGCTGTCCGGGCGGACGAGGGAGACCGGGCCGCAGCTCGCCGCGAGCGCCCTGCCGAGACCGGCGAGCAGCACCGGCTGGCCGCCGTTGACCGGGTACGACATCGTTCCGGTGAACTCGTCGGTGGTGACGCCGTAGCCCCCGATGTAGGGGATGCCGGCGCTCTCCAGCGGGGCGAGGAAGGAGTCGCCGAACTGGCTGTAGGAGCCGACGACGGCGACCACGCCCTCGGCGGCCGCGCGCCGGGCGCACTGGGCGGCCGCGACGCTGTCGTTGTGGTCGTTGCAGGTCAGGACCTGGAGCCGGCGGCCGTTTACACCGCCCTGGGAGTTGATCCACTTCGCGTAGGCGAGGGCCATCGCCGGCATGCCCGGCTTGTTGGTGGCGCCGGTGTCCTGCGGCGCCCAGGTCATGACCTTGACGGGGTCCGGGGAGCCCGCGAGTGAGGGAAGGTTTCCGCATCCGGCCGTCAGCGAAGCGCACAGGGCCATCGCACCCAGGGCGGCCGTCCTGCGGCGGGCGGAAGGTGCCGCGGACGGGACGGACGGGACGGACGGGACGGACGGGACGGGGAGAAGGGGGGACGTGCGGGTGGTGCGGGGCCTGCCGGTCATGAATCCGTACGATTCCCGCACATCGCTAACCCGTGAGTGATCCATGGTCAACGGACGGTGACCCCTGGGTGAATTGCGGGGGCCGCTGCGACGCCCGGACCGATGAACGTACGATCGGTGACCGTGCAAGGTTCGGAGAACTCTTCCCGTCGCGGCCGTCGCTCCTCCACCATGGGCGGCATGCCTCTGAACGACATGCCGTGGTGGCGCTGGCGCACACATGTGCGTTCGGCGCTGCACATGCTCTCCGATCCCGTCTTCCAGCGGGAGGTCTGGCTGGCCGGCGTCGACGGCTACGGCGACGTCACCGACGCGGTGTACCGGCTGGTGGAGGACACCTGGCTGGACAACTGGTCCGCGGAGAAGTACGTCGGCACCATCTTCCGCGACTCGCAGGAGGCGGCGCTCGTCGACACCGCCGTACTGCGGGTGTTGCGGATAGTGCACCAGGTCGGTCCGGACGCGCCGGTCTCCGCCTACGTCGATCATCCGGGCTGGCCGGAGGCCGTGCGCGCGGCGCGGGACGCGCACGTGCGGATGGCGGCGAGCGACGGGGAGGACGCGGACGCGCCGCCGAAGAGCCTGGAAGTGCTGCGGATTCTGACCCGGTCCGCGTAGCGGACGCCGACCCGTCGCGGGGGGTCCGTGTGGGACCCTGAGTTGCATGAACGAGCAGCCCGCGCCCGCCGCCGCACCGGCCGACCAGTACGTCCTCACGCTGTCCTGCCCGGACAAGAAGGGGATCGTGCACGCCGTGTCCAGCTATCTGTTCATGACCGGCTGCAACATCGAGGACAGCCAGCAGTTCGGCGACCATGACACGGGCCTGTTCTTCATGCGCGTCCACTTCACGGCCGAGGCGCCGGTCACCGTGGACAAGCTGCGCGCGAGCTTCGCCGCGATCGGCGACTCCTTCCGCATGGAGTGGCAGATCCACCGGGCCGACGCGAAGATGCGCGTCCTGCTGATGGTCAGCAAGTTCGGGCACTGCCTGAACGACCTGCTGTTCCGGGCCCGGACCGGCGCGTTGCCGGTGGAGATCGTCGGCGTGGTCTCCAACCACACCGAGTTCGAGGAGCTGGTCGGCTCCTACAACATCCCGTTCCACCACATTCCGGTCACCAAGGACACCAAGGCGGAGGGCGAGGGCCGGCTGCTCGACATCGTCCGCGAGGAGCGGGTCGAACTGGTCGTGCTCGCGCGCTACATGCAGGTGCTCTCGGACGACCTGTGCAAGCAGCTCAGTGGCCGGATCATCAACATCCACCACTCCTTCCTGCCGAGCTTCAAGGGCGCCAAGCCGTACCACCAGGCGCACGCCCGCGGCGTCAAGGTGATCGGCGCCACGGCGCACTACGTGACGGCCGACCTCGACGAGGGGCCGATCATCGAGCAGGAGGTCGAGCGGGTCAGGCACGACGTGACCCCGGACCAGTTGGTGGCGATCGGCCGGGACGTGGAGTGCCAGGCGCTCGCGCGCGCGGTGAAGTGGCACGCGGAGCGCCGGATCCTGCTGAACGGGCGCCGCACGGTGGTCTTCGCCTGACCTCCCGCCGCGCCCGGCCGCCGTCCTACTGCTCGGCGATGGTGAAGTAGCGCGCGAACGCGGGCACGATGTCCCGCTCGTCGATCTCCCCGTCGCCGTCGGCGTCCAGCGCGGCGGCGACGGGCCCGGCGATCTCCTGCGGCACCTGGCACGCCCGCAGCAGCCGCGCGGTGTCCGCGACGGTGACCCGGCCGTCGCCGTCGACGTCCGCGACGGCCAGCGCCGCGTGCAGGAAGGGGCGGGCGATCTCGGCGAACCGCTCGGGGTTGTCCCGCAGCCGCTTGACCGCGCCGCCCACGAACTCCTCGCGGGTGATGCGCTGATCACCGTCGCGGTCCGCGATCCCGGCCATGCCCTGCCAGAACGCCTCGGCGCCGGCGTAGAGCGCCTGTCCCTTGTCGGAGCGGGCGGCCACGGCGAACTCGGCGAGCAGCGCCTTGGCCACCGAGTTGAAGTCCTCACGGGCGATGAACCCGTTGCCGTCCTGGTCGAAGGTGGCGAACCGGGCGGCGATCCTGCGCTCGTACTCGGTGCTGACCATGTCTGTTCGGGCCGCCTTACGTGTGCGTGGGGGTGATCTCGCACGGAGCGTACGGCGTGGGTGACGGCAAAGTGACGGAAAACCGATGGTTGTGCCAAGACTGGGGCAATTTCGCGACAAGGGCGTGCTCCTGCCGCAAAACCCCCGTGCGTGTGGATCTCAGGCTGAAAGGGGCCCCGCCTCCTCGGTGGTGGCGGAGCCGAGGTCCGGATGGCAGTCGAAGAGGCGGCGCACCCCGAGCGCGCCGAGGACCCGGTTGACGTGCGAGCCGTCGTCGGCGCCCCGGTCGGGCAGGATCAGCCGCAGCCGGCCCTGGCAGGAGCGGATCAGCCGGCGGGCGGCGACGAGCACGCCGACGCCGCTGGAGTCGCAGAAGAAGACGTCGGAGAGGTCCACGACCAGGCTGTGGTGGCCCTCGGCCACGACGTCGTGCACGCGTTGGCGCAGCACCGGCGAGGTCATGAGGTCCAGTTCGCCGCGTACTTGGAGCACGGCCCACTCGCCTCTCTCGACGCCGGTCACATTGAAAGCCACGGCCCAGCCCCTCCGCTCGCGGGTTCTCCCGGAACCGCCCGGAACCGGAAGCAGTTCCTACGTTTCATTCCGCGCGGCTGCCCAGCCGCGTTTCCCTGAAACTCGATGCGGCAAACAGCACATGATCGTTTAGGGGTTTGTTTCAGTCATTACCGATCCTCTTCGATCGGATATGCGCGTGCGGTGCGTGGAGAAAGTGTGAAGGGGGCACTATCAGCTGCGGCGTTCCCATGGTGCGCTTTGCCACAAAGAGGCGTGCGCTGTCGGCCGTGCCGACTACATTCGGGACAACGTCGCACGACGGGCGAGGGGAGGGGACCCCATGGCCGAGAAGGACGCACCACCACGCTGGGACCGCAAGATGCAGCAGCGGCTCGCCCGTGGTGAGGCCGCCGCCCTGGGCGAGGCGTACGACCGCTTCGCCTCACTGGTGCACAGTTTGGCCCACCGCGTCCTCGGCGAGGAGAAGGCCGCCGACGCCGTCACCCGCGAGGTCTTCGCACACGTCTGGGAACACCCCGAGACGTACGACCCGAAGCAGGGCCCGCTGCGCACCTGGATCGCGGCCGTCACCCACCGCCTCGCCGTCCAGCGGCTGCGGGACCGGGAGGAACTGCGCCGCGGCGGGTGGCCGGGCGGCCCGGCGGGCGCCGGCGGGCCGGACGACGTGGAGGAACTGGTGAGCGGCGAGGACCTGGAGAGCAAGGTGCGCCGCGCCTCCGTGGCCGCCCGCGCCGACTACATCGTGCACTCCATGCCCCTCCCGCTGCGCCGCGCCCTCGAACTGGCCTATTTCCAGCGCCGCGACTACCGCCAGACGGCCGCCGATCTGGGCGTCACCGAGGACGAGGCCCGGCGCCGGCTCCGCCTGGGACTCCAACTCCTGTCCACCGCGCACGACGCGGGGACTCCTCCGGGCTACGGCGGTGCGGCATGAGCGGGGCGGAGGAGTTCCGGGCGGGATACGGAAGGCCCCACGGGCGGCGGATACCGACGCCCCGTACCTTCGCGGAGGACGGCGCACCCCCACTGCCCGACCCCGGCGGCCGGGGCGAGGAGCCGTCCGTGCCGCCCGACCTGTCGCACGACGTCTTGAAGTCGCTGCTCGGCGCGTGGGCGCTGGCCGCCTGCTCGGCGGCGGAGACGGCGGCCGTGGAGCTGCACCTGGGCGACTGCGGCGGCTGCGCCGACGAGGCCCGCCGGCTGCGCGAGGCGGTCGGCCTGCTGCACCAGCCCGAGACCCTCGACCTCGACCCGGCGCTGCGCACCCGCGTCCTGGACGCCTGCCTCGACCGCAGGCCGCCGCGCATCCCGGTACCCGAGTGGGCCACGCCGTACGACGCGGAGACCGCCCGCCTGGACGCGCTGCTCCAGGACTTCGGGGACGCGGAGTGGCACGCGCCGGTGCTGCTGCGGTGGTTCGAGCACGACGTGCAGACGAGCCGTCGTACGACCGTCGCCGGAGTGATCGCGCACCTGCTGGCCGTGGACGGCATGATCGCCACGGCGCTCGGCCTGGACGACCCGGCGGCGGACCCGGCGGGAGCGACCGGCCCGGCGGCCCGCACGGAGGCGCTGTGGCGGTCCACCCCCTTCCCGGGGACCCGCGCGGTCCGCGTCCCCTGGCGCGAGCAGAGCCACAGCCTGGTGCGGACGGTGTCCTTCACGGGCGGCAGCGCGCGCGGACTCCCCGTCTCCTGCGGCGACTTCCGCCTCCCGCTGCACGACGCCATGCTGGACCGCGCCTTCGGCTGCTGGGTGCACGCGGAGGACATCGCGGACGCCGTGGACTACCCGTACCGCCCGCCGGCCCCGCGCCACCTCAACAAGATGATCGACCTCACCGTCCGCCTCCTCCCCGGCGCCCTGGCCGCCCGCCGCCGCTCCGGCCGCTCCACCCCGCCGCGCACCGCCCGCCACCTGACCCCGGCCGGCCACCCCGGCCGCACCCTCCGCCTGGAGATCGAGGGCCCCGCGGGCGGCAACTGGCTGATCCCCCTCGACTCCCCCGCCGCCACCCCCTCCACCGACCTCGAAGTAGCCCATGTCGCCCTCGACTCCCTGGAGTTCTGCCACCTGGCCGCGGGCCACCTCCTCCCGGAGGAAGCAGCCGCGGGCCAACTCGGCGACAGGACGGCGATCAGGGACGTGCTGTACGCGACGGCGTCGTTGAGCAGGATGTGACGCGTCCGGTCCGCTGAGCCTGGTCAGCCACGGGCACCGCCCGCGCGGGCGCGGCGCCACGTGCCGTCCGTCAGCAGGCGCAGGCCGTTGAGGCCGACGATGACGGTGGAGCCCTCGTGGCCCGCGACGCCGAGGGGGAGCGGCAGGGTGCCGGCCAGGTCCCAGACGACCAGGGCCGTGATGAACAGGGCGGCGACGCACAGGTTCTGGACCACCAGGCGGCGCGCCTGGCGGGAGAGGCGTACGACGGCGGGGATGGTGGCCAGTTCGTCGCGGACCACGACCGCGTCGGCCGTCTCCAGGGCGAGGTCGGAGCCGGCGCGGCCCATGGCGACGCCGGTGTGGGCGGCGGCCAGGGCGGGGGCGTCGTTGACGCCGTCGCCGACCACGAGCACCTTGCGGCCCGCCCGCTCCAGCTCCTGTACGACGGCGACCTTGTCCTGCGGGAGCAGGCCCGCGCGGACGTCGGTGATGCCGGTCTCGGCGGCGAGCCGGGCCGCCGCGCGCGGGTTGTCGCCGGTCACCAGCACCGCGCCGGTGCCGGTCAGCCCGGTCAGGGCGGCGACCGTGGCGGCGCCCTCCGCGCGCAGCCGGTCGGCGATGCCCAGCACCCCGGCCGGCGTGCCGTCGAGGGTGACCAGCACGGCCGTACGGCCCTCCTGCTCCAGCTCGGCGACGGCCGGCGGGGCGCTGTGGTCGCCCCCGAGCCGGGCCGGGCTGCCGACCGCGACGGTACGGCCCGCCACCCTGGCCCGCACGCCCGCGCCCGGCGTCGAGGCGAAGTCCTCGGCCGGCGGCAGGTCCAGGCCCCGGACGCGGGCGGCGTCCACGATCGCGCGGGCCAGCGGGTGTTCGCTGGGGTGCTCGGCCGCGGCCGCCAGCCGCAGCAGCTCGTCCCCGGTCAGGCCGGCGGCGGCCGACGGGCGGACGTCGGTGACGCGCGGCATGCCCTCGGTCAGGGTGCCGGTCTTGTCCAGGGCGACCGCGTCGACCTGCCCGAGGCGTTCCATGACCACCGCCGACTTCACCAGCACACCGTGCCGCCCGGCGTTCGCGATCGCCGACAGCAGCGGCGGCATGGTGGCCAGCACCACCGCGCACGGAGACGCCACGATCATGAACGTCATCGCGCGCAGCAGCGTGGCGCGCAGTTCGGCGCCGAACAGCAGCGGCAGCGCGAACAGCGCCACCGTCGCCGCGACCATGCCGAGCGAGTAGCGCTGTTCGACCTTCTCGATGAAGAGCTGGGTCGGCGCCTTGGTCTCGGAGGCCTCCTCGACCATGGCCACGATCCGCGCGATCACCGAGTCGGACGGATCCCGCTCGACCTTCACCCGCAGCGCGCCGGTGCCGTTCAGCGTGCCGGCGAACACCTCGTCCCCGGCCTCCTTGACCACGGGCAGCGGTTCGCCCGTGATGGTGGCCTGGTCGACCTCGCTCGCCCCGTCCAGCACCCGCCCGTCGGCGCCGATCCGCTCACCCGGCCGCACCAGGATCGTGTCGCCCGTCCGCAGCTCCTCGGTGGGCACCCGCGACTCCCCGCCCGCGTCGGTCAGCCGCGTGGCCGTGGCGGGGGCGAGATCGAGCAGGCCGCGCACCGAGTCCGCGGTCCGGGCCGTGGCGATCGCCTCCAGCGCGCCGGAGGTGGCGAAGATGACGATCAGCAGCGCGCCGTCCAGCACCTGCCCGATCGCCGCCGCCCCGAGCGCGGCGACGACCATGAGCAGATCCACGTCCAGGGTGCGGTCCTTCAGCGCCCGCAGACCGGCCCAACCGGGCTCCCAGCCGCCGGTGACGTAGACCGCCGCGAACAGCGGCCCCCACGTCCACGCGGGCGCCGCGGTCAGGTACAGCGGCAACGCGACCAGGAACAGCACCAGCGCGGCCGCCGCCCAACGGGCCTCGGGCAGCGCGAAGACGCGGGTGCGCCGCCGGGGCGCCACCGTCTCGCGGGCGGCACCGGCCTCGGCCGGAGGGCGGGTGAGGGTGGAGGACATGGGAGCGGGGCCCTTCTCCGGTCGGGGACGTGACGACGGGCTGTCCCCACCGTAGCAGGAATGAATGAAGAGGCATTCATGTGTTCATGTGTGGTGTCGTAGCATGAACCCATGGGTCACGGAGCCGCAGAGTCAGCCACGAGCGTCCCCCGCGCGCGGCTGGACGCCGCGAACGCCGCCAGGGTCGCGAACACCCTCCAGGCGCTGGCGACCCCGTCCCGGCTGCTCATCCTCGCCCGCCTGCGCGAGGGCCCGCTGCCCGCGACCGAACTGGCCGCCGAGGTCGGCATGGAGCAGTCCGCCTGCTCCCATCAACTGCGCCTGCTGCGCAACCTGGGGCTCGTCGTCGGCACCCGCAAGGGCCGCTCGGTCGTGTACTCGCTCTACGACAACCACGTCGCCGAACTCCTGGACCAGGCCATCTACCACGTGGAACACCTGCGGCTCGGCCTCAGCGACACCTCCGACGCGGCGCCCCGGGAGCCGGGGACGACGGCCGTCACGCCCGCCTGATCCCACCGGGCGGGAGGGCGGGGCCGCGCGTGCCGACCGCGCAACACGCCCGGACGCG
Organism: Streptomyces sp. NPDC048106; assembly: GCF_040706415.1. NCBI lineage: Bacteria > Bacillati > Actinomycetota > Actinomycetes > Kitasatosporales > Streptomycetaceae > Streptomyces > Streptomyces sp. NPDC048106. The sequence goes on along the minus strand of NZ_JBEZND010000043.1, from coordinate 4,807 downwards.
CGAGCAGTTCGGGCGGCCCGGCGGGGCGTTCCGGGACCGTCTGGCACCCTCGCGGAGACCCGGCGGCGTGCGCCGGTGGCGCGCGGACCGTCGTCCGCGCGGCCGCCGTCACCGGGGCCCGGCCGGCCCCGCCGCCGCGCGGTCGCCCGCGGACGAGGCCGCCGCGCGCGCCGCCTCCGGATGTCCGGCGGCATGGCCGCCACCTGGGACGCGGGCGTCCAGCCGCGTCCGAGGCGGGCGCGCAGGCGGGCGCGACGGGCGGGCGAAATTACGGAGAGTGAGGAAATCCTCGGCGCCGAGCCGCACACCCGCGTGCCGTTGCCCTGCGCCGAGACCGAAGCCATGGCCCAAGATGTCGCGGATCGTGGCGGCCGAAACTACGAAGCGTTGAGACCGGGTTGTGCCCTTCACGGGGGCTCGTCACGGCCCGCAGTCGGGCGGTGCTCCGGTACCTTGTGTGGGATGCGAGTGGCTGCGAGCGCGGGCGGTGCCGGCGGTGCCCCTGGGGCGGCGCCGGGACATGCCGTGCGCGCCACTGCTCGCGGGGCGGACCGGGCGGGAGCCCCCGCCTGTTCGACTCCCCGGCGCAAGCGTCGCACAGTATGCCCTACGCGTACTCCTTCGCGAGGGAATATGCCCGAAGCGCTTGTTGGGGTGACTGTACGTCAACCATGCTGTGAGGCAAGGAGATCACGTTCCGTGACCCTTGCTCTGGCTGTTGTCCAGGCCATGCAGGAAATGGCTACGATCGTGGCCCTCGTGATCGTCGTCACGGCTCGCGCCGGGGCGGTTCGGTGGCGTGGGGTCGCGGTCCCGCCGGTTCGGATGGTGTGAGCGGTGCAGGTGCTTCAAGTGCAGCTGGAGATCCGGCCCGACCCCGCGGAGGTGGGGCGCGCCAGGAAGTGGGCCCGCTCGCGGCTCGACGGGCTGGGCATAGCGGCCGACGAGCCGGTGGCCGAGACGCTGGTCCTGCTCGTCTCCGAGCTGGTGACCAACGCCGTGGTGCACACCGGCCGTCCGGCGGTCCTGCGCCTCTCCCTGCCGGGCACCCAGGCCACCGCCCCCGCGCCCACGGTGCGCGTGGAGGTGACCGACACCTGCTCCCGCGCCCCGGTGCCGCGCTGCGTCGGCGGTGACGCCACCGGCGGCCGGGGCCTCGCCCTCGTGGACTGCCTCGCCGACCGCTGGGGCTGGAGCCGCGAGGGGACCGGCAAGAGCATCTGGTGCGAGGTGGACCGCAGCGCGCGCAGGGAGGGGAGCGCGGCGGTGGCGTGCGGGGGCGATCCGTCCGCGTATGACGACTTCGCCTTCGAAGCGGTGTAGCCCCGGCGCGTCATGATGCGCCGGGGTGCCCGCGTGGTGGACCCCGCGGTCGCGGGAAGGCGCGGCACGCCCGCACTGTCCACAGGCTGTGGACAAGTCCCCCCGCCGGTCGCCTTCCGCGTCACTGCTCCACGGTGAGCGGCCGGAACGTCCGCCGGTAGGCCGTCGGCGTCACCCCCAGTGCCTGCTGGAGGTGCTGCCGCATCGACTGGGCCGTGCCGAAGCCCGCCGCGCGGGCCACCTGGTCCATGGAGAGGTCGGTCGACTCCAGCAACTGCCGGGCCCGCTCGACCCGTTGCTGGATGAGCCACTGCCCGGGACTGACGCCGACCTCCTCGCGGAAGCGGCGGGTGAAGGTGCGCACCGACATGGCCTCCTGCTCGGCCAGGTCGCGTAGCTGGATCGGCTCGTGCAGCCGGGCCAGCGCCCAGGCGCGGGCGGCGGTGGTGGTCGCGAGCTGCGGGTCGGGCACCGGGCGCGCTATGTACTGGGCCTGGCCGCCGTCGCGGTGCGGGGGGACGACCATGCGCCGGGCCACGTCGTTGGCGACGGCCGCGCCGAAGTCGCGGCGCACCATGTGCAGGCACAGGTCGATCCCGGCGGCCACCCCGGCCGAGGTCAGCACGTCCCCGTCGTCGATGAACAGCACGTCCGCGTCCACCCGGATCCTCGGGAACAGCCGCTGGAAGTGCTCCGCCTCGGCCCAGTGGGTGGTCGCCGGGCGGCCGTCGAGGCGGCCGGCGGCGGCGAGGACGTACACCCCGGTGCAGATGGAGGCGAGCCGGGTGCCGGGCCGGATCAGGGCGAACGCGGCGGCCAGTTCCCCGGTCAGCCGGCCCTCCTCGAAGACCGGGCCTAGCTCGTAGGACGCCGGGACGATCACCGTGTCGGCGCGGGCCAGGGCCTCCGGGCCGTGCGGCACGTGGATGGCGAAGTCGGCGTCCGTCTCGACCGGGCCCGGGGGCCGTACCGAGCAGGTGAAGACGTCGTACAGATGCCGTCCCCGCGCGTCCCTGGGGCGGCCGAAGACGCGGTGCGGGATGCCCAGTTCGAAGGGGAGCAGCCCGTCGAGGGCGAGGACGGCGACCCGGTGCGGACGGAACTCCTCGGCGACACTCATGGCCGGATCCTAGCGAATGCTGTCCGTCGGGCCACTCGATGCGCGGGAAAGAAAAACCGAGGCTGGACGCCGTGACCCAGACACACCCCGCCGCAGACCCCGCCCAGGCCACCCCGCCCGGTCCGCGCCCCCGGACGCGCCCGCGCGTGCACCGCGCCTGGTTCGTCGCCGCCGTCACCTTCGTCACGATCACCGGCGCGGCCGCCTTCCGCTCCCTGCCCGGCCTGCTGATCGACCCGCTGCACCAGGAGTTCGGCTGGTCGCACGGCACCATCGGCGCGGCCGTCTCCCTCAACCTCGCGCTCTACGGCCTGACCGCGCCGTTCGCCGCCGCGCTGATGGACCGTTTCGGCATCCGGCGCGTGGTCGCGGTGGCGCTGACCGTGATCTCGGTCGGCTCCGGGCTGACCGTGTGGATGACGGCGGCGTGGCAGCTGTGGCTGTGCTGGGGCCTGATGGTCGGGCTCGGCACCGGCGCGATGGCGCTGGCCTTCGCGGCGACGGTCACCAACCGCTGGTTCACCTCGCGGCGGGGACTGGTCAGCGGCATCCTGACCGCCGCGTCCGCCTCCGGCCAACTGGTCTTCCTGCCGCTGCTGTCCTGGATGGTCGAACACCACGGCTGGCGGCCCGCCGCCGTGACCGTCGCCCTCGCCGCCCTCGCCGTCGTCCCCTTCGTCTGGCTCCTGCTCCACGACCACCCGGCCGACGTCGGCCTGAATCCCCACGGCTCGACGGAGTTCATACCGAAGCCGCCCCCGGCCAAGGGCGCCGCCCGCCGCACCCTCACGGTCCTGTCGGCCGCCGTCCGCACCGGCACCTTCTGGCTCCTCGCCGGCACCTTCGCGATCTGCGGCGCCTCCACCAACGGCCTGGTCCAGACCCACTTCGTGCCCGCCGAGCACGACCACGGCATGCCGGTGACGACCGCGGCCTCGCTGCTCGCGGTGATCGGCCTGTTCGACGTCGTCGGCACCATCGCCTCCGGCTGGTTCACCGACCGCTTCGAACCCCGCCGCCTGCTGGCGCTCTACTACGCCCTGCGCGGCCTGTCCCTGGTCTTCCTCCCCATGCTCCTGGCCCCCTCGGTCCACCCCCCGATGCTCTTCTTCATCGTCTTCTACGGCCTCGACTGGGTGGCCACGGTTCCCCCCACCCTCGCCCTGTGCCGGGAGCAGTACGGCGACGACAGCGCCATCGTCTTCGGCTGGGTCCTCGCCTCCCACCAGGTCGGCGCCGCCCTCGTCGCCTACCTCGGCGGCGTCGCCCGCGACGTCTTCGGCTCCTACGACCTCGTCTGGTACGCCTCGGGCACCCTGTGCGCGGCGGCGGCGCTGATGTCCCTGCTGATCCGCAGGACGCGTACGCCCGCTCCGGCCGTCGCCGCCTGACGCGGGCGCGGGGCCGGCCCGGTCAGGCCGTGTGCACCAGGACGGCGTATGTCCGCGCGTAGGCGCCGCCCGACCGCGGGCGCGGCCAGTCGGCGGTGAGCAGCGCCGCCGAGGCCGGGTCGCTCGTACGGCCGTTGATCCGGACCTCGGCGGTGTCCTTGCCGTGGAAGGTGCCGAAGAAGAACTTGATGCCGACCAGTTCCCGGCGGGCCAGGCCCTGCGCGGTCACGGCGGGGGCGATCAGGGGCAGCAGCGCCTGTTCGGCGGCCCACCGCTGTACCGAGCCGTGCTCGGGCCCGGCTCCCCAGCCGACGATGCCGCCCTGGATCGCGTGCCAGCCGGGGAAGCCGTCCGGGTCCTGCGGGGAGAAGTGGGCGCCGTACCGCCCCCGTTGCTCCAGCATCTCGAGTACGGCCGTGCCGGTGGTCGTCGCCCACATCTGCACGGCCCGCTCCAGCTTCGCCTCGGGCGTGGCCCCGGGACCGGAGACGCAGTCGGGGAGCGAGGTGTGCTCAGGGCGGTCGGTGTCCAGCACGAAGGTGAGGTCCACATGCCCCTCGGACCCCTCGTGGTCGTGCCCGAGTACGACGGCCACCCGGCCCGGCCCGCGCACCCGGTCGCCGACGACCTCCCACTCCGCCCCGCTGAGCCCACCGAGCCGCTCCGCCACCAGCCCCAGCACCAGCGACTCCTTCGGCCCGACCGGCCCGACCGGCCCGACCGGTTCGCCGGCGGCCGGCCCGTCCTTCTTGCGCCAAGGTCCCCATCCCATGGCGCGACACCCTAGGGCAGGGATCTGTGAACCCCCGCCCGGCCTCGACTCCCCGGACCTTCAGGCCCTTTCACGTGCGGGAAGACCCGCGGCCGCGCCCCGCCGCCCTAGGGGGTGTCCGGCGGATCTTGGCGCAGACGCGGGGTCCGGCACGCCGATCTGCGGCGTTGTCGTCGGTCGCCGACTCCCCCACGCTCGGCT